>CAYNNP010000110.1:16904-20935 GCA_964398215.1 uncultured Pirellulaceae bacterium | reverse complement strand
ACGACTTCCGCTACGTGGGCATTTACTATTTCTAACGTGGTCGGCTCATTAGCAGTTTGTAGTGGCCGGGGCCCAATAGATCGTCGACACGGCTGCGCATTTCTTCGTTGACTTTGACGCGAAATTTATTGCTCTTTAGGTAGACCGTTTCGCCTTCATTCAGCGACATTGTGAACAACAGTTCCTGTTGACCTGGGTAGCCACGCAAGATTTCTCGCAGCCGAATCACAGTTGCCTCGTCATGTTCGCTTTCGTCGATGCGAATCCGCATCCCGTGTGTGTATCGCGAATCGAGTTCACCAAGTGGAATCAGTTCATCGATTACCAAATTCACTTCATCGCCACCACCGCGCCGATCAACCTTGGCTTTCGCAATCACAATCGCATCTGGTTCAACACGGTCGCCCCAGTCTGCGAATTGCTTTGGCCACATGATGCATCGAACACCGCCCTGCATGTCTTCGAGATCGAAGTTTGCATACTTGCTGGGAGCGCCGGGTTTAGGGTTCTTGGTGTGTGCGATTTTAATCGAGCTGATCATGCCCCCAACAATCACTTCGCCACGATCTTTGATGTCAGAAAGTTTGTCAGAGGTATGGGTGCGGAAGGACGATAACTTAGGCTCAAACTCGGCCAGCGGGTGGCTATCCAAGTAGTAGCCTAGAACCTCTTTTTCGTAACCAAGCTTCTCACGATCCGGCCATTCTTCGATATCCGGAAGCGGTACTCCTGCAGTCGATTCTTGCTCGGCCTCGTCGCCACCGAACGCATCAAACAAATTGCCTTGTCCACTCTGCTTGTCAGCTTGGACGGCAGCACCAGACTGGAAGGCGCGTTCGATCACGGCATGCAGTTGGCTTCGGTGAACACCGAAACTGTCCATCGCGCCGGCTTTGATCAAGGTTTCTACGGCGCTTTTGTTACAAGCGCTTGGGTCAACACGCTCGCACAGGTCAAAAATATCTTTGAAGGGCCCGTTCTTTTCGCGTTCTTCTTGGATTGAAACGCCGGTGGCACCACCACAGCCTTTGATCGCTGAAAGTGCAAAGAAGATCTGTTTTCCTTCGACAGTAAAATCTGCGCCGCTTGTGTTCACATCCGGGGCAACGACTTCGATGCCCATTCGGTCGCAGTCCTCCATGTGTTCGACCATGGCGTCTTTGCGTTTGAAGTTTCGGCCTGAAATATCGCTCGAGAGTAGCGACGCCATGAACTCGACCGGATAGTGTGCTTTCAGGTAGGCCGTTTGGAAAGCGACAAGTGCGTATGCGGTCGAGTGCGATTTATTGAAACCGTAGCCAGCGAATTTTACGATCAGATTCCAGATGTCCTCGGCATCTTTTTGGCCAAGCCCATTTTCCACGGCACCGGCCAAAAAGATCTCGCGATTCTGATTGATCAGCGATTCTTTCTTTTTACTAATCGCCTTGATACACGTGTACGCTTTGGCAAGCGGCACGCCCCCGAGTCGGTTCAGGATCCGCATCACCTGTTCTTGGTAAACCATCACGCTGTTGGTTTCTTCCAAGATGTCCTTTAAGAACGGGTGTTTGTATTCGGGTGATTGTCGTCCGTGTTTGATATTCACGTAATCGTCGACCATGCCGCCTTCCAGTGGGCCAGGTCGATAGAGGGCTGCGGTCGCGATGATGTCGGTGAAATGGTCGGGCTTCATCCGCAATAGCAGGTCGCGAATCCCGCCAGATTCCAACTGGAAAACGCCCTTGGTTTCACCACGTTGCAACAGCGCGTAGGTCTCGCGATCATCAAGCGGGAACTTCAGCGGATCAACGACTTTACCAGTCGTCTGTTCGATCAGCTGGACACTGCGACTGAGCATTGTCAGGTTGCGCAGTCCCAGAAAGTCCATCTTCAGCAAACCGGATGCCTCGACGTCATTCATCGACCACTGGGTGATCACATCCTGTTTGCCGGGAACGCGGCCAAGTGGCACATATTCCGTCAAAGGTTTGTCCGCGATCACGACGGCGGCTGCGTGCGTACCAACGTTTCGTGCGAGGCCTTCGATTTTCATTGCCAGGCTGAGCAGTTCGCGGATCTCTGGATCGCCATCAAACGTAGCCTTCAAGTCCGCGCTCTTTTGCAGCGCTTTCTTGATTGTGATCTTCAGTTCGTCGGGAACCATTTCCGTGACTTGATTCACGCGCGCAAGCGGAATCCCCAAGGCTCGACCAGTGTCTTTGATCGCAGCCCGGGCCGCCAAAGTACCGAACGTACCGATCTGACATACGTTTTCGTGACCGTAACGTTCTTTAACATAATCGATGACTTCGACCCGGCGTTCTTTTTCAAAGTCGATATCGATATCGGGCGGCTCTGTTCGGCTCTCATCCAAGAACCGCTCGAACAGCAAGTCATACCGCAGCGGACAGACGTGTGACATGTACAGCGCGTAGCAAACGATTGCTCCGACACCGCTGCCCCGCGCGGTTGCATTGATGCCTTTTTCTTTTGCGTGAATCACAAAATCCCAAACGATCAGAAAATACGTTGGGTAATTCAGTTTTTCGATGACACCCAATTCGCGATCCAATCGGGCAATGACTTCATCGCTCAGTTGACCATCGATAATCCGCTCATCGTCGCCTTCATAGCGTTCCAGCAGACCTTTCACGCACAGTTCGCGCAAGTAAACGATGGGTGTCTTTTCATCCGGGCAGTCAAAATTTGGAAAGTAGTATTTGCCAAGTTCCAAATCGATATCGACGGTGTTGGCAATTTCCTGGCTTCGAGAAACAGCATCCTCCAGCCCCGGAAACTTCTCGTACATCTGATCAGGACTGCGCAAGAAGAACTGATCATTCTCCATCTTCATGCGCGACGTGTCGGTTCGGAAACGGCCCGTGTTGATGCACAACATAATGTCTTGTGCTTCGGCATCCTCTGGATCCACGTAGTGTGTGTCGCTCGTGGCAACTAGCGGGATGCCCATTTTGTTGGCAACGTGAACAGCGCCTTCAAGCTGCATGCGCTGGATATCAAGATCGTTATTCATGATTTCAATGAAGTAACGATCGTCAAACACTTTCTGAAACCAGGAAGCGATTTCGCAAGCTTCCTTTTCGTGTTCAGCAGTGTCAACACCCTTCAAAACTGTTCGGCTGAACTCACTGCTCACGCAGCCAGACAGGCACACGATGCCCTCGCTATGTGCCTCCAAGATCTCTTTGTCAATTCGCGGTTTGAAATAGAATCCTTCCAGTGACGCAGCGCTGGCAAGTTTGATCAAATTTTTGAAACCGATTCGATTCTTTGCCAACAACGTGAGGTGATAACTGGCATCCTTGCTGCTACCCGCGTTGCCTTTATCGAAACGACTGCCCGGCGCGATGTAGGCTTCGTACCCGATGATCGGATTGATGCCCGCTCCCTTCGCCTTGTTGTAGAATTCCAACGCACCATGCAGATTTCCATGGTCGGTCAGAGCCAGCGCATTCATGCCATGATCGACAGCTCGGTTGATCAAGCGTCCGATGTCACCGGCACCGTCCAGCAAACTGTAATGGCTGTGGCAGTGAAGGTGGACAAATGGTCGTGGGGTCGCGGCGGCTACAGTGGCTTCGGTCACGGGCGATATCCTTGGGCAGATCGGTTTGTCAAAGCGTACCGTCCGCAGTGGAACGCGCGAAGCGTTTCCGTCGAAGGTCTGGCGTCGCAAAATCGCATGCCTTGGTGGACTTGCCCAATTGGCAGGCAATGTTGGGCCATTTGAATCCGTGTTTTGGGGTCACAACGCATCGCCAGCGTGGCTGCGTTAAATGGTGAGGTTTGGCGCGATTCCGCACGCAATCGGTAAAAGTGCCCGAAATCTGGGCCCTGATGTTCAAGGATCCGGAAAATTCGGCATCCAATTCGGCGCGGCATGGTCCTTTCGCTTGGCGTTTTGGCAGCTGGCTACCATAATCTGTGATTACGGCAAACGCGCCTTCGGTTTCCCTCCCTCCCCCGAACGATCGTTTTGGGACCACCATTCTTGGAGTCCACACTAAGTGAAGATAGTTTTATTTCCG
>CAYNNP010000110.1:14113-16804 GCA_964398215.1 uncultured Pirellulaceae bacterium | reverse complement strand
CCGATTGATCAAACACTACGGTTTTGAGAAAGCCCAACAGGTAGAGGTCAAAAAGGCACTCGATAATGCCGAGGCCCTGATCGTCAATATCGTCGAAACGAACGCAGATGAACTTCGCGAGTACAACCTCGGCCTGAAACGAATCCAAGAAATGGAGGCCGACAAGGGACGTTCTGGTGGCGGCCTTCTCGAACAAATTGCCACGGTCAAGAAAGAGAACAAAGCGAAACTGACACCGATCTTTGCAGAGATCGAAAGTGTCTGGGATAACTATGAAGCGACCTTGAAGGGCATCGCGACCAGCGAACAGATTGCCAAGAATCCGCCTATCCAATTGACGAAGAAGCCACTCAAGCGGATTGACACCAATTTGCTCAATGAGGTCGTTCCCTATTTCGACATTGCGATCGGTGCTTGCCTGTTGTTCGGGTTATTCACTCCGGCCGCAGCGTTACTGGCAGCTGGATTTCTTGGCTCTGTATTCCTGAGTTCGTTTCCACCGACCAGTGGACCAGGGTCGACCTATTACCAGTTGGTCGAAGCGATGGCTTGTCTCGTTTTGGCTGCCACAGGTGCCGGTCGATTCGGTGGGCTCGATTACTTTTTACACATGACCATTCGCAAGACATGGGGCGGCGGACCTTCGGAAGACTAACCCACCGCATCCGATTGAATCACAACAAACACCAATACAACAAAGTCGTCGATTAGCGACGCACATTCATTAAGAGGATTTACAAATGGTAGACAAGCTTGATAGCGATCAGCGCGAAGTCGGTGCACACAACTACTATTCCGCCGTCGGAAGCTACTACGATCTGAACCGTCGCGATTTCTTACGGGGACTAGGAACCGCAGGCGTCGTCAGTGGTGCCGGACTGGGCGCCGCATATTTCGGGTATGGCAAGGTCCAAGATCCCGTTCGCGTTGCTGTGATCGGAACGGGCGACGAAGGCAACGTTTTGATTGGCGGATGCAACCCTGAGTACGTCGATGTCAAAGCGATTTGCGACATCCGCCCATTCAGCCAGCATCGTGCATTCCATGGTGACTGCAGTAGTCCCGCCGCGCTGGGGCGACGCCCAGGTTTGCTGAAGGTCGCTGGCTACAAGGACGAGGCGGAAGCGCGTCGTGAGGTCAAGGTTTACGATTCGACCAATGGTGGCATCATGGCCTGCCTGGATGACAAAGATATCGAAGCGGTGATTATCGCGCTGCCGCTGTGGTTGCACGCACCCGTTGCCGCGCTGGCGATGGAACGCAAACTGCACGTGTTGACGGAAAAGTTGATGGCGCATAACGTCGCGCAGTGCAAAGCGATGGCGCGGATAGCTGCTGGGTCAAGAGACAAAAATGGCAATCCGATTCACTTGGCCACCGGCCACCAAAGACACTACAACGTCAAATACGACAATGCAGTGAATTTGATCAAGTGGGGATTGCTTGGTCAGATCCACCACATTCGAGCGCAATGGCACCGTGGTAATTTGCCCGGTGGTGATAGCTGGTCGATGCCAATTCCGGGCGGCGAGAAAATGGCCAACGGGAAAATGTTTGACAAAATCAAAAAGGATATAGAGTATCGCCAAAAGAAACTTGCCGAAGCGATTGCATCCAAGGACATTGAATCCGAAGCAAAATGGCGCGCACAAATCGCGCAGTGGACCGCTTGGGATGCTGACAAAGCGATCAACCCTGCAGACTTTGGCTACGCTGATAAGTTTGAGGTGGATGGCCGAATGTTTGGTGCAATGGAAGAATTCCATCGCTGGCGATTATTTGAACGCACTGGAGCCGGCCTGATGGCGGAGCTAGGGTCGCACCAGTTGGACGCTGTCAGCATCTTCCTGAGCGCCCTGAAAGACGACAATAAGAAAGGTGGAGACAAAAAGAAAGTTCATCCGCTTTCGGTTCACGCCGTTGGTGGGCGACACATCATGCCAGTGGATCGTGAAGCTGGCGATCACGTCTACTGCATGTTCGAATTCCCTGGGCCGGAGTATTCTGAAACTTTCGATGTCGGATACTACGACCGAGTGAACGATTATCCCAAGGACAAAGCGGGCGTTGCTGGCTACGAAACTGACCCCAACAAGAAAGTTGTGGTTACTTACTCGTCGATTAATGGCAACGGGTTCGGTGGCTGGGGCGAAGTCGTCATGGGTAGCAAAGGAACATTGGTTCTGGAGAAAGAAACGGATGCGTATCTTTATCGAAACAGCGACACGGCTAGTAAAGCGGGTGTCAAGAAAACCGATGACAACTACGCGCTCGATACCAGTGCCAGTGGTGACTACGCCGCTCAAGAAGCCAAAGCTGCTGACTCAGGTCCACCAAGCCGTGGCTATCGCGAAGAAATCGAACACTGGGCCTATTGCATTCGCAATCCGGACAGAGAGAACCAACCACGTTGCTATCCAGAGGTAGCAATGGGCGATGCAGTCATCGCGCTGGGCGCCAATGTGGCTTTGAAAAAGGCCGCCAAGGGCGAAGGTGGTTACCTGAAGTACGAAGAAGAGTGGTTTGAGATCGACAGCGATGCGACACCAGATGGCAGCGACGTCAAACAGCAAATGGCCGATATGCAAAAGCCAGAATTGTTCGGACTGAAAAAGGCCTAGGTTCGCCTCGGTCTCTTCCTTCATTGACAAATGACAGTTAACAATTGATCAATGACAATTCTTGATCGGC
>CAYNNP010000110.1:0-14013 GCA_964398215.1 uncultured Pirellulaceae bacterium | reverse complement strand
TTCCTTCATTGACAAATGACAGTTAACAATTGATCAATGACAATTCTTGATCGGCTTTCTGTTTCTCACTGCCATGACGATGAAAGCCGCGAAGAAATTGTCATCTATCAACAAAAAAACCTCTACATCTTCGGAATCGAAATCACACCATCCCACGAATCGGGTGGCGTTCGGTTGTGTCGCAAGATCATCGAAAGCAATGTGTCTTTGGGTCGGTCCCAGCTGGGAAGTTCTTCCAGAAGACACACGGCTTCTTCCCACATTCCATTGATCACCGCATCAAGCCCAGCTTCGTAGCTTTGAATTTGTCCATCGGTAAGCGATCGTGATGTTCCGTCATCCGGCGGCAAGAGTTCGCTGATGACCATTGGCGTGTGGATTCCAGCAGGTCGCACGCACCCAAGTCGTCGGATTCGAAATCCCAAATCCGCTGCGCTGGTTCCTTGCAAAGCAAGACTCGTTGGTTCATCAATGATCACTTCGCTTCCAAATGCTTTGGTCATCCCCTCCAAGCGGCTAGCCAAGTTCACGACTGGCCCAAACGCAGTGACTTTGACTTGATCCGCGGTACCGATTCGTCCTGCGACCGCTCTTCCCGTTGCGATTCCGATTCCACACCGAAAACCTGTTTCATCGCTATGAGTCAAATTCTCGTTGCGGATCAACATCGCTGCTTTCGCGGCTTGCATCGCCGTGTCGCCATCATCAAACGGCCAGCCCCAGAATCCCATCGCGGCGTCACCGTGAAAATCACCAATGACTCCTCCCGTGCCTAAGATATGACGCGTCATCACACCCAGGGCGCTACTGACGCTCTCCAGAAGCTTCAGCAGTTGACCAGCTTCGTGTTCGCTTCGCGCTGAAAATCCTCGTAGGTCACAAAACATGACCGACAAATCGGCTTCGCGTGGTTCCAAGACTTCATCGGTATTTCGCCTGGCCATCGCTTCCATCACAATGGGCGCAAAGAACCTTCGGATGCCAGCTTGTCGTCGTTCAAGCTGCCGGCTTTGCCGAAGCTTGCCGACCATGGTGCCAACGAGCTCAGCGAACTTAACGTCATCATGCAAGTTATCTGGAGCGGCTTGCAGCGATTTCTGCGGGTTGAAGCCTTGCGTTAGCCCGAGCTGTCCGACAACGTAAATCGCCCAACCGGGGCATGCTTCGCTGCGAAGTGGCACACAAAAGGCCCAGTCAACATCATCGGTGGCTGTAAACGCGGCGGACTGTTTGCCTGTGCCACTCCACAGATGCAGTGTTGTGGATCCATTCGAGATGGATTTTCGCACGAGTCGCGAACTGACCTTGGGTTCTGTTCCCTGTGCGCCGCGACTATCAAAATGCATCACATCAATCGGCGCGTTCTCACTGTCTTTTTCTGCGTCGGGTGATGCAACGACGGCGACCGCAGAGGCGGCGGGTGTTGACTGCAACAAAAGGTTCACAACTCGCACCAAGAGTTCTTCATCGCTGGTGCTGCTGACAATCAAATCAGGAAGTCGACCTAGCATTTCGATCCGTGAGACTGCATCGCGGAAGTTTCGCTTGCGAAGCATTGACAAATCAAACGCGTGTTCGGTCACGTCGGCTGACGAAGGCGACAGCGCCGCTTGCGGTCGTTGTGTTAGCGTGAAGGTTGTGTCGCCGATTACAAAATGCTCACCAGCTGCCAGCGTGAATTCGTTGCTGGACTGGCCGCGATAAAAGACGGCGTTTGTGGCGTCACTCAGTTTACGAACATCGACCCGATTATCTTGCTTGGGAGTCACTTGCACATGCTGCCGGGAGATCAGTGAATCCCAGGGAACGTTCCAATCACCCTCGCTTCGCCCGATCACAATCACCGTGCCATGACTGAAACTGGGAACTGCCCGTCGCCAGCGGTCATCGCTGTTGGGGCCTTGGGCAATCAGGTCGGGCATATCGGATTCCTATTGAGCGACCAGCAGCTGGAAATGCACCTCACAACCTGCGAGAGACTTTCGCTTGGCGCTGTGTTCCCGAAAAACACCGTCTCATTTGACTTAGGAAACGGCGGTCGCAAAGTCTACTTTTTCTTGACCAATTTTCGTAGCCGGGCAATGTGTTTTACCGGCACGTCGCCTTCGCGAATGATCCAGGGCATGCGTGTTTTGGGGACAATGATCAGATACCGCGCCTGTGTTGGCGACCACAATTCCAATGCCTGAAGGTCTTTGATTCGAATTAGCTCGAATAATTGTTGAGTGTCAACCGACATGGCTGGCAACTTGGTAACCAGGCTATGAAGGTCTTTCCAAGCCACACCTCGCTTGGCCGCTTGACTGCCCAGGTCAATTGGCGGCCACTGGCTCTTCGACTTCATGAAAGATGGCTGAATGACTAAAGCGAAAGCTGTTATGTCGTTTTGCGTATCGTACCACCTGACCAGTTCATCAGTTTTACCGCCTTGGAATTGAATCGGAGGACGTCCCCAAATCGACTCTGTCAACGGGCGCCAGATGTCTTGCACGTTTGCGGCAGTCAGGAACGGGATGGCTGTCTCGCACCAATTCGCCCGAGTCTCTGGATGCTGCTCCAGAACGATCAATCTTTTTAGGTCGGATACATCGGACAATCCAAAGCGAACTTTTGTGTCGGCAAAGTAAACGGAGCTCAGTATTACTACAACGCTGTCAGTGATGTTCGAGTCGTGCTCTGCGTTGGCTTTACCACCTTCATTCATGTTGATCGCGATCAACAATTCATCCAAAGCGTCTCGCCAAATCCTGGTGACTCGCGATTTTGATTGTTCGGCAACCGCCAACGAAATTTGTTTTCGGTCATTGCCGAATTCCATCAGCGAAGCGACGTTTTGTGCGTCTTCCAGCAACGTGAGCAGCTGATTTTCTGTTGGTACGCCCACAGACAGGCTGAGCAATCGATGCTGACTATCGCAGACGGCCAGGATGCTTCGCGCCAACTGGTTGGTGTTTTTACCACCGGTCAATTCCAGCGGCATTCCTGCAGGCAAGTGTTCTAGGACGTAATTGTCTGCGAGGTCGGGTCGCTGTTTGAGCATCCGTCGAAACGAAAGTTCGAAGTCCGATTTGCACCAACAAAGCTGCTTTGCTCTTGTTCCAACGTCAGATTCTTCGAGATCGATGTCATTGGTGATTAGTAGAAAAACCAGTTTGCTGGACTCATTGGCTCCGCTGACCTTTGCGAAAGGTGCCTGCCACACCAGCGGCGGCGCAACGTCTTGTGCACATACGGCTGTCAAAAATAACAAGCTGATTGACGTGCAGAATCCGATTCGCATTTAGTCCACCCTGTTGCCGATTAGAAAAGGAGAATCGTTACTGGCCGCCCGCTGAGTCCGCGTTTCTACGGAATCGACGCAACGAGACTTTCGCCTTCGCTGCGTGTGATCATCACATCCAGTATATCACCGCGATCAATACCCGATGGTTGGGCGATCAATTCTGTTGGCGCGTATCGGCAAGTTGTTCCTCGCAAGAGGATTTTATTTTCGGCCGAACCGATCGTGGCGAGCGTCTTTTTACTTTCCACTAACAATTGCAATCGTTCACCGACCAGAGAATCGTAGTATTGATTCCGTAGCTCGGCTTCTAGTTCGCTGAGCACGGCAACCCGTTCTGCTTGCAGCGTTTTTGGGATTTTGTTGTCCATGTCGGCAGCCGGTGTGCCGCGCCGAGCGCTGAATGGGAACGCATGGATCTTGGAAAAACCAGCCGCACGACAGGTTTCCAGTGTCTGAGCAAACTCTGCTTCGGTTTCACCTGGAAAGCCAACGATAATGTCGGTTGAAATCGCCGGTTTATGCAGTGCATCACGCAGCAATTGACAGCGGTCCAAGAACATTCGTGTGCCCCAGCGCCGCCGCATTCGTCGCAGTACTGAATCGCTGCCGCTTTGCAGGCACAAATGCAAATGCGGAACAATTCGTTCTTTGTACTGAGCCATCGTTGCGATCAATTCACGAGTCACCTCAGTGGCTTCGATACTGCTGAGCCGAATACGGAAATCACCCGGCAATTCACAAAGACGATTTAACAGGTGTGCAAGTCGGACCCACTCTTGCTTGGGTTTGTTGCGATTCCAATCAACGCCGTAGTGGCCAAGGTGAATGCCCGTCAGCACGACTTCGTGATGGCCGCTGGCAACCAACCGCTGGACTTCATCAACAATATCTTGCAGAGGTCGCGATGTGAGTTCGGGACGCACGTGAGGAATGATGCAGTAGCTGCATCGCAGCAAACAACCGTCTTGAATTTTGACGTATGCGCGTTGCCGACCAGAGAATCCATCCAGTCCTGTGGGGACATCGATGACACCGAACCGAGTCATCAAATCAGGCAACTCGCGTTTGTCGGTAACGACTTCCGAGACGCCTGGCAGTGCAGCGACTTCGTCAGGAGCGCGGGTTGCATAGCAGCCCATGACGACAATTTTTGCATCAGGATTATCGCGATGAAGACGACGTACCAGGCGCCGGCTCTTGGCGTCACCTTCATTGGTGACGGTGCAGGTATTCACCACACAAACATCGGCGGAATCATCGCCTTGGCAATCGGTGTAGCCGATTCGCTGGAGGCCTTGTCGCACAAGTTCGGTTTCGTACTGATTGACTTTGCAACCAAGAGTTGCCACACGAAGTTTCGCGCCCATGCGTTTCTTTCTATCCTGAATCCAAAAACTTTAGCGAACTGGTTCGATCGTCGCCGACATGCTGCCTTTGCAGCGTGGGATCAAGTCGTCTTTGCCGAAAGCATGGATCTGATCTCGTTTGAGTTCAGCGTGTTCCATGGTCGTGGTCACGCAAATGGCACGACCTGACGCATCGACTTCTTTTGCAATTTCGAAACCTCGCTCAATTTCATGGCGAAATATCGTTTTCATCATCCGTACCACGTAATCGTAGCTGTGGTCCGAATCGTCCCACAAAATTACGTTGTAGGGTGGTTGGCGTTTTGGTTTTTGACGTTTGTCTTTTTTAACGTCGGGCTGGGCCACTATTGTGTCTTCTGCCATCAGCGATCAGGCTCCTTGCGAATAAACTATTCGTTTTCAAAAACTGTCGAATATCCGTTGGTTGATGGTCCGATCATCAGGTTCTCGGGTGTTCTCTTAAAAACGTTCCTACCGGCTAGAACACTTCATGTGATTCTCGTCGCCGGTCAGATCGATATATTGTAGCGCGGCGCGTATGCAAACTGCACTACTTTTGTTCGCGAATTCCGACGCAATTTCCCGAACCTTTAGGGTTGGGAAAATTCACGAAGATGGCACAAACTTGCCGTTTAACTCCCCTTTCACACCTTTAGATAGCACATGACTCCCAACGGCTTGCTGGAATCACTGAGTAAATCCGCTGATCGACACTTGGCGGAACTCGTCCAATGGCTGCGAATCCCCAGCATCAGCAGTGATAGCTCGCGAGTCGCCGATATCGCAAAAGCAGCCGATTGGGTGTCCGAAAAGCTGACTTCCGCTGGCCTGACGGTGGACCGAATCGAAACGGAAGGCCACCCGATGGTGTATGCCGAGACTCCCGCCGTCGATGGCGCGCCGGTTGTTTTGGTCTACGGACACTATGACGTTCAACCTGTCGAACCGCTGGACCAATGGATCTCAGGTCCCTTTGAACCTACCGTTCGCGATGGCGATCTGTTTGCGCGTGGTGCCACCGACGACAAGGGCCAAGTACTGACGCATGTACAAAGCGTCTGTGATTGGCTGGCGACTGGTGAACCTTTGCCACTGCAAATCAAATTTCTGATCGAAGGTGAGGAAGAGGTGGGCAGCGCGAATTTGGAACGAATGTTGCCAGAGCTGCGCGAAAAGATGGCATGCGATTGCGTCGTGATCAGCGATAGCGGTCAGTACTCCGACGGCCAGCCTGCGATTACATACGGCCTGCGAGGGATCGCTACCTATGAGCTGCAAGTTGATGGACCCAGCCAAGATCTGCATAGTGGATCGTTTGGTGGTGCGGTGATGAATCCTGCGATCGCTTTGTGCCACATGCTTTCATCGATGGTTGACGCAAACGGAAGGATTCAGATTCCCGGATACTATGACGACGTCCGCGACCTGAGCGAGGATGAGCGAGAACAATGGAAACAGTTGCCGCAAGACGAAGCAAAGTTTGCCAAGGCGATCGGTGTTGATGCGTTGTTTGGCGAAGCAGGTTTTAGCGCGGATGAACGCCGTTGGGCACGGCCCACATTTGACATCAACGGATTGAACAGTGGTCACCAAGGCGAGGGCGTGAAAACGATCATTCCGGCAACAGCGTCCGCCAAGTTCAGTTTTCGTTTGGTGCCAGACCAGGATCCCGAAAAGATTACTGCTGGCCTGGAAAAACATCTCGCGGCCAATGCCCCGACGGGAATCCGATTCAAACTGATGCCTGATCATGGCGCGACGGGAATGCTTGCCGATACGGGCAGTCGATTCATGGCCGCGGCCAAAAACGCAATCGCTGATGCATTTGGTACCCCACCGGTGTTGATTCGCGAAGGTGGTTCCATTCCAATCGTGACGCGGTTCCAAGAAGTGCTGGAGTGTGATTGCCTATTGCTGGGTTGGGGCCTTTCCGATGACAACGCTCATAGTCCGAACGAAAAATTTCGTGTGGCCGACTACCATCGTGGCATTCGCGCCTCGACGATCTTGTGGGGCGAGATTGGCAACTTGAGTTGACCCCGAACATCTGATAATCCAAAACCGTCCAATTCCCAAGCGACATTGATTCGCTTGCTTGAACCGAGAATCCAAATACCAATGCTTGATAGAAAATACATCATCCAGAACGCTGATGCCGTCAAAGAAAATTGCCAACGCCGCGGTGTCCCCTGTGATATCGATCAGATTCTGAGTCTGGACGAGCAGCGATTGGAAAAGCTTCGTCAGTCGCAGGATTTGAACCAACAGGCCAACGATACGACCAAGAAAATCAAAGGCGCAAAGTCGGATGACGAACGCCAAACGTTGATTACCAAAGGGCGTGAGTTGCGAGCCCAAAAAGACGCTGCTCAAAAGGAGCACGACGAACTGGAAACGCAGATCGTTGATTTGCAAACGATCATCCCCAACATGACGCACCCTGATGTGCCCGATGGCGGTGAAGATGACGCCAAAGAACTTTCTTTTGGAAAAAACCCCAAGCCCGAATTCGACTTCGCCGCAAAAGATCATTTGGCTCTAGGCGAGCGGCATGACTTGTTCGACTTTGAAGGCGGTGCAAGGGTCGCAGGCGCCGGTTTCTATTTCTTGCGCAATGCAGCCGTCCGATTGGATCTCGCGCTGCAACAGTTCGCCGTCAGTTTTTTAAGCGACAAAAAATTCACACCCGTTGCCACACCGGACTTGGCGCTGACCAGTATTTTGCATGGAACAGGATTCAATCCGCGTGGCCCTGAAACTCAAATTTATAGCATCGAAAATACCGAGCTGAATTTGGTTGCTACCGCAGAAATCACACTTGGCGGAATGATGTCGGGGCAAGTGGTCGATTTTGAAGAATTGCCGATCCGGCTTTGTGGGCTTAGCCATTGTTTCCGCACAGAAGCCGGTGCCGCTGGCCGCGCGTCGAAGGGACTTTATCGCGTTCACCAATTCACCAAAGTCGAGATGTTTGCGTTTTCAGCTCCCGAGCAGAGTGACGCATTGCATGAAGAAATGCGAGAACTGGAATGCGAGATTTTTGATCAACTGGAAGTACCGTATCGTGTGATTGATACTGCTACCGGTGACCTGGGCGGGCCAGCGTATCGCAAATACGACCTGGAGGCTTGGATGCCCGGCCGTGGCGATGACGGTGCTTGGGGCGAAGTCACTAGCACCAGTAATTGCACTGACTACCAAGCACGCCGGTTAAACATTCGTTTCAAGCAGTCCGGCAAAAAGGGAACGCAGTTCGTTCACACGCTGAATGGTACCGCGATCGCGACCGGACGCGCGATGATTGCTATTTTGGAAAACCACCAACGGGCCGACGGAAGCATCGGCGTGCCAAAAGCATTGCAACCGTGGATGGGCACAGACGTTTTGCAATAATACAAGCCCGCTCCGGCAGCGGGTTTTATTGCGGGCTACTCAGCGTGGTTACCATTGGCAACCACGCACACGATTCGGCGACCTTTTTGACGCGGTCCTGTGACGGCGGATCCATCCGGCTGGATCGTCTCAAGGATTGCTTCCATTCGCTGTTGAGTTTTTAGCAGGCGATTCTCGTCTTGGTCTTTGCTCATACAGACGATTCGAACAGTGCGGCCGCGACGCAACATCTTTCGCAGTTTTTTGATCCGGATGTTTTGTTGCTGTTGATTGGTGCCCGGCGGAAAGCGGACTTCGAGTACATCTTCTTTTTTCGGCTTCGATTTTGCTTTGCCAGCTTGCTTTCGCCAGGCAGCCCGCGCGGCTTCGGTGACGGCCAACGCTGTCGTGTCGTGTTTGGCTGCCAACTGTTTCGCGCTATCGTCTTCGACAGAAAAGCGTTTCGTGCCATCGGGAAGCTCGACAATCTTTCCGTTGACTTCACCGAATTGGGTTTCGACTCGCACGCTAGCACGCGCCAACTTGTGACGCTGAGTTGAATGTCGACGGATGCCAATGGTTGACGTGTGTTGAAAGATGATTTGTTCAAGCGACGGAACTTGCACGGGGGATGCGATCACGGTCAACATCACACCGGCACGACCTTTTTTCATAGTGCATGGAACTTGGAAAACATCCAGAGCGCCTTCCTTCATCAACCGCTCTGCACAATCCGCCAATCTTTCGGCCGAACAATCATCGATGTTGGTACTGAGCACGACCACATCATCGGACTGAACATTGGCAAGCCCATCGGTAGCGGCGCTCGTTTGTCCCAGCAAGACTCGTAGCACGTTGGCTTGTCCATCAATGTCCATCGTGCCAGCGCCGTATCCAACAGCTTCGATCGTCATTGCTGGCATCGGCCCGAATGCCGTCGCATTGGCCTTTAGGATCGCGGCGCCGGTTGGTGTGGTCAATTCGGCTTGGATATCGCTGGCGGCAATCGGGATACCACGCAGAATCTCGGCCGTTGCCGGTGCGGGAACGGACACGCGTCCATGGGCGATCTTGATAGATCCGGTCCCGGTTGGGACGGCCGATGCGGCAATCGTTTGAATGCCCAAATCATGAAGCCCGACCGCGCACCCGACGATATCGGCAATCGAGTCGATGGCTCCGACTTCATGAAAGTGAACTTTTTGGAGGGTTGTGCCGTGGACCTTCGCCTCCGCGACAGCGACTTCCTGAAAGATTGCTTTTGCCAGATCTTTGGCTGGAGCGGCGACCTGATCGGCCCGATCGATCATTTCAGTGATATGGTGCAAATGCCGATGGGCGTGCTCTGGCGGATGGTCGATATTCACCTTAATGGCACGAAAACCACATTTTTTGACCGTGTTTGCTTCGATCGACAGATCGGGCAGGCCCATCGACCGCACGGCCGATTGAATCAACCCTGGATCCACTCCTAGGTCGATCAGAGCGCCCAGCGTCATATCGCCGCTGATTCCGCTCAGACAGTCAAAGTAGGCAATTCGGGACATTTGTCTGCTTTTCGTTGGTTGTTTGACATTGAAGGTTGCGGGCCAACCGTTATATTCTGAGGCCCGAAACATCCAACCCGGCCAAAAACCAGAAGCATCAACAACTTCTGCTGGCCGGCTTCACTGAAACGATACTATTTAACTGGACGATGCGATGAAAGTTGTCAGCAGCATCGGTGCCCTGAAGTACCGCCACCCTGATTGCCAAGTGGTTAAGCGCCGAGGCAGAATCTACGTGATTTGCAAAAGTAACCCGAAATTCAAAGTACGCCAGGGCGGAGCCAAGGTGAAAAAGGCGCGACGCTAGTCGCATCTAAAAACCGGTTTATTGAAAAACACAAATGGTCAGCTCTAGGCTGGCCGTTTTTTTATGCGCGTCGATGCAGCTCTCTACTTGAGACCTTTTGTCCCCATACAGAAGCTCGTATTGGCTTTCCGCTGGGACGAGGGACAATTTTGGCAAGAACAATTCGTGCTCGCTGATTTGGACTGATGTGAACTTTGCGAGTCATTTTGTCGTCCACCATGGTGATCTTTCGTCCCGTCAATCCATCCTGACCAACGTTGAAAAATGTCTTTGATCAAGCCTCGTACGTTAAACGGTTTCCGTGACTACCTGCCTGCGGTAATGATCCCGCGCGAAACGCTGATGGAGACTTCGCGGCATGTATTTCGATCCTTTGGATTTGCTCCTATCGATACACCGGCGCTAGAACTGCTGGAGATTTTGCTGGGCAAAGGCAGCGAAGAAGCGGATCGCCAGATCTATCGATTCGAGGATGCAGGCGGCCGACAAGTTGGCATGCGTTTTGACTTGACCGTCCCACTGGCGCGGTTTGCCGCCCAGCATGCAGCTACGCTTGGCACCCCATTCAAGCGTTATCAGATCGCCCCGGTTTGGCGCGGAGAGCGACCTCAAGCTGGGCGCTACCGCGAATTCGTTCAGTGCGATTTCGATACGATCGGGACCGAATCGGTCTTGGCTGATATCGAAGCTGTTGCGGTGATCAATCAACTGCTTGCGACAATCGGGTTCGAACGTTTCACAATCAGCATCAATAACCGCGCGGTGCTGAGCGGGTTGTTGGAACATCTGGGGTTGGCGGACAAATCCGTTCCCGTGCTACGTAGCCTGGACAAACTTGCCAAGATCGGTCGTGAGAAAACGGCTGCCGAGATGTGCACCGCTGCCGAGATCCAACCGGAACAGGCAGACCAAGTGCTGAAGTTGGCTGAGTGTGACGGCGACGGAGCTTCAGTGCTGGAGGCATTGCCAGAGATCACAGGTGGTAACGATACCGCTGCGGCTGGGATCAACCGCCTGAGAGAAATCTACGAAGGCGCGATCGCATCGGGCGTCCCAACCGAACGAATGAAGCTGGATGTTTCGATCGCGCGAGGATTGGACTATTACACCGGTGTGATTTTTGAAACGACGCTGGATGACCTGCCCTCGATTGGCAGTGTCTGTAGTGGTGGTCGGTATGACAATCTTGCCGGGCTGTATACCAAACAGCACCTGCCTGGCATCGGCGCGTCACTCGGCTTGGATCGACTATTGGCGGCGATGGAACAGTTGGATCTGCTGCCCAAGGCGGCAACGCCCGCCCCCGTGCTAATCCCATTTTTCGATGCTGATTTTCGGAATGACTATCTGCAGCTAGCAACCAACTTGCGCAGCGCCGGCATCAACGCCGAAGTCTATCCTGACGCAAAGAAACTGGGGGCTCAGCTCAAGTATGCGGATCGACATGGGTTTGATTTGGCAATCATCGCTGGTGGTGACGAGTGGCAAGAATCTCGTTGCCAAATCAAGATTCTTGCCAAGAAAGAAACCGAGGATGTGGCGTACAGCCATGATGCACCTAGCGATCTAGTGCAGCGCATCAACCAGTTACTTGGCAAGTGAGTCTGGTGATGAATGCTGCCGATGCCAAAGAAGCATTAAAAGTTCATATCAACCCGGAGAAGGCTGCGTTCTTTCCTCACTTTTTCAAAACTGGAAAGGGTGAGTATGGCGAGGGAGATCAATTCATCGGTGTCACTGTTCCGAATCAGCGCAAGGTGGCGAAATCGTTTCGGGCAATGCCAGAAACAGAATTGATCAAACTGGTCAAAGATCCTGTTCACGAGTATCGCTTGACGGGATTGTTGATCTTGGTGCTGCAATATCAGCGGGCCAAAATGGAAGCCACAAAGTCTGGTATCGTTGAATTGTATTTGAGTCTCCTAGATCATGTTAACAATTGGGACCTGGTCGATTCGTCAGCGCACAAGATCTTGGGCGACTGGTTGTTGGATCGTGAGGACGAACGAGTGATCCTGGATGAACTTGCTGAATCCGGTCATCTTTGGCGAGAACGTGTGAGCGTGATCGCTTGCTTTCCAATGATCAAGAATGCGGAGTTTGATTGGATTTTGCGGCTCGCCGATTGGTTCTTGGACCACGAACATGACCTGATGCATAAAGCTGTCGGGTGGATGCTTCGCGAAGCCGGTAAAGTCGAGTTGGACGTGCTGCTAGACTTTCTAGATGAGAACGTTAATCGGATGCCGCGAACGATGCTTCGCTATGCGATCGAGAAATTACCCGAACGGAAACGCAAACAGTATTTGGCGCTGTAAGACACCATGACTAATTCGATCTTTCGCCGCGCTCTTGCCAAGATGTTGCCGTACGCACCCGGTGAGCAACCGCCGCCTGGCAAATTCATCAAGCTGAACACGAACGAAAACCCTTACGATCCACCTGACGAAGTGATCGTTGCGATTCAAAATGCGGCATACGGTCCATTGAATCGGTATCCCGATCCCATCGCCCACACTTTCTGTCGTGCGGCCGCTAATGCGCTTGGGTTGCCGGGACCAGAATGGATCTTGGCGGGCAACGGTAGCGATGAAATCCTGACGATTCTTGTTCGCGGTTTTGTCGGTGAAGGCCAGCGATTGCGTTTACCCTATCCCAGTTACATCCTGTACCGAACGTTGGCAGACATCCAAGGTGCAGCGTGGGAGCAAGTCAGTTTCGCCAAGGACTGGACGTTGCCCGCAGCGTTTGGTGAAAACGATGATGAAACCCGACTCGTGTTGCTTCCGAATCCAAATAGTCCATCTGGGACAGTTGTGCCCAAAGCCGACGTTGCGAAAATTGCAGAAAGTTTGACGTGTCCTTTGGTAATCGATGAAGCCTACGCGGACTTTGCCCAGGACAACTGTTTGAGTTTGGTACAAGAAAACGAACGCGTCATGGTCACGCGAACACTGAGCAAGTCGTATGCCTTGGCCGGAATTCGGTTCGGGTTCTTGGTCGCTCAGCCACACATCATCGCCGAACTGACGAAGATCAAGGATAGCTACAACTGTGACGTGATCTCGATCGCCGCTGCAACGGCCGCGGTGTCGTGTCAGCCATGGCTGGAGTCGATTACGGGGCTGATCAAAAAGACGCGCTCGCGACTTGCGGATCGACTGACTGAATTGGGTTTTGATGTGATTCCGTCTCAAGCCAACTTTGTGTGGTGCACCCATCCGGGCGGGCAACATCAGGCGATGTACGAATTCTTGAAGAAAAACCAGATCTTGGTTCGATACATGCAGTATCCCGATTGGTCGGACGGGATACGAATTTCCGTTGGCACGAACAAACAGATCGATGCTTGCCTAATGATGATTGAGCGGTTTTTACAACAAGCATGACCTGGTTGGATTCGGTCTGACTCTCCACATCACTCCGCAAATAGAACTTCTCTAGAACAACCTTCCCATTGAAAACAAAATGAATCGTACGGCCACCATCAAACGAAAGACAGGCGAAACCGATATCCAACTGAGTTTGAACTTGGATGGAACTGGCGCGGGCTCACGTGAATCGGGAATTGGGTTCCTGGATCACATGATGGATTTGTTGGCCAAGCATGCGATGATTGATTTGGATGTCGTCGCCAAAGGTGACTATCACGTCGACGATCATCACACCGCCGAAGACATTGGGATCTGCCTGGGGCAAGCCGTTGATCAAGCACTGGGTGACCGGGCGGGTACGCGGCGCTATGGCCACTTTACATTGCCGATGGACGAGTGCCTGGTAACATCAGCGGTCGACCTTGGCGGTCGCTATGCGTTTGAATATCACGCACCGATTGCTGCGTCCAAAATCGGCACGTTCGATAGCGAGCTGATTGAACACTTCTGGCAATCGTTTGCCGCCAACGCCAATTGCAACTTGCATGTGATTTTGCATCACGGCCGAAACGGACATCACATCGCCGAGTGCGTTTTCAAAGCCACGGCGCGAGCGATCCGGATGGCTGCAGAAAGCGATCCGCGTAGTGATGGAATCCCAAGCACCAAGGGCACACTGTAGGCCACGCTGTTTTGGTAACCCGAAGCGTTAGCGAGGGACCGCGCTCACGCGTTCTGAAGTTGCGGTTTTTCATGTGGTGTT
>CAYNNP010000109.1:0-20977 GCA_964398215.1 uncultured Pirellulaceae bacterium | reverse complement strand
GGCTGGGGGTGAGGGAGCCGAGCGCTCCAATCGATCATCGATAGCTGACCAATTTGACGCCGCAAAGCAGCCGGATCTCAAGTCTCTTGATGTCCTAAAATCCGCAGCAACTCGTATCGTCGCTTCGATTTGTCATTTGAATTCATCTTAAGCTCTGATTCAAACGAAGCATACTTGCCCCTTACCCCAAACAAGTTTGGGTGAGAGGAAAGCCAGAGACAAAGGCTATCGAACGTAAGACAAGGCATCAAAGCGGGTTTGGATGGTCGTGTGTTCCATGTTTGTGTGTCTCGGCCAGCGACGGCTAAGGTACTATCCCAGCTTAGAAACGGTGAAAAGCCTTTCGCCTAAAACGTACTCCAGTACAGGTCTAGATTCCTGATCACCGCTATGGTGTTCATCGAAATGACTGCCCAGCACAAAACTCGCGTCAAGTTTGGCACGATGCATACCAGTCCGAACATCGCCGCGAGCTGGACGGTCTTGCCAATCAGAGGACCAAACGCGATTCCAAGTCGATGACTGAGCCAACGTACGACTGGATTGAGTTCGTAATCGATCTCAGTCACCATCATGAACAACGTTGTCGATATTGAATCCGCGATCTGCGTGAAAACTACCAGCAATACATAGACTCGGTAGTCAGTCATCAGTCGGCGGAAGTTTTCGCGGACAGTGTTTTCTTGATCAAGAATCTTCACTTGTATCGGCTCAGCTTTCGTTTCGAATCTTGATCAATTAGACGCCGTAAAAACGCAGAGCGAAAGTCGCGAAGATTTCGGAACCACATTAAAACCGAAAGTATTGAAGACGTCTTGAAAACTCCCGCTACGAACTGCTTGCGTCTGATTCCACTTGTGCCGTGACCGCCGCGGAGATTTGATTGTCGTCGGCGGCACCAATCCAGCGAAGGTCGATGATTATTTCGTCATCATCATGTTCGACGACTAGCGCTGGATTCTGTGCACGTAGCTTGGCAGCCCAGGAGCTTGGCGAAAGACTTTGATGGGCAACTCGAACTTGACATGATGGCATTTCCCATCGACCGTTCTCTGTCAACTTTGCGGATTCGTTGGTGACTTTGCAGCTTTCAATTTCATCGCATCCGGAAATCCGCACAGACATTCGTTGCGCTCGGGCTTCAAGATTTTGAACGCTGGTAGAAAGCAGCGCGACGATAGGTAGGTCTTCTAGTTGCGCGGGGTCCAATGCCTGTGTCATCATCGCGGAAACAGCATCATTTGACTGTAACGATTGCCAAACCGGTGATTCGGTAATCAATGCCAAAGCATCCGGTTTTCCGATGATCAATCCGCACTCAGGACCACCGGCAAGCCCATTGCCTGGCATCAAGACAAAGTCCGCGCCAGCCTCTAACGTTTCTTGCGCTGACGGAATCAAATCGTCAACTCGGTGGACCGTTGCGATCGGCAGCACCACGGCTCTGAGCGCCCCGTCATGATCGGGTTTCAATAGTTCCGGTGGCTGATTGCCGGGATCGGCACTGATCAAACAGAACTGATCCATGCCCTCGAAATCGTCTGCGTGCAAACCGCTGACGCTACCGACTTCTTGGATGACCGGCAACAGCGTCCCGAATGCTTCGGGCAATGGAACACCACCGGGCAACCTGACGGCTTGGCTGCGATGAACCAACAGCGGACGCTCTTGGACTAACTGCGAAAACGCCGTCAAGGCAGCAGGAAAACTACCGGTGATTGCGATCGCACAATCATGAGGCGCGTGCTGCGATGCTGCTTGCCGTAGGCGAATTGCGGTTTCGTCATCGTAGATACAGTTTCCACGGATAAGCTCTGCACCCGCAGCGATGACTCGCTCAGAAACGGGAACCCCTAGCCCGAATGGCTGGACCAGAATACCAGTCGCGTTGAAACCAGGCGTGGCTTGATCGACAGAACCGCGTGCCCATTCAGCTACCGTCCGTTTACTGGCTTCGGCTGTTCGCAGAACTGCGCTGAAACCCTTTGAGGCAGCATCTGGCAAATCCTGCAAAATCTCAGTCGCTTGAGTTTTCAATTTTTCCAGCGTTTCCGAATCGCTGGCCCGCTTAGCAACTTCGCCAATGCCGCGTCGCAATAAGTCAACAGTCCAAGGAGGGATAGCCATACCAGTGGTTCCAAGAAAACAAGTTTTACGAGTGGATGCCCCTTCAGCTTACGCGGTGAATCAATTTTGATCCAGCAAGGGTTCGTTTAACCGGTAGTCTGGCTTGTGGATTTATTTGCGTGACATATTTTTCTGAGCCGCTGGCGCTAGGCGACTATCGCCCATCGGCTCATTTGCGCTGTCGGCGCCGAGCTGGAACCCTTTGAGCCGCAGGGCGTTAGCCCCGGTTTCGAGCGCAATCAGTCCGTCAATAACCGGGGCTATCGCCCATCGGCTCATATGCGCTGTCGGCGCCGAGCTGGAACCCTTTAAGCCGCAGGGCGTTAGCCCCGGTTTCGAGCGCAATCAGTCCGTCAATAACCGGGGCTATCGCCCATCGGCTCATTAGCGCTGTCTTTCACTCAATGTCAAATACCGCCTGCAGCGATAGTTCAAACCCCTGGTTTGAATTGCTTGATTATTTCGGCGGCCTTGTTGGGGTCATCGACCAAATGGACCAGGTCGCGCATCGGTTCTTTGCCAGGTGTGTTCGCTAGCGCCTGTAACAATTCCCAGGCTGGCCGATCCTTGGTCCAATATTCTTTCCCCAGCAACACCATCGGGGACGCGTGCACGAACGTTTCGTAGTAGTTCTGTGCTGCGTCTTGAAAAATCTCTTGGACCGTTCCGGCATTGCCCGGCGCGAAAATGACTCCGTAGTTCGCGATCTGCAGTAGCCCGTCTTCGCGAATGCTGTTCGAAAAGTATTTGGCAGTGTGCGTTGCAAACGGTGCCGGCGGTTCGTGTCCATAAAACCAAGTCGGAATCGCAAGACTCTCTGCTTTGTGCATGGAACTGGTCAGCGGAAATTTTTCACGAACACGATACGCACGCTGCAACCAATCTTTATCCTGGTACTCTTTTTCTTGACTAACCACGCCGCGTCGCTGCGCCAAATCGGAGAGTGCTTCGGCGAACGAATCGTCATCGAATTCGGCAAAGTATGCTCCAACATGTGTCGCTTCCATCGCGCCGGGACCGCCGCCACTGGCCAACGTAAAGCCAGCTTGCGCGAGACCTCGCGCCAGTTCCGCTACTTGGCGATACGTCGGAGCCGATCGCAGCAAATCGTGACCACCCATGATTGCAACCATTTTTCGCTTCGAGACAAATTCGTCGCGAGCATCGGTCATGCTGTGATCGTGCAAACTGCGGGCGAGAGTCACATCGATGCCAGCCAAATGCTGACCATGCATCAAGTATTCCTGATACACGCGAAAGTCAAACGACTGATCGTAGTTTCCAAATTCTCCAACATTGGGATCGAAGTCTGCAAACAATTCGCCAGCCGCGTAAAGTGTCGCGCGGTGCGGAGAAAAAACGAATGGCGATGACGCAGGGATCACAACTGCGCGGCGAGACACCAAGAAACCAGCCAACGCATCGGACATCTCGCAGCCCAAAAACAAGCAGCCTGCTAAGTTAACTTCCGCAAGCTCATTTTCCATCCCATTGAGTTCAACTCCCTGAACCGCGACCGCTCCACCGGGGTTTGCCAACCATATCTTCAAGTTCTCTGAATCATTGATCTCGATCATCCGTTTGTTTGGTTCTGACTGACTGGTCATTTCGATTAACTATTCCTTGTTGGGATCCATGCTACAGTCCTTCAATCATCGGTTCTTGCTGGTTGAAGTATTCGTGAAAAAATAGTCTGACACCATATTCCAATTGGAAAACGCAGGTGTGCCAAAGTGGATCAGTTGGCCTTCGAAACGATCTTGCCCTCGACCGGTGGCATGATCGTCGATCAGGTAATCACCTTTCAGCAGACTCTTGTTGGGACTGATGATTGTCCGATGAGCAAAGTCGAGATCAAAATGGTTTTCAATCCACAGTCGTTTCTCTGTGTAGCATAGTGGGTTTTGAACCGCCGGTGCTGTCAGAACCCAAACGTCAAACGACTCTCGCAATCGGTTGACGGTTTCGATTGCGCCATCGATTGCAGCCATGTTCAAAAAGAATCCGGGCAGCGATTGTGGAAACGGAAGCTGGGGATACTTTTCCTTTGCTGCTGTCAACGAAGCCACGTAATCACAAAGAACGCCATCCATGTCGACATAAATACGTTTGCTCATGCGATTAACTTCTCACCAACGCAATTCAGATCTGTTGATATAACTTGGAGCACTCGTTCCGTCGTAAACCGGCCATCCGTAAGTTTGTGGTCCGAAACGGATATTGTCGGAGGGTGGAATCGGTTGCTGCGACTTTCGTGGATCATACTGCCTTACTTTGCCAAGCACGACCGCACCGCTCCTGGCAGCAGCAACATCAACCTGCCTATAGGAACCGCGAAACTTTAACGGTTGCCAAGTGATCCGACACTCCGGCAACTCTTTTGCCAACTGCCGAACCGCCTCGATCGAAACTGGTGCTCGATTTAAATTCAAGGATCTCAGCTTCTTTAGCACTCCCAAACGCCGCAATCCAACATCAGAGATTGCAGTGCGTTCCAAGTTCAGAGATTGAAGTTCACCACAATTAGCAATGTCCACCAACGCACTGTCTCCGATTTGTGTGTGCGACATATCTAACCATCGCAGCCGTGTCTTTGAAAGCCATGGGATTCTGCCAGCGTCCAGTGTCGTTCGCGATACATCTAGCGATTCTAATTCAGGAAGGTACGCCATGATCTCCAAGTCGTTGGTCTGGAGCGTCATGCCATTTAGTCGCAAACGCTGCAGGTCACTCATGCCAGCGACGGCTTCCAGTGTTGATTTTTTCTTGCCCGAAAAACCTGCCTGTCGTGTACTCACGTTCGATACTGATCGAAAGAAGTCTTCACCAAGTATTCGCGTCAGATACTTGGGAGGTTTGGCTGGATCACCGGGCAGCATGCTTAGCAACAAACTCTGGCGCGGTTCGTATTGTAAAAATGCCCCAACATCAATCAGCTTGTCCGCGCTTTTGGCTTGCCGCACCGAAATCCGGTAGTTCCAACTGAACCAAGCGAACAGTCCCCCAAACAAAACGAATAGCAATAACAAAAAACGGATCGTCAATCGTCTGCGTCTGAGCTTTTGATGTAAGAGCTGAGTGGACAGATTGTCCAGCTTTTCCTGAACCGCGGCCAACTGCTCTGTTAAAGCGTCAACTTTGTCTGTCGCTGGCGAATTCGACATATCTGGTCGTTTCCATTGCAAGTCAACGGGGACATTAATCACATCACCTACGCAGGGATGCCAATTCAATTCTAACCATCAACCTTGACGAATGTAGGTGACTTGGCGAATCGCAATGGCTTCGTTTTGTCTTTCAGCCGCCAACGCGAACGCGAATCAGCATGAACAGTTGCGACCTGTGTACTTTCGTGCTACCCGCTAAGGGCGGCTAAACAAAAAAACCGCCGCGGTGAGTCGGACGACCTCTTTTGGGTGGACTGTTGGGCGGCTGCGATGGCGGCCTGGCTGAGCACTGGTCAAGTCTTTCAATTGGTGATACTCGCATCACATTCCGCACGATCATCATCGCCGGAGAACCGAAATATTCGTAACCAACGGATCATTTGTAAATTCTTCCGCAGCAAGACTAGTTTAGCTAATTTGCACCGATTGACGCTGAAGCCCAGCGTCCTGCTACTGCGATATTGTTCACTATCGATCCCTCTTTCGCTGTAAAGCGGTCAACTGACAGGAGGGATGCTTGGCAAGGATGCTGCGGGGATCTGGGGACACCTATCGAACCTGTTTACTCGACAGTGACGAAAACGCACGGGAAAACAGAATGCTAGGCAATGGCAGTAGCGCACGCGCGCAGTTTAAGAGTCTGTTCGAAGCACTTGAAGAAAGGGTGTTGTTTGATGCTGTACCGGATGCAGGCATTGTTCAGCCCGACGTAGACGCTGAATCCGGGATGCCGGCACAGACGCAGCAGGTTTCTGATATCAGTGCTGTCCCGCGCGAGTTGGTCCTGATTGATCCTTCGGTAGAAGATGCAGAAACACTTCTGTCAGAAATACTGCAATCCAAATCTGATTCAACGATAGAAATTCACATTCTGGATCCTAACCGAGAAGGTGTGGGGCAGATCACAGAGTTGCTGGAAAATTCTGGCCAGCAATATGATGCAATCCACATCATTTCGCATGGCAACGATGGCCAAGTTCAACTTGGTGGATCGGTTCTGAATGCTGATAACCTGCTGCGCAGAGCCAGCCAACTGGCTTCGTGGAGTCAAGCTCTTACAGCAGATGCTGACCTACTGTTTTACGGATGCAATCTGGCTAGCAGTGAAAGCGGGCAAGAATTTTTAGAATCGATCAGCGCCATCACAGGTGCAGACGTCGCTGCGTCCGATGATTTGACGGGCAGCGAAAACCAAGGCGGCAACTGGGACCTGGAGTTCGCCGTTGGTGCTTTGGAAACCAATGTGATCACGGCGCACAATTGGCAAGGCATTCTGAACGGGGCGCCCGTGCCGACAGCGACGCTGGATATTCCCGACGAAGAATTCATCAACGAGAACTTTGACTTTATTGTTAGCTTTGACAATACATCCGGAAATCCCGCCGACGTTGGCTATGCGCCGTTCATTGATCTTTCGGTGCCTGATGGGATCAATCTGAACTCGGCAACGTTTCTCAATAGCCCAATCACACTGACAAATGTTGGCGAGTTCAACGCATCGGGCGATCTGGTTGACGCGATGGGAAGTCCAGTGACTCACCCAATGACAGGCTTGCCTGTGACAGGAACGCCTGGCGAGACGTTTTACGTGCTGGAAGTGCCATTCGGTAGTTTTGTTCCCGATCAGCCGATTGCCGACATCACGATTTCTGCCGAGCTGGATAGTGCAGATGGTGCTGTTGTTGGATCGCCTTTGGACATCGACGCAACCGGTGGATTTGCGCTAGGAGCCGATCCGCTGGACAATGATTTAACGGATCCACCGATCATTGGTGCAACGGTCACCGACTCGGTGACGCCTACAGTGATCGACTTGATAAAAAGCAACGATGCGGAAGACGGGATTGAGCGGGCGACAGGCCCGAACTATCCAGTTCAGTTTTCACTGACGATCGATATCGCTGATGGCGAAACAATCACGGCGCTGGACATTATCGATTCGCTCCCAAATTCGTATGTCTACATTGCGAATTCGCTGACCATTGACAGCTCCAATGCAACCGCAGCAACAGCCCCAGTGATCAGTGATGTACCGACATCCGGAACGCCACAGAACGCTCCGGATAACAATTTTTTGATCGAATTTGGTTCGGTCACAGGATCTAGCTCCGATAGTGACATCGTCGTCAGGTACCACGTTTGGATCGACGAAAACGATGCCAATGGCGACCCCGTTATCGACCCGATTTCGGGAGACCAAACCGAAGCAATCAACGATTCGAGCGTCACGGGAAATTACGAAGGAACGAGCGTTGGTGATGATGCGCCAGAAACCAACTCAAGAATTGAACAAAGCTCGCTTGCGGCGCAAAAAGACGTTGCGATCGTCATCGACACTGGCGGCGCCGGTGCAACGCCAGGTGACACGCTTGAGTACACCATCGATGTTCAGATATCGGACTTCTTTGAGTTCAGCAACTTAGTGCTTGACGACACGTTTACCGATGGACAAACATTCGACGCATCGTTCACGCCAACGTTTGTCATCACTGAAGGCGGTACGACCACGTCAGGTTCATTTGCGGCGTCTAACTTCACCGTAACCCCAGCAGCATCGGGCGCGACAAACGTCCTCTTTGACATCGCCGGCGAAGTACCCGATGGTACGCTTACTGGTGACCTATTTGCTGATCCGACGATTTCTGGTTCAACAACGGTAACCGTAAAGTTTCGTACGATAATCCAAGATGAATTCTCGACGAATTTTCCATCGGGTGACGAAAGCGTTGACATCGGTGATGTGCTTTCAAATTCGGTAACCGCTCAAGGCCAACTGCCCAGCGGACAATTCGCAACGGATGTCGATAGCGTATCGATCGAGATCGCTGGCCCAACGGTGACCAAAGAACTTTACGCGATCGATAACGTTTTGCTAATTCCGAGTACCGAAGTTGTTGCTGGCATCACCACGACCTATCGGTTGCAAGTGGTATTGCCGACGTCCGATGTCGAGAATTTGGTTCTGACGGATTACCTACCACTTCCGCTTTACAACGCCAGTGAAGTAACGTCGTTCGATCTGTCGATCGCAGGCAGCATTCCTCCCGCAGGAGTCGCCACATTTGGACCGTCTCACACATTGGACATGGTTTTACCGGGTCCTGCTACCGGACCATTCATTACCGTCGATGGCGTTGCTAACACGGTAGAGTTTGATTTTGGATCCTTTGACAATCCAGCAAACCTGCCATCGGTCGTTGACATCCTGTTCACGGTGACAGGACAAGATGTGCTGATGGCGGATGGACTGACGCTTAACAATCAGGTCCTGGCGTCATATGGGTCAACAAACAATGGCGCGATCAACTCTGCGGCTCTCGCTCCCGTTGTGGTGGCCGCACCGGAATTGAGTTTGACCAAGGGCATTGTTGCGACCACAGCTGCCGATCCAACTTTCACATCTGCTGTTGGTCCCGTCGCGTTCAACGCTCCCGGATCCGCCAGTTCGTTTGCAGGTGGAATTAACAGTACAAATTTGGCCAACAGTCCCATCGACAGCGATTTGCAAAATGCTGATGCTGGCGACTTGGTTACGTTTGCAATCGTGATTGAAAACAGTGGTGGCGCAGAAGGTTACGACCTTCTGATTCAAGACACCATTCCAGGGGAATTCTTGACTCCTCCTGGCGGACTGAATTTGCAGATTCGCGACGGCGATGGCAACCTCCTGACCCACGCGGGTGCGGCGGGAGATTTGTTCACAACCGGGCTCGAAATCAACGACCCCACTCCATCCACAGGAGCTATCGGTAGCTTTGACGATGCGGATGCTGCTGGCGATGGGTCCAACATCATTGTCATCACCTACGACCTACAACTTTCAACCGCCATTTCAGCAGATACCGTTTACACCAACACTGCGGAGCTTGCAGAGTATGGAGCACTGAACGGTGGAGCTGATCATACCGCTGGCAGTTCCAATAGTAATTGGATCGATACGGCCACCATTGATACACCTACCTTGGTCGGTACCAAGTCGATCGTGGCAACCAGCGAGGCGCACACAGGTGTGGTGAGCGGTGTTGAACGAGTGACGATCGGCGAAATCATTCGCTATCGATTGGTCACCGAGTTACCAGAAGTTACCGTTGAAAACTTGATCCTTCTAGATTTTCTGCCGGCAGGACTTCAGTTTTTAGACGACGGCACATCGACCGTCGCTTTCGTTCACAACGGCGGAGGGATTACCTCCACCGATATAGGGACACTGTCGGTCAACGTTGGGGCGGGCGCTTCGGTAGTTGGAAATGAAACGAATCTTGGCGGCGTTACGCCATCGTATACTTTGGGCGACAACAACATCGGATCGACGATTAGCGTCAACTCGAATACCGACAATTTCAATAGCGGCACTAACGTTTTCTTTAAACTTGGCAGCGTCACCAACGCTGATAACGACGCTGACAAAGAATTCGTGGTCGTCGAATTCAACGCTTTGGTACTGAACGCCGATGGCAGCAACGACAACACCGATCGCCGTCGTAATCGCTTTCGAATTCAGGATGGAACTACTAATTTTGAGGAAAGCAACCAAACCGACACTCGAATTGCTGAGCCTTCCATTACCAATGTGAGGAAGACTGCTACGCCAACCTCAGGCGACGCTGGTGATGTTGTCGATTTCGAAATCACGTTCAGCAACAGTGCTTCGATGTTTCGCAGCGACGCGTTCGACATCAACGTGCTGGATGTACTGCCGCCAGAATACGCTCTAGTCGCTGGGTCTGTTGTTATCACGCCCGCTGATGGAACCACTGGCATCACTAACAACACCGCTGGCAATACAATCGATATTGACATCGATCAAATGCCAATCGGTGGAGAAATCACAATCCAGTACCAAGCCACCTTGCTGACCAGCGTCGAAGCTGGCGAGGTCATTTTCAACGTCGCCGAAGTGACTTACACCAGTCTGCCTGGCACCGGAACAGTCAACAATCCAACGGGATCGACTACGCCTGGTGGATCGGGTGCCGACAACGGCGAACGCGACGGGAGCAGCCCTGGCGCACATAATGACTTCTCCGATTCCGATGATGCCCAAGTAACCATCGATGTACCGGTGGTCGCCAAATCTTTGATCAGTACCAGCATCGACAATGCATCGAATGCACTCAATGAAGCAGTGATTGGTGAAACCGCTGTCTATGAAGTTACGATCACGGTTCCTGAAGGCACCACCCGATCCGCACAACTAATCGACACTCTTGATTCGGGCCTCAGCTTCGTAAGCCTTGATTCGATCACTACCAGCGCAGGTGTTGTGTCCAGCACTGTCAACCTGAATGATGCCACGACAATCACACCGGGGACTTCGGGCCAACAAGTCACATTCGATCTTGGTGACATCACCAACTCCAATAGCACAAATGCGGCTGCCGAAACCATTACACTTCGCTACACCGTGTTGGTGGAAAATGCGGTTTCCAACCAAGCCGGTTCGACTTTGGATAACAGTGTTCAATTCGGATGGCTGCTAGGCGGCACAACGCTTCAGTTATCGAATTCTGATGACGCTGAAGACATTACTGTGATCGAGCCTAATCTAGTTGTGAACAAGGACGTGAGCGCACCAGTAGTGGATGCAAACGACTCTGTAACATTCAACATTACGATTAGTCACAGTGGCGCAAGCACCGATGCGTTTGATGTGACGTTCACTGACCCTGTACCGAGCCAGATCAGTTGGAACATCGCAGATATCACGGCTGTCCACACGTCGCTGGGTGACATTTCGGGTCTGTTTCAACAAACAGGCAACACCCTGGAAACCATCCCTGGTGCAAGTTTCGATATCCTGGATGGCGAAACCGTTACGATCACCGTCACGGGTACGATCAGCCAGTCGGTCACACCAGGACAAGAACTGTCCAATACCGCGACCGCGGATTGGTCTAGCTTGGACGGAAACGATCCGAACGAGCGAGATGGTGACGACGGGATTGGAGGCGCACTAGACGACTACCAGCACGATTCAACAGCATCCGTCACCGTTATTGGAAGCCCAACGATCACCAAAGACATTGTTGGCACCAGCATCAATGACGCAAACAACGATGACTCGGAAGTCGTCATTGGCGAAACCATTCAATACCGCCTCCGTGTCAGCTTGCCCGAATCCACCATTCCTGGTTCTCATTTCTTGGACAACTTGGACCTGGGTCTGGAGTTTGTCAGTCTTGATAGTGTGACCGCCTATTCTGGCGCGACAGTGAACCCGGCGACGATCAATTCTAGCGTTGGTGGATTCGCAAACACGGCGTTGTTCGCACCGACGATCGTCGGCGACGGAGCAACGGCGGCACAGAGCCTTGAATTCGATTTTGGCACCATCACGAACTCGGACACCGACAACGCGACGGCCGAAGCTATCGAGATCCTGTATACGGTTCGGGTCAATAACATTCCATCGAATACCGGAAATGGAGCGGCTACGGGACAGTTACTAAACAATACCGCGACGTTTTTCTGGGAAGACGTTTCGGCTAATCCGTTCATGACAGCTTCTGTGGATGCACCGGCTGTTGAAGTCATCGAGCCTGAGCTCAGTATCACCAAGCAAGTCAATGATGACACGCCTCACTTGGGGCAAACGATCAATTACACGATCACCATCGAACACACATCCGACAGCGATGCCGACGCGCACAACATCGCGTTGACGGATCTGGTGCCAACTGGACTGACATTGGATCTTGCCTCGGTGAATGTTGTCGGTGCGAATGTCGTGACCGATACGACAGCGGGCAACGCGATCAATTTCGTCTTGGACGAACTTGCCGTTGGTGACAGCATCACGTTGACTTATTCGGCGACCGTTACAACCGACGCGACGCAGATTGGTATCAATCTGGACAATACCGCCGAAACGACGTGGAGTTCGCTGCCCGATGGTAACGTCAGCGGTTCAGCGATCGAACGCGACGGCGACGGTGGAAATGCAGGCGAAGACGACTACGTAGACTCCATCGTAGAAACAGCGGTTCTAACGCACCCGCAAGTCGAATTGGATAAAGAGATCGTCGATGTCAGTCCAGCTAGCAGCGCGATTGATGGCAATTTTGATCTCACCTACGATTTGACGATCACCAGCACGGGCAACGATCCGTTGACGCAAGTCTCGTTGATTGAAAACTTGCGAGCTCAGTACGGTAACGCATTTGTCGGCTTGGTGTCTCAAGGTGGTTTGCCCGCTTCGATCACCGGCAGCACTGCTACCGATACGCCTGAATTAAATACAAATTACAACGGTGATACCGATGCCGAAATCTTTGACAACACGGGTTCGAACACCGCGAGCATCGAAACAGGGCAACTGGTAACTGTTCGCATCATCATCGAAGTCGATCCGAACGCAGCTGGCGCAATCACCACCAATGGCGACTTGATCAACCAAGCCACCGTGACTGCGACCGGTGACGACACGGGAGTTGTGATCACGGACTTGTCGGATGATCCAAACAATCCCGCGGACGCCGATCCGAATATGGATGGCAATCCAGATGATCCCAATCCCATTCGACTGCCAAACATTTCACTTCAGAAAACCGTTGCTACTCCGCCAGTACCGGCCAGTAGCGCAACGGCTGGAAATTTTGATGTGACCTACGAATTGGTGATCACCAACACAGGTTCAACCGCGCTGGATACGCTGATTCTGAATGAAAACTTGCAGGCGCACTTCGGCGGCGCCTTTGTTGGCATCGTGCCACAAACGGGCGGATTGCCGGCAGTGATCACCGCCACGACGGCTGCTGATGCTCCTGGAATCAACACGAACTTCGACGGCACGGCGGCAAATCAAAACATCTTTGATGGAACATCGTCATCGTTGTTGGTCAACCAATCTGTGACGGTCGAAATCACAGTTGAACTGGATCCCGATAACTCGGGTGCAACGTTTGATGGTGTTAGTGGAGACAACAGCGGAGACTTTGAAAACCAAGCCAGTGTGACTGCGACGGATTCCGGCGCACCAGGATCATTCGTCTCGGACAATTCAGATGACCCAACCGACAGCGACACGGCAAGCGACGATGCGGACAATGACCCAGACAGCCCAACGGGTTTGATCCTGTCTGACATCACGCTGACCAAAACCCAAGTTGGAACGATCGTCCCAGCCAGCAGCAACATCGCAGGTAATTTTGAAGTAACCTACGATCTAGCGATTACAAATACGGGCGGGCAGGCTCTCAATTCGCTGTCTTTGATCGAAGACTTGGAAACGCAGTACGGCGGCGCCTTCGTTCGCATTGTTCCGCAAGCTGGTGCTCCGGCCACAATCGTGTCCGCACCCGTCGGCGACAATCCTGAAATCAATGCTTTGTACGACGGCAATACTGCCAACGCACAGATTTTTGACAACACCGGTTCCAACACCAACTTGTTGGACATTGGTGAAACGGTAACCGTTCGGATTGTGATTGAGATTGACCCCGATGCACCGCTAGCGAACTTGGTCGGCGGAACCTTGGTCAACCAAGCATCAACGACTGGCACCGGCGTATTGGACAACGCAATGCTGACGGATTTGTCAGACGATCCTAGCAACAGTGACAACATCGGCGCAGCGACGGACAATAACCCAGACGATCCGAATGTGATTTCGATCGCAGAAATCGAACTGCAAAAAGCAGTCACGGGCACTCCATCGCTGGCTACAAGCGGGATCTTTGGACACTTTGACATTGAATACACGTTTACGGTCACCAACACTGGCTCGGAAACACTGTCCAACCTAAGCCTTGTTGACGATTTGCAAACACAACTTGGCGGCGTGTTTGTTCGCGTTGTCAGCGTCAACATCGGAGCCGGAACAGCCAGCAATCCGCCTGCCGCCAACAACACTGGCCCGAATGCCTATGACGGAACTTTGGGCAGCGATATTCTGGCGGGAACTGCAGCAGACGACTTGCGTCCCGGCGAGTTCTTTACTGTCACACTGGTTGTCGAAGTCGACCCCGATTCACCGACCGCAAACTATAACGCGGCTGGAGTGCTTGAGAATTCAGCAACATCGACTGGTGACGGATCCAACGGGGGCAGCGCCAGCGATATCTCTGATGACCCAACCGATGCACAGAACTTCCAAGACCCGGCAGATCCGGGCAACGATCCCGACGACCCGACGCCGCTGTACATTCCGCTGATTGGATTGACCAAGGCAGCTGGTGATGCAGTACAAAATGGCGACAACTGGGATGTTACATTTACGTTGAACGTTGAGAACAACGGCACAGTCGACTTGGAGAACTTGTCGCTACTGGATAACGTTGCGGCCCAGTTCGACAGCGCGTTCGAATCCGCCAGTGGGCTGACAGTCCAGAACTTCATCGGATCAGGGACCGCGCCAGGAGCTAACACTCTTTGGAATGGCAACAATGCACTGGACCTGCTGGACGGAACTGGCCAACTGAACATTGGCGATTCTTTTCAAGTCGTCTTTACGATCACCGTTGACCCTGATGGTCTGGATAGCGTTTCGCAGGCGCTCGAAAACCAAGCCACGATCACGGGCGATGCGCTCGACGAAAACGGAAACCCAATCGACGACGGTAGCGGCGGAACTCTACAAGCCGCTGATGTTTCGGACAACGGGTTTGACCCCGACAGCGAGAACGGCGAAGACAACGCTGATGGCACACCTGCCAACGATCCAACTCCGATCATCATTGCTGACTTTGGAGCCGCGAAAAGTGTTTCTGGTCAGCCAACTCTGCTTAGCAATGGCAACTACCTGGCAACGTATCAACTGGTTGTCGAAAACATAGGTACGGTTGATCTGGCCAACTTGAGTTTGAACGACAACATCAGAAGTCAGTTTGGCGCGCAGTTTGTAAGTGCAAGTGGGCTGTCACTATTGACGCCACCGTCGAATACAAACAGTACGATTTCTCTTGATACCTTGAATTGGAACGGAGATACCGTCAGCGAATTGGTTGATACAACGGCCCCATCGTTGTTGGCTGTGGGTGACTTCTTTGTCGTCGAATTCGATGTCGAAATAAATCCCGATGCAGGTGGTACAGCCACCGCGCCGCTTGAGAATCAAGTTGCTGCCAGCGGCATAGCCGTCGATGAGAACAACATCGCCTACACGGATGTAAACGGCGCCACGATCACGGCGAATGACGATTCAGATAGCGGAACCGATCCGTCAACAGACAATTCGACTGACCTTGGCGACCACGGTACAAGCGACGACCCAACACCGGTCTACATTCCCGCGATTGGTTTGGCCAAACAAGCCAGTGCTGCAACCGCGAACGGTGACAACTGGGATGTGGACTTTACATTGTTCATTGAAAACACTGGGACGGTTGATCTGCAGAATCTGTCGTTGGTTGACAATGTCTCGTTCCAGTTTGGCAGCGCATTCGCCGGTGCTAGCGGGTTAGCCATTCAGAACTTTGCAGGCACCGGTACCGCGCCAAGCGTCAATGGTCTTTGGAATGGGAATAACGCACTGGACCTACTTGACGGTAGCGGTCAACTGAACGTTGGCGATTCATTTGAAGTCGTCTTTACGATCACGATCGATCCCGATGGCTTGGACAGTGTTTCACAGGCTCTGGAAAACCAAGCTCAGATCACTGGCGAAGCGCTGGACGAAAACGGAAATCCGATCGACGATGGTAGCGGCGGCACGCTGCAAGCCACCGATGTTAGCGACAACGGAACTGACCCGAACGGCGAAAATGGAAGCGAAGACACGACTGATGGAGTGTTCGCGAACGACCCGACACCGATCATCATCGCTGACATCGGTGTTGCAAAAAGTGTTTTCGGGCAACCGACATTGCTGGCCAATGGGGACTTTGAAGCAGTCTATCGGCTGGTTGTCGAAAACACGGGAACTGTCGACCTGGCAAACTTGAGTCTAGACGATGACATCCGTACACAGTTTGGCAGTCAATTCGTGGACGCGTATGACCTTGCCTTAGTCACGCCTCCAGCGAACGCCAACAGCACAGTTACGCTTGACTCAGTGAACTGGGATGGAGACGGCAATAGCGAGCTAATCGATTCTAGCAGCCCTTCGCTGCTGGCAATCGGCGATTCGTTTATATTGGAATTCAAAGTCCAAATCGACCCTGATGCTGGCGGCACCGCAACCGCACCACTTGAGAACCAAGTCGAGGCGGGTGGAACTGCTGTCGACGAAAATGGCTCTTTCATATTCGATGGCGGCAGCGCTATCATGGCAAGCGATAGTTCCGACAGCGGAACCGATCCATCGACCGGCAATTCTTCTGACCTTGGCGATCACGGCACGAGTGATGATCCGACACCGGTCTACATTCCAGCAATCGGGCTTGCCAAACAAGCTGGCGACGCAACACCAAACGGTGACAACTGGAATGTGGTGTTTACGCTATTCGTTGAAAACACCGGCACGGTCGATCTACAGAACCTGTCGTTGGTTGACGATGTTGCTTTTCAGTTCGACAACGCATTTGCTGGTGCCAGCGGACTGACCATCCAAAACTTCTCCGGCTCAGGGACCGCCCCGGGTGCCAACGGACTTTGGAACGGCAACACCGCATTGGACCTGCTGGACGGTACTGGCCAACTGAATGTTGGCGATTCGTTTGAAGTCCAATTCACTGTCACGATCGATCCCGATGGATTGGACAGCGTCTCGCAGGCTTTGAACAACCAAGCTCAGATCACTGGCGAAGCGCTGGACGAAAACGGAAATCCGATCGACGATGGTAGCGGCGGCACGCTGCAAGCCACCGATGTTAGCGACAACGGAACTGACCCGAACGGCGAGAACGGTGAAGACAACGGGGACGGAACATTTGCCAACGATCCAACACCGGTCATCATCGCAGATATCTCCGTTACCAAGGAAGTTTTTGGAGTCCCTGTACGACTTGCGAACGATAACTTTGTCGTCACGTACCAACTGGTAGTCGAAAACACTGGTACCGTTGACTTGGCAGATCTGACTTTGTCGGACAACTTAGACGCGCAGTTTGGGCCTGCATTCGTCAGCGCCGGCAACCTAGTTTTGTTTACCGGTCCGTTTGACTCAGGCAGCGCGGTTTCTTTGCTTTCCAACTGGGATGGCGAGAACTTTATCGAAATGATCGATCAAGCCGCCAGTACTTCTCTTGCAGTTGGCGATTCGTTCACGGTTCGTTTTGATGTCGAAGTTGATCCAGACGCCAGCGGAACCTCGTCGCCACTGGACAACCAAGTCACAACCGGTGGCGACGCCGTTGACAGCGCTGGAAATCCGATTCTGGACTCGTCGAACCAACCGATCACGGCAAGCGATGACTCGGATAGCGGCTCCGATCCCTCCTCAACCAACAACGGTGCTCCCGGCGATTCTACCGGCAGCGATGATCCCACGCCGTTGTTGCTCCCGGCTCTTGGTATCGGCAAGCAAGCCAATACCGTCACGGTCGCGACCAATGCAGCGGGCGACGAACTGACGGGGGCTTTTGACGTTCAATATCTGGTGGTGCTTGAAAACACCGGCACCATCGAACTGACTGACCTGCAACTACTGGACGACCTGACAACCACTGCAACGTTTGGAGACGCGTACGACCCAACCGTCTTGTCGGGGCCATCAGATCGCTCTGGCTTGATAACTGGTCCTGCAATTGTCAGTCACACGCTAGCGAATTCGGCTGACCTTCCTGTGTTGAACGCAGGTTTCCTGGGCGGAGGCACACAAACCAATTTGTTTGACGGAACAAGCGGCAGGCTTCAAGTCGGCGAGCAGATTGTGGTTAGCTTTACAATTCGAGTCGATGCCGACGAATTGCTGGACAATGAACCGGCATCCGACGGTTTGGCGCAAAACCAAATCCAGGGTTCCGCTAATTCATCTCAAGGACCAGTGACTGATCTTTCCGATGATGGACTGAATCCAAACACCAACAATGGCGAAGATTCAACGAACGATCCGACACCGTTCGAAGTACCACAAATTCGGCTTTGGAAATCGCACTCCGATGCAATCAGCAATGGCGATGGCACCTCGACCATCACTGTTCAACTGCGAGTTCAAAACAGCGGAACAGTTGACCTTACAAACCTGAGTTTGACCGAAGATATTGACACACAGTTTGGATCTGCCTTCATCTCCGCGACTGATCCAACCATTTCCGTTCCGACAGTGAACCCTAGCAGCAACATCCCAGCGGGGCTGATCAATGGAGCCTGGAATTTAAACACAGCGCTCGACGTATTCGACATTGCGGAAACTGGCGAACTTTTGAAAGCCGGTGACCAGTTCACCATCGAGTTCGATGTCGTTGTTGACCCTGATTTGTTGGATGACGATGCCGACTACTTGCAGAACACCGCAACAGTTCAGGGTGAGGGTCTTAATTTTAATGGGATGAACATTACTGTTTCCGATGATAGCGGTACAGATACTGGAAACGGCATCGATTCTGATGAACCAACTGACGCGATCGTTCCTGAAATCGCGATCGTCAAAGCGGCCGGCGATGCGGTTGCAAATGGGGACGATTGGGACGTCACATTTACACTCGTGGTCGAAAACACTGGCTCTGTAAACCTGAATAACCTAACACTCTTTGACAACATCAAACTGCAGTTTGATGATGCCTATGTTGGTGTCACAGGCCTGGCTGTCCAGAACTTTGTTGGCGCAGGATCCGCGCCGACCGCAAATGGTGCATGGACAGGTAATACCGCGCTAAGTTTGATCACGGCGGGCGACCTACGCCCTGGTGATCGCTTTGAAGTCGTCTACACTGCCACGCTAGACCCAGATGCTGTCGACTCGATTTCTCAGGCGATACAAAACCAAGCAACCGTGAATGGCGATGCGGTTGATGCCTTTGGCAACCCGCTGCTGGATGCCACCAATATGCAGCTGACCGCTGATGACATATCTGATAGCGGCACGAATCCTCAAGGCACCAATCCAGGTGCTAATGGTGACAACTTCACCGACTCGGACCCCACACCCGTGGTCATCGCCGATGTTAGCATCGCCAAAGAAGTGATCGGACAGCCGACGCTGCTAAGCAACGGTAACTTTGCTGTCGTTTATCAATTGGCAGTCGAAAATATTGGCACGGTCGACTTGAATGATCTGACATTGGTCGACGATATCCAGTCGCAATTCACTGCCGCGGTATTCCAAGGCGTCAGCAACTTGCAATTCGTCGACCTGCCCGGTGACGCCGACAGCAGCATTGCGCTGAATGGTGGCGGCTGGGATGGAACGGCAACGACCGACATCCTGGACCAAAGCGTATCGAATTTGTTATCCGTTGGTGACAATTTCACCGTCGAATTTACAGTCGAAATCGATGCGGTTGCCGCGACAGGTGTATTACTTAACCAAGCCACCGTGCTTGGCACAGCTGTCAACGACGATCAGACTCCGTATCAAGACGCTAGTGGGAACGATATCACCGCATCTGATGATTCAGATAGCGGTTCCGAAACTGCTGACAACAACCTTGGCCAGCCCAATGATTCTGGCGGAAGCGACGATCCGACACCGACTTACATACCAGCGATTGGGCTCGCGAAACAAGCTGGAGACGCGGTTCCAAACGGTGAAAACTTTGATGTGACTTTCACTCTGTTCTGGGAAAACACCGGTACCGTTGCACTGACGAACTTAACGATTTTCGATGACGTCGAAAATCAATTCGGCCCGCAGTTCGCTGGTGTCAGCGGCCTGGCGATTCAGAACTTCAACGGTTCGGGAACCGCTCCTTCTATCAACGCCAATTGGTTGGTCGATAGGAGCCTAAGCTTGATCAGCGGTGGTACAGCCAACGTCGACGATTCCTTTGAAGTCGTATTCACGGTCACGATCAATCCCGATGCAACGGGAACATCGAGCGCGTTGCTGAATTCGGCGACCGCCAGCGGTGAAGCCCTTGATGAAAACGGCAACCCGCTGACCGACGGCGGCCTTCCCATCACTGCCAATGACACTTCCGACAACGGCGCGAACCCGACTGACGAAAACGGTAGCGAAGACACGCCGGACGGAACCTTTGCGAACGATCCCACTCCTGTAATCATCCCAGACATTTCCGTCACAAAAGCTGTCTCCGGGTTGCCACAGTTGCTGTCCAACGGCAACTACAACGTGCTGTATGAGCTGGTGGTAGAAAACACAGGTACGGTCAACTTGGCTAGCCTGACTTTGGTGGAAAACCTGTTTTCGCATTTCGGAAACGCATTCGAGAATGCCGGCAACCTAACACTTGCCGTCGCTCCGAGTTCAGCAAGCACGATCGTCCTGGATGGCAGCTGGAACGGTGATACGAACACGGAAATGATCGATCAAACGGCATCAACGCTCTTGGTCGTTGGCGATTCGTTCACCGTTCGTTTCAACGTAGAAGTCGACCCCGACGCGTTGGGAGCACCCGGTGCACTGACCAATCAAGTTCAAGTAGCTGGCAATGCCGTTGACGAAAACGGGATCCAGCTAAATGGAGCTGGCGGAAATCCACTTGGCGCGACCGACGATAGCGACAGTGGCTCGGACCCCAATACCAGCAACCCTGGTGAACCAGGAGATTCGACGGGCACTGACGACCCAACACCGCTGTACATTCCCGCTCTAGGCTTAGCCAAACAAGCAGGTGTTGCAGTTGCGAATGGTGACGACTGGGATGTGGAATTTACATTCTTTGTTGAAAACACGGGCACAGTGG
>CAYNNP010000108.1:0-21137 GCA_964398215.1 uncultured Pirellulaceae bacterium | reverse complement strand
AAATGAACCTGTCACGGTAACGCAAGTCGTCCAGCCAATATGAAACAGCGCTGGACTCCAACGGCGCCAGCGGTCTATTCCAAAGTTTCATTGATGATCGTGGCGACCATTTTCAGGTCGGCTTCTGGGCGTGATTGGCCGATCTTGACGATTTTGGCTGGATCGCGCCCGATCTCCAGACGCATTACCGGTTGCTCGTTATTCTTCCAGCCGGTGTCAATGACTTTTAAATCACCAATTTCATCTTTCGTGAAGCTGTACTGTTTTTTCCCCAGTACTCCCCATCGATGAACGTCTAGCCTGTTTTGGGTAAGGCGTATTTCAAAGCGTGTTTTGAACGCGATGAACCCATAAACCAACATGGCCAGGCCGCTACCCATGAATCCGAGTGACCAAAGGGTGATGAAAATGCCGACGCCAGCAAATCCATTTGCAGGAACCACCGCTGCAAAAACGACGATGCCGATGACAGTAAACAACAGCCCCATCAGGCAATGAGAGACGGTTACCCCTCGCGATTTGCCCGGCAATGAAATGATCGCTTCACCGGGGGTGTAGTTAACCGATGCGCGTGAATCATTGGTTGGAATGGGGCGGTTTTGTTGATCACGATAGAAGTAGATGTGTCGATCGAGTTGGGACAGGTCAAGGGCATCATTGAGCAGTGCTGACACCCAATTCATCTCCTCCACCGTAAGCTGAGACAGAAAGCCAAACTTTTTCGCGCCCAGAACATGGATTTGCAACTCTTGAAGGCGCTCGCCGTTGACTTCGGTGTTGCTGTCAGCGACGCCTATCCGCTGAATTTGCTCTCGTTGCCATTCTTTGTGACGTTCACGCAATTGCGACTTGGTGCGAACGAACAGCAAGTCATCTGCCGTTGCGATGGTCGTACGCAACGTGCTTTGGTGCCGGATAATCAGCAGCAGCACAATTCCCGCGATGATAAACGGCAATGTAAAGAGGAATGAAAAATCGTTGTTCCGAACGTTGGCCATTGTGCCGAAAAACATGAACCACACAAATGAATTCCAAATAGTTGCAAAGATCTTCATGAACTTTGCTCCCGGCCAATCTTTACGAGCGGGGATCTCGATCGTAATCCCATCGTCACGTCGAGTGACTTCGATTTTTGTTCCTTCCGGTGGCGTCTGATAGGCGTCAGTTGGTTGATCCGCTACCTGATCTGAATCAATGATCTGAATCCCATCGCTGTGGGGACTGTCAGATTCAGATGCATTTGAACGTTGGATCGGCGTCTGAATCGATGGGGCTTCTGAATCCAGTCGCGGTACCAAATCTTTGGCCAGTTCCATTAACAGTGCCTTGGGGTATCCCAAGGCAACGCAAAACACATCTCCCGATTTGGTTTCGGCGATCAAGTGATAGTCCAGAGATCCGAGCAACATCAGAAAGCCAACAGGTTGTTTGTTGGACAGGTTGGGTTTTTGTGGACGCACATCCGACAGATCACTGACCACGACTAGGCGATGGATTTCGTCAATCTTGATCTTGCGACGGCGGCGCGCAATCGATGCTCGTTCGGCGCAGATTAATTTCTTGGTCGTTACTGCGATCGTGCAATAGGAGCGGTTGCATATTGCGCCGACGCTCCAACACAACGCGCCGATTGCCGGTATCAGACCCAGCAATCCAAGCGATCCAAACGCAATCAAGAACCAGCCGAATTGCCTGTCGAATTGTCTGTTTTGTTTGATTAGATCGATCGCTTCGGCGAAGGACATCCACGTTCCAACAAGTATGAGTACGACGCCGAATAGCGAACCGGCCAGAAGGATGATTAAAGGTCCACGTTGTTTTCGGGTGTCGCGAACAGGCAACCGATAGTTGACCCGATCGATCGCGACATCTCGCTGAAACGTCTGGTTTTCAGACGTTTGGGAACTTCGTGCCAGCCCACTCGTGTTTTCAGTATTCATCTATTCGCAGAACTTGAATCCTCTTGAGTGAGTCGGCTGAATGGGTGCGGTTATTCAAAGGCAGCCCAACCGTAGGCGATTGTCTGCTAAGTAAAGACAATGGTCAAACCATGGTAACCAGCGCTCAGAACTAGTTGCGCAGATACAGTTTTGCGTCGAAAAAAGAAGTGCTATCGGTTTACGATGCTTATTCGACACGCTGTAGCCATGCTTCGCGCCAAAAGAATTGCAGTAGACGTCCGCAGTAGTGCCGAGCGCGGCCGTTGCAATGTAAGTCATCCAGGACAATGCTCGGATGCTTGGCTTTAATCAGGCGACCATTCCTTTCGTCAATGAATCGGTGGACTAGCCGAGTAACCGACAAGACTTCGCCGCAATGGCGACTCATTAGCGGGTCGAACCACAAGCCGCGGTTCTTGCCGGATGCATCTAGCGTCTGAACGATTTCCTTTTTCGATTTGACTCGCACTTGTTCGCCAACCTTTAGGTTCAAAGGATTGACGGGTGTTTTCTTGCATGGCCCAGCGAATCCTTTGCTGCGACCGCTCGCTTTCGCCAAAACCGATGAGCAAAAGTCGGTGACTAATCCTGCGACTGATATTTGATTCAGATCATGTTCGTTTCGGAAACGGCTTGCGTCGATTTTGGTGTGCGACGTCGCGATCTTGCCGAACTGAGTCGCTTGGCACTGAAAAATCGGTAGCCCATTTTCTGTGCTACTCGAATTGGAATCCAAGCGACTCTGCAGGTATTGTGCGGCCTCGTCAGAATCAACTGCAGAAGTTTGAGATGATGGGGCAAGCCAGTTTGTTTTCCACAGGAGAGCGCACCCCATTTGGCACTGTCCGTGACCATTGCCACTGCAGCGGTCGATGTCCAAGACGACGCAGTCCTTCAATGCCCCAAAGTAAACCGAGTCTGACTGAACACAGACGTTGTTCGCCCAGCGCAGGATACGAGCAGTCTTGCCACACATGTCGATCATTTCCGTCATGAAGGGCAGGCCTTCACAACAGCCGTCCTGGTCAAGCGTCTGGCTGATCTCGGTCGCGCAACGGATGTGGACCAGTTGACCAATGGTGGGGCGGAAATCGCCCGGCCCTAGAGACGCGTGATTCTTTGTTTTACCGAGCAAAACTGACATGAACAAGAAATACAAAAGGAATGAGATAGACCTCTTGAAATGAACTTCCAGACCGTTGATCCGCCATGTCAAACGGGATATTTCGATCGGATTCTACGAACAAATTCGAAATCCGACCCAGCCATTGCGGCGTTCTGAATTCAGCCAGCGAGTGTGGTTGGGGGTTGCGGTCCGTGAAGATTGGCGGTGGTAGCATGCACCGACGACGATGTGCTGGTTCGGCGGGTTTGCTTTTTGGTGGATCGGTTCGCACCAATGTGACACATTGCCATTCATGTCTTCGCAACCGAACGGCGACCCAAATCGGGTGAGTTTACCCACGGGCTTGGTTTGCTTGTCAGAGATTGAAAAGATGTCAGTGTTACCCCAAGCGTATTTTCTGCCATCTTTACCACGAGAGGCTTGTTGCCACTGGGATTGGTCCGGTAGCTGGCAACCTGCCCATCGACAATATTCGACAGCGTCAAAGAAATTCACCCAGGTCACTGGATGCTCGAACAGTTCTTTTGGGCACTCGTGATTGTTGAAGTGTTGCAGGAAATATCCGAGTTGTTCGTCTCCATTGTGTTTTGGTTTGTAGTTGGTTTGAGTTACAAACGATTGGAATTGTTCGTTGGTGACTGGATAGCGTGCCATCGAAAATCCTGGCCTGTGTATTGGCTGCAATCCCTTTGAGAATCGATCGGTCAGCAAATACTTGCCAGGTGGGATGAATACCATTGGTTGCTGGGTCACTGGATTGGTCCACCAAACGGTGTGCCGGATCGAGCGAGATTCAGAGTTGAGGAACGACTCGCGTTGTTGGTCTGTCCAGTTCTTTGTTGTCAAAGCAATTAGCGATCGTTCGGTTGCGAGTGCAATGGATCTTTGCGCGACGGTTTCGGAGGGAGTGTTTGCGATTCTGCGCCAAAACTGAATCTCTTTGGCGGTTGTGTTTGAGTCACCTTCGCTGATCGTGTCAAAGTCAGCGGCGACTTGTTCTATTTCTGAGCGAACATCCAAGTTCATTTGTCGTCTCCCAGAATGTCTGCAACGGCTTTCAGCATGGCCCCGTTGTCTTGCGGGTCGACCATATTGATGTAGGCGGCAAAGCCACGCATGTAACCTTGTATCCCAGGATGCTTTTTTGCTTGTTCTTCAACGCCATTCAATCGGCACTGGTGCAGGATCGCTCGGAATTTTCTGCGTTCACGGCGGGAAACATTCATCCGCTGATTGACGACAATTCCAGTGACGTTCTGCTGTTGCGATGCTCGGATGGCGCGGAATTTATCTTGGCGAACCGTGAACCCTTCTCGAAAACATATTTGATCGACCCACCAACGGAATTTTCCTACCAAGATGTCTTCGCTGAATGAAAATGTAAGATCGTCGGCGTAGCGTGTGTATTGGCCTCCGAACTTTTCAGCAAGGCCCATGAGTCGTTGGTCCAGTCGCCGACAAATCAAGTTGGAGATTGCTGGTGAAGTGGGAGCACCCTGGGGCAAGACTCCGGGTTGATTGCGGTTGTGTGTGACAACGCAAAGCCGAGCTAGAACAGGTGCGATATCGCGGCTGCGATCGTCTGTCATGTAGCGTCCATGTCCAACGTGATAACCCATGGCGCGAAACAGGCCAAGGATTCGATGCTGGTGAATGGTTGGGAAGAACTCGCGCAAATCGAATTTTAGTATCAAGCTTGCACCGACGTGCGGCTGAGCATTCGTGACGGTTGATCGACCGCGGACGAACCCGTGTGCGGCATCATCGATCTGTATTTTAGACAGGATCTCGCGATTCAATCGTCGCTGGACCCATAGTAGTGAACCACACGGCGCGCAGATCAGGCGACTTCCACCAGAGCGTTTTGCGATTTCAAAAGTTGTGTAGGGCCCGCCTTTTTGTGTATTGGCTGACAGTAAATACCCCAGCTGCTTGGCCGATCGAATGTGTAGCAGTTCCCGCAAGTCCTTGACCGTTGCGATGTCGGGCACGCCGACTTCGTTTCTACGTTGGCTGGATCCCGCATGACGACGTTTTCGAGGATCTGTCCATAGCGCAGTGGCCGAGGCGTGGTAGCGAACCGGCTGAATCGATGTCTCTTGGTGGGCTGAGTCACGGAGCAAGCGAATTCCGTAGGCCGCGTTTCTACCATGTACGAGCATCCGCCGAATCACTCGAGAGATACCGGCGTGCGGAAAGAATTTTTGACAGTGATTGCAAAATAATTTCGCGTGCTCGGGCGTCTGCATGATCTGGTCAATCGAATGCCACAGATTTGCATTGGCCAAGTTCACTGCGGATTCAAATCCCGGGTCGCCATAAGATCTGCCAAGTAGTCGCGTGATGGAATGAATTTCCTGTGGCAATTCGGAACACAACTGCAGGACTTTGTTCTCAAGTTCAAGATTCGGCTCGGAGAACGCGGGCAATGGCCTGAGAAGCCAGCGAGGAGCTTTTGCGAGAATTGGATTCATGCGATTCCACTTTGCAGCAAAAGGCGTATGATTCAAAACGCTGAAAGTAGCAAGTTCACCAAGAAATTTCAAACATGCATTGTGCATCCAACGAAGCACTCATGGCGGTACGGCGCCCAACGAATGCCAATGCTGATTGGCTAGTTGGGTTTCCAACCGACCGAGTTTTGTCGATTTACCAGCGTGATGCCTTGGTTGGTGTTGTTTGGAATGCGGTCGAATCGCGAGATGTGGAGTCAGAGTCGCAGGTCACATCCGCAGAGTTGCTGTCGGCGACTGCGTTGCTTGCTCAGCAGTATCAGCGTGACGCCGATCCGATCATTGCCCATTCGATCCGCCTTGTTTTGGGTTTGAAGTGGTCTGAACCGAAGCGCGCTGCGATCAGAGCTCTGACGCGCGATCCACAGTCGCTTTCGCCGATCGTTCGGATTGCACATTCGGATCAATCTTGGCTTGCGAGACGTGAAGCGGTCGGCGCGATCGCAGAGTTTGTTGTCCAAGGCGATGAACAGGCATTGGATTTTTTGATGCTCTGCGCCGATGATCCTCACTGGCGAGTTCGGTTCGCGTTGATGCAGTCCATTGTTGCTTGGGCGAATCAGGTGACTTGGCCGTTTGTGCTGGAAAGAATTCGCGGTGTGCTTTTGAGCGCGTTTGCAAGAGGCACGAATGATTCAAAGCGGCGTGTAAATGGTTTGTGGTCCCATTTGCAAGCCATCGCTTTGCGGAGTGACGAGTTGCTATTTCAGGATGCTTCTACGATTGAGCCGCAATTTGAATTTGATTGGCAGGCCGAACCGGATCCGCGTGTGTTGGCATGGAATATTGAAAGCCGTCGACGTGACCAAGATACGAGGCTTGATCTGTTGGCAGCCGATTGGCTTGGTCATTCCAATGAGGGGGTTCGCAAGGCTGCGGCGCGACGGTTGGAGCTTTCCGAGTATCCGTTGGCGCTGGTTGCATTGCTGCAGTGGTGTGTTGATCCGAGGCATCTGGGTGCGATCGCGTTTGAGAATTTGGTGCAGCATCTGGATGACGATCGGCTGGGTTGGATGATCAACGCGGCGCTGCAAGATTCTCGTGGCCCTGTGGTTGCCTGGGGAATGAATTTGGCTGGCAGTGTTCCGCTTGCTTGCGTGCAGTTGACCATGCCAGAAATGTTGAAGCTGGTTAAAGAAACTCTGAATCACGATTCGGGCGCAGCGCGTTTTGCAGCAGCGAAACTCGCAGCGTCAAAGCTGGATGCTGCGAAGTTGATCGACTTGCAAGATATCAGCAGCTTGCACGGATATCTGTCAGCAAATTTGGATCGGTTTCCAACACCGGTCTTGGAACTCGCAATGTCGAGTGAGACCGTGGAGCTTCGCAAGTTGGCGGCTGCGCGCGCGGGATCGCATGTGTCGCTATGCAGCACTGCCAAGGCGGATCGTGATCCCGAGGTTCGGGCTGCGTTGGCGCGTCAGGTTTCACGAACGGATGAAGCGGGCATGTGTTTGCTTGGCGAGCTTCAGCAGGATCCGCATCCTCATGTGCGACTCGCTGCCATGTCAGACTGTTTCGCTGAATCACTGGTTTCGGGTGAAGCGACTGAAACATCATGGGCGGTATTGGATCGGGCAGCCGAAGTTGTGGGCTGGAGCATGCCAAAAATTGCAATGGACAAGCCACTGAAAACGGATCCACCACAGCGTAGTGTTAGGTTCCAGAACAGTTCGCCAGCACGGGTTGTGATTCCTGGTTGCGAGCCTGTCGCGCGGCTGGGATTGTCAGGACATTATCACTTGCCAGAAGAAGGATTCAAAATCGCGGTCGATTCTGGTGTTGGGCTGATGTTTTTTGAGCCAAATTACATGACGATGACAAGGTTCTTTCGCTCTTTGAGCCCAGATGATCGGCATCGCATCCAGTTGGTGGCGGGGACGTTTGAAGCGGATCCCAAAGCGATTGGTAAAGACATTGATCGGGTGTTACGTTTGCTGAAACGCGACCACATTGACTTGTTCCTTTTTTTCTGGGTTCGAGATTGGACTCGGATCAACGATGAATCACTCGGCGCGATGGAGCGAGCAAAGGAGCGCGGGAAAATACGTCGATACTCGCTTTCGACTCATCGTTTAGATTTGGCAGCCGAAGCCATACGCAAACAGTGGGCTCCCGTGATGGTTCGGCACAACGCGGCCCATCGACGTGCGGAAGAGTCAGTTTTTCCGCTTGCGGTAGAATCTGGGACGCCGGCGATTGTATTTAACAACACGTGCTACGGGCGGTTACTGGTCGATGATCCAAACTCAGCCGAGACGGTTTCTGCGGCCGACTGCTATCGGTTCAGTCTCTCCAAGCTTGGAGCGACGGCCTGCTGGACGGCTCCATCCACGATCGATCAATTGAAAGAAAACCTGCAGGTGCTTAGTCAGCCAGCGATCGAAGTTGCTGCGGAGCAAAGGCTGTTAGAACAAGGCGCAGCAGTTCGGGAAATGGACCATTTGGTTGCAAAGAACATTCGATACATCGACTGAACAAAACGGCGCGAGCGACGGTCGGTACTTGCCTTCCGCAGCGATCGTCTCGATCTGCCTGCCGAATCTAGTCGAGGAGCTATGTCCGCTGAATGCGGGTGATTCCAACCATGGCGATTCGCCATAGATCAAGCTGCCTTTTTCATCGCTCGCGCTGATATCGATATTCTAGCAGCCACGGGTGGAGAGAACGACACACAAGTTTGCGAGGGAACTTGCCTGCAAAGTCAACCTACGCGGTTTTGCTTGATCTGTAACCAAAACCGGCGGGTTTGTCCGTCGAAACGGAGCAAAGCCTCCTATGGCGATTCGCCATAGATCGTCGCTGCCTGCTCGCAAACCTATGCATCGATCAAAAACATCAAGTCACTTGCCTTCACGGCAAAAGTCTCCCCATGTCGTGTCAGCACTGACATGGGTCGACGGCTGTCCGTTTCCACGGAGCAAAACCTGCCACGGCGAAACACCGTAGATCATCGCTGCCTTGATGTGATCCACATTGTACCGGACGATGCCCTAAGAAGTAACTGTGAATGAAACGCCAAATTCACTTGTGTTGCCATTGGCGTCGGTTGCTGTCGCAACAATGCGGTCGCCTGCTAATAATCCACCTCCGATATTTTGGATCGACCGAATGGCTCCAGCGTATGCCGCTTCGTACGTGTCCACTGCGATTCGAGTCCCCCCTTGGCCAGAGCCATCATCGGTGAAGAATTCGATCGTGATTGGATAGTTGGAACCCGTGTCAGTTGTGTCAACACGGTAGTCTACATTTGTCAATCCACCGTTTGAGATAGCTGCGCTGATTTCGGGGTTGTTCTGCCGTCCGTTCGCACCAGCATCGCCATCGCCTGGATCATTCGCGGTGACCCCATCCGCATTCAAGTCGATTCCAAATCCGTTGCCAAAAATATGGTTGTCCAGGATGGTGGCTCGCTGGACATTTGTAAGTGATACAGCCGTTGTCGTGTTAGTGATTTGGTTGCCAGAGATCGAAGCATCATCGGCGCCGGTAATCAACCGAATGCCGTTGTTGAAAGTCGATCCTGTGCCTCCGATCAGATTGTCGGTGATCTGGATGCCGGATGCATCACGAAACGCAAGGACACCATGTGCATCGTCAGAGATGTAGTTGCCTTGGACGGTCGTGTCGGGCGCTAGCACACGTACGGCGCCGCGGTTGCCATTGTGCAACGCGATAGTTCCGGTTGCATCAGTGCCGATCGCGTTGAACAAAATATCGTTGCCGGTGCTGTTAGCTGAATCGATCGTGACCCCACCAAAATTGTTTCCGGAAATGATGTTGGCGTAAATGGTGTTGTTTGATGGACCTTGAGCGATTCGAATGCCGCTTCCGTTGTTCGGCACGGTCGTTGTTCCATCGGGACCTACTCCGATGCGGTTGCCATTGATGTTATTGCCAGTGGTGCCTGCATTGACCATGAAGATGCCGCGTTGATCATTACCGCTGATCACGTTGGCTTCGTTGGCGCCGGTACCGCCAATGGTGTTATTGGGAGAATTGACAATGTGTATTCCATCAAAGTTTCCAATCGCCGTATTGCCCGTCAAATCAGTTCCAATCAAGTTTCCTTTGATGTCGTTGCCATAGGCGCTGGACGATGAAAGCACGATGCCGTGACTATCGTTTCCACTGATTGCGTTATTTTGATCGGTGTCGGCGCCACCAATGATGTTTTCTTGATTGCGAATGTGCAGGCCATACAAATTTGGAATCTCAGTGGTGCCCGTGATATCGAGGCCGATGATATTGCCTTGGACTGTATTGCCACCGCGTCCAGCGATGTGCAGATAGATTCCTGAGCGATCGTTGCCGCTGATCAAATTGCCGGCACCCGGCGTCCCGACGGTGTTGTTGGCTGCGAAAAGCGTCAAGCCATCTGTTGCATTTGGCCGTTCAGAATCGCCGTCCGAGTTGGTTCCGATCTTGTTATTGATGAATGTGTTTCCGCCGGTTTCCGCACTGCTGACAAAGACCCCTGAGCGATTGTTTCCGCTGATCACATTTTTATCGAGAACATTGAACTCTGAGGCAACGATTCTGACACCGTTGAAATTGCCCATTGCGACTTCAGAGAGATTCAAGCCGATATGGTTTTCACGCAACGTCGCACTGTCGCCTCGTATTTCCACTCCGTCGCGGCTGAAGCCATAGATTGCCAAGCCTTCGATTACAACGTTGTCGGCAGTGATTTGGAATCCTGCGGCAGAAGCTCCTGCGGACGACCCGTCGATCCCAACAACAGGGACTTCGGTGTAACCCGATTGCGTCTTGGCGTCGATCACGATCGTCGTTGACAGGGCCGGCAGAGGAGAAGTTAGCGAGATGATTTGATTGCCGCTGCCAGGGATGTTGAATTCGATTCGATGCTCATCAGCATCTTGATTGGCAAGGACGATCGCTTCTCGTAAACTCAAGTCGTTTTCACCGCCGAAGTCTGCGATGGTTGCAGTCGGCGATGTCGAATCAAGTTCGTCATCTGAAACGGTGACCGTAAAGGTCGGAACAATTGCTTTTAAAGGGGCTTCGCCGTTCCCGTCAGGGTCAAAATTTAAGTTAGTCCCATTGGCGATCATGGCGTCAATCTGCGATTGCACCAGGTTGTTGTTTTCGACAACTGTGAGGCTAAAGTTATAGGCAGGACCGTCGCCGGTCTCCCACAGTAGATTGGGTTCGGTGTCAGGAAGCGACACTATCGGATCGTTTACTGTGCCGGTAGCTTCGGGATCACCGATGTGACGCAATCCCAGGCCATGAGCAATCTCATGCGGCAAGGTTCCTGAAATCGAGTCCGCTGCAAAGCCTTCGTTGGCCATGACTCCGCGACCATTGGTGAGGAGCATCGGGTCCATGATTCCCAATTCCGCGATTCCAGCGTTTCTAGCAAAAAAGTTTGGGTCGGGCAGTGGATTGGCTACCCAGCCGGAGCCAGGCACAGCGGGGTCATAGCCTGTTCCGGGGTGGTCCGATGTGAAGAAGAACTGAAGCCCGTCAACGACTGCCGGAGGCGCTGTGCCAACGCTCCATGTGTCGTTAAACAGATCGTTTAGTTCTGTGTTTGACAATTGCGTTGCGGCAGTATTGTTCCAGGTTACGATCGAAAAATTAACTTCGATTCCAGCGAGTGCAAAAATGTCGTTGACTTGCGATTCGTACAGGTATTCGTTGGGAGACGCTGGGTTCGTATCACCACTAGGCCCCAATGCGGCACAGTTTGATCCAGCGTCGTCGCAGACTTGGACAACTTGAACATGCAGTTCAAAGTCGGCAGCTAGCAATCGACGGTTTTCTAGTGATTCTGCTCGCAGCAAGCGGCGACGGTTCTGTTTTCTGATTCGGTTTGACTTTCTTTTTTTACGCATGCTTCGCTCGCTTTTGATCTTGTCCCAATTTGACTTTGTCTGTGTTTTTGGATGCGTTTTTTACATCCAAGAGAGGAGACAAATCACAGCCTCGTTAAAGGCTATGTCACGAAGCACATGAGAACGCATTGGCAGAAAAAATCGACAAAAAGAATCCAAAGGATTACAAACTACGATATCTCCCTGCAGCAGTCATACGGCTTATGAAAGAGACATGAGTCGGGCAAGAAATGCAGTATGGATTCAGCAGCGCGTAGTTTTCGGTGAACCAACTTGTTCTGCGGGTTCTACAGATCATGCGCACGAAGCCGTTTTTGTCGATCAAACGGGTAAGTGAAATTGGTGATGGCGCAAGCTAGCTTTCTATTTTTTGTTTCGCCCAGGCGGCAGCGCCTTTGACTCCAGCGTCATCGCCTAGTTTTGCGGCAACGACATCAAAGTGGTCGTGGTAGACAGGCATCACGTTTTTGCGTGCAACTTTTCGGACGGTTGTGATAAACAGGTCCTCCATGGCTTCGATCAGACCACCACCAAGAACGATTTTGTCAGGCGCGAGCATGTGGACTACGTTGGCGACTGCGTATCCGACGGTGACCGCAGCTTCTTCGACCAAGCGTTCTACGACCTTGTCGCCGTGTTCGATCGAAGCAGCCAGAGCGCCGCTTCGGATGTTTGCTAGGTCAGTCCCAGTCTCTTTGAAAAGATACGGTGCGTCACCACGGTGGGCCGCTTTGGCAGCTTCGGCGGCGATCGTCAATCGGCTCGCTTCGGCTTCCAGCGAACCAGGGAATGCCGAGCCGCTGGATTTGCTGCTGCCGCTGATTCGCACATGGCCGATCTCCATGCAGCTAATTCCGGCGCCCTGCAAAATGTTTCCTTCGTAGACACACCCACCACCGACACCGGTGCCGGGAAAAATACCAACCACGCAGCGAGAGTCTTTGGCAGCCCCAAATTGGTACTCGCCATAAACTCCAGCGTCGACATCGTTCAATACAACGACTGGGCAGTCAAAGCGTTTTGTCAGGACGTCGCGGACTTCGACATCCTTCCAGCCAAGATTGGGCGTGTTTAGCAAGCGACCTTTTTTTAAATCGATTGGGCCTGGGCAACCGATTCCGATGCCCGCAATATCAGACTTGTTGATTTTGTTTTCGTCCAACAAACGGTCAATTGTCGATGCAATTCGCTGAATCCCGTCATCAGATCGTCCTCGCGTCTTGCGTCGACGCCGTCCAATTTCTTTCCAGTCGCTGCCATAGGCAACGGACAGCATTTTGGTACCACCAAGATCAAACCCAATCCATGTCTTTTTCTGATTCGAGGCCATTTGTTCCGCCGTTGCTGATTCCTTGTAGCGATTATTGGAAAATGCAGGCAAAGCAGACCTGATGGGCAGCCATGGGGCAACGCCCCAGAGGCTAAAATACGATGTTTTGAGAGTTATCGAGGCTCCAGAAAAATTGTGAAACTGTCGAAATAACGCAGACACATCGCGCATCTAGTCTCCAGAGCGGAAATGACTCCCGAAAGTACAAATTCACGTCCTGATCCCGATCCACCTACTTGGCGGCAGGTTTTTGATGGATGTGAGAATGGGCTTCGGGCATTTTTGCGAGGACGGTTAGGCCAGGAGGCAGATGTCGAGGACTGTATTCAAGTCGTCTGGATCAAGATGCTTGAAAAAGGAGAACAGGTCTCACCAGCTGCCCGGCGTGCTTGGCTATTTCGCGTCGCAGCGAATGAGTCCGCTAGGATGTGGCGACGGAAGGCCACAACGGACCGGATCATGGAGAAACAAGCCAGCAACGTTGACGAAGTTGTCAGAAGCGATGCAAGTGGCAAAATTATCCAGGATGAAATGACGGAAACGCTGCGAGCGGCGATCAGTCAACTACCACAACAATCACAAGAGATCATTCGACTAAGAATTCACGAGAATCTGACGTTTCAACAAATTGCGGATCAACTTGAGATCCCGTTGGGCACAGCATTGACCACGATGCGACGGGCGATGTCGAAGTTAAAACTGATTATTGAACCAACCGAATTATGACACAAAAACTGAATCATCCCAGCAACTCTAACGAACACACCGAGCGGTGTGTGCTGTACTTGTTGGGCGATATGCCACCGGCGGATGTGGACGCATTTGAACAACAGTTGTCGACCAACAAAGAATTGTCGCAAGAGCTCGCTCGGCAGTCGGAATTGGTTTACTGTCTTTCGCAGGCTTGTTCAGCGAATGCCAAAGAAGCTGCCAAGGTTCAGCCTGTCACTGTTGACGCTGGATTCCGCTCTGCAACGAACGAAGGTTCATCGCAAGGTTTTTATCGTTATGCGGGCGTGCTTGCTGTTGCGGCGGCGGCCTGTTTTCTTTTCGTTTTTGTGAACACCCAAACTAACAACACGAATCCCGGCGATCACAGTGACACCGAAGATCTTCGGATCGCGCAGGCTTGGTTGAGTGTAGGTCCAGCAGAATCGCTTGACTCGATTGAAATGGATGATGCTGTGGTCGAGCTGGACTTGGAGAATGATCTGGCCAGCGACGAAAACTCAATGACTTGGTTGATGGCGGCAGTAGAAGCGGAGTCGATCGATGGTTAGAGGTTATTTGTTGCGGTCAATAATGATAGGCGCTTGTTTGCTGGCCGGCATGAATCAATGCAGTGCAGCCAATACAAAGTCAGTTGCGCAGGCAAATGGCAAGAAAAAGGCAGCAGCACCCAAGATCGATCCTGATCAACAGGAGCTTGCCAGTGCGCTGGTTGATTCGCACTTGCCAGAACTCAAAAACCTGATCGAGCGATTGCGCAAAGACAGCCCACGTCAGTATGCGATGGCGATCAGAGACCTGGCCAAATCGGCTCGTAAGTTGCAAGCTGCAAAGAATCGAGACGAACAGTATTTCGAGGTTGAGCTTGAACACTTGAAGGCTCAAACCAATGTCAAGATTTTTGCAGCGAAAGTCAAAGTCCGCGATAACGAATCTGACCGCCAACAATTACGAAAGGCGATCGAACGATTGCATGCTGCGGATGTTGGGCGGTCCGAATACAACGTTCGTATCTTGAAAGAACGCCTTAAAAAGACTCAACAGCAACTTGAGTCTGCCGAAAAGCGGTTGGCGACTACTCAATCGAATCGTCAATCAAGAATCGAAAAAAGCTACGCTAGCTATTTGAACCCACCCGGTAAAAAAGCGACGGATGCGAAAGCTAAATCGCCCAAGCCGAACAAGCGAAAATAATCTTCCTCTCCCACCTAGACTCGTTTTCAACGTTTCCCACCTACAACGTTCATGATGAAAATGACCAACACTTCTTTCCGAATTCCGAAAGCCCTGATTGGGTTCACCATCGGTTGTCTGCTAGCCGGTTTTGCGCTTGCGGACCCGAATCCGACCCCAGCAGACTCGTCCAGCAAGAAATCTGGAGCGATCACCAAGCTGAGTGAACGATTTGCAAAGTCGGACACCAAAGCCACGCCCGATTTCCAAAAGCACGTTGTGCCTTTGCTGGGCCGACTGGGATGTAATGGCCGAGCATGCCATGGTTCATTCCAAGGTCGCGGTGGATTTCAGCTTTCGTTGTTCGGATACGATTTCAAAGCTGACCGCGACGCGATGTGGGAAGAAAACAGCGGCCGTGTCGATTTGGACGATATCGACGAAAGCTTGATTCTTGCAAAGCCAAGCGATGCGGACATGCACGAAGGTGGCAAACGGTTCGACGTGGGAAGCTGGCAACACCATGTGCTTCGCCGATGGGTGGAAAACGGAGCGAAGTACAACGACAAAAAGCTTCTAAAACTGACTGAGCTGGAGGTCTTGCCCAGCGAAATCGTTTTCAAATCGGATGACCAAAACATCGATTTGCAAGTGCTTGCGAAGTGGGAAGACGGTACCGTCGAGGACGTAACCGAGCTTTGCCGGTTCAGCAGCAACAACGATGCCGTCGCCGTTGTTGACGAAAATGGCTTGGTCAAATCGGGTGAACAAGGCGATACGCACGTCGTGGTTTACTATGACAAAGCGGTTGTTCCCGTGCCTGTCATGCGACCAATGGGGCCCAAAACAACACCGCAGGCTACAAGCAAAATCGTTGATCAACTGATCCAAAACAAACTTCAAAAGCTGGGTGTTCGTCCGTCGGACCTTTGCACTGATAGTGAATTCATTCGCCGTGCGTCGCTGGATATCACCGGCATTTTGCCCACGGGCGAGCGAGTCCGAGCATTCTTGGCCGATCGGTCTCCTGATAAACGCAACGAATTGGTCGAGGAATTACTCGCTTCGCCAGGCTACTCGGCTTGGTGGGCAACTCGCTTTTCTGATTGGACCGGCAACAGTGAAGAACAACTGAATAATGCATTGCCTGTCCGCGGTGCAGGGACAAAGATTTGGCATGAGTGGCTTCGCTTGCGTCTTGAGCAGAACATGCCCTATGACGAAATCATCGAGGGCATTGTTACCGCCAAGAGTCGTGACGATGGCGAAAGCTACATTGATTATTGCAAGAGCATGACCAGTGCGTGCAAACCCGGCAATGAAACTGAGTTTGCAAAGCGTGAAGGCATGCCGCTTTATTGGGCTCGCCGTAACTTTGCCAAACCGGAAGAACGTGCTATTGGGTTTGCCTACACTTTCCTAGGTGTTCGCATTGAGTGTGCTCAGTGTCACAAGCATCCATTTGACCAGTGGTCAAAAAATGACTTCGAGGAGTTTTCTAAACTCTTCGCCCCGATGCGATACAACCAAAACAATGTGCAACCCGATGCGAAATCCACGCGGGAGAAACTACTTGCGGCGATCACCGACGGAAAGAAACTTCGTGGTGGTGAACTTCGCAAAGCCGTCTATGCCGCAGCAAAGGAAAACAAGGTTTTGCCGTTTGGCGAGTTGCTCGTCAACACGCGTAGTGTTAGTGCCAAAGCGAAAAAGGCTCGGGCAGCGGCCAAAAAGAAAGGACGCAAAGTTCCACCACTGAATATTCCATCGGGAACGATTTTGGGTGGCGAAAAAATGCAGCTGGATAAAGATCCTCGGCCTGCACTGATGAAGTGGTTGCGAAGCCCAGGCAATCCCTACTTTGCGAAAGCGATTGTCAATCGTGTGTGGAGTAACTATTTCGGCATTGGAATCGTCAACCCGACTGATGATATGAACTTGGCGAACCCACCTAGCAATGCTGAATTGCTGGACTATTTAGCTGTCGAGTTTGTCAAGCATGACTTTGACCTGAAGTGGTTGCATCGCGAGATCATTTTCAGCGATGCCTATCAGCGAAGTGCAGATACGAATTCGTCGAACAAAATGGATCGCACGAACTTTTCGCATCACATCCCTCGTCGGTTGCCTGCTGAAGTCGTTTACGATTCAGTGGTCTTGGCGACAGGTTCCGACCAAAACGCAACTCAGGTCCGGTCGAACGTGGACACAATGGCGATCGCTGACGGAAAGGCGCGAAATAAAAATCGCGGCGACTATGCATTGCAAGTTTTCGGTCAGTCCATTCGTGAAACAAATTGCGATTGTGACCGCAGCGATTCACCTAGCCTGTTGCAGTCAGTTTACTTGCGAAATGATTCGGAGATGCACAAGCGTCTTGGAGACAAAACTGGTTGGGTTGCACAAGCTTGTCAGTCGCTGGGTGTTCCAGGGCCTCGAGGAGCGTTTGATGCAAAGCAGGCCGGGATGGAACGTCAAGCGATTCAGCTTCGCAAACAGATCGTCAGTCGCATTAACGCGGTCAACAAGATCCCTAAAGAGCGACGCAAGAAGTCAGTTGACTCAATGCAGAAGCAATATAAAAACGCGACGAAGCGTATGGCAAAACTGGGCTATACAATTCCGCCGCTCAAGGATTTGTTGAAAAACCCGAATGCTTGGTTGAAGGCCGACCTGGACCGCAAGGTCAAGAAGTCCGGTTTGGGCGTCACCAGCAAATCGGTTGAGCAGTTAGTTGACGATTTGTACCTGCGAACATTGAGTCGATTCCCAGACGATGAAGAGAAACAGATTTCTCTGACTTTCATCAAAGATTCCAACACACAAGCAGCAGGTTTTGAATCGCTCCTGTGGGCGTTGGTAAACACCAAAGAATTCATTATCTCTCACTAAAAACATCCCACCAAATTTCACCTACCTTTCGAGATATAGTCATGAACATTCATAAGACCTGCGATGGCGTTCGACGCCGCGATATGCTGAAAGTTGGCGCATTAAGTGTCGGTGGGCTTACGCTCAGTACTTACAACCAGATGGCCGCTGCCGGTCAAGTCGCTGAGGGGCGTGCCAAGCGTGCGATCTTTATCGAGCTCAATGGTGGTCCATCGCACATGGATACATTTGACCTCAAGCCGAACGCTCCAGGAGAAGTACGAGGTTCGTTCAATCCGATCCAAACCAACGTACCTGGAATCCAAATCTCCGAGCACTTACCAAAACTTGCAAAGTGCATGGACAAGTTTGTGATTCTTCGCGGCGTCAGTCATACCTTGGCAGCGCACCGACTGGGGCGCGAGTATGTCAATACTGGCAGCAAGCCGATTCCAGCACTGGAGTACCCAAGCTACGGCGCGGTGATGGCAAAAGAACGTGCCGCGCAGAGAGATATTCCATCTCATGTAGCGGTGCCACGCTCAGGCCACGGTGCTGGGTTCTTGGGGATTCGTCATGCGGCACTGGAAACGAATGCGTCACCGCAATTCGGTCAACCATTTAGTGTTCGCGGAATTTCGCTTGCAGGTGGCATTGGTGTCGACGAAGTGACTCGCCGCCAGAGTTTGCTAAAGAAACTGGATCGTCGATTCGCTCAGTTAGAAGAGAATGACCAATTGCTTGACGGTTTGGACAAATTTGGTGACCAAGCCTATTCAATGATCACATCGCCACGCGCCCGTAAAGCGTTCGACATCAGCAAAGAACCAGAGAGTTTTGCCAAGCAGTTTGGCGAGGAGTCGTTTGGCCAAAGCTGTATGCTTGCGATGCGTTTGGTCGAATCAGGAGTCAGCCTGGTGAGTGTTCAGTTGGGTGGTTGGGATACGCACCAAGACAACTGGACCAAATTGAAGACCAACAACTTGCCAAAGTTAGATGCTGGTCTTAGTGGTCTGCTGGTAGGTTTGGAGCAACGTGGTTTACTGGAATCCACGGCCGTTTACGTTACGGGCGAGTTTGGCCGAACACCAAAAATTAACTCTCGGTCAGCTGAAGGCGGCCGTGATCACTATCCACGCTGCATGTTCATGCTGATGGCTGGTGGCGGCGTGAAGGGTGGTCAAGTGATCGGCGAGAGCGACGAGAAAGCAGCCGGACCAAAGCACGAAGGAATATCGCCCGACGACGTTGCGGCAAGTTTCTATTACAACTTGGGAATCGACCCAACGCTCGAATACGACACATCAACCGGACGGCCCATCACCTTGGTTCGCGACGGCAAAGTGATCGACAAGCTGTTCTCGTAGATCAACGTCTGGTCCGTGGTAGGTAGCTCGTCGTCAAGAATTCGGCCATTGCAGCCCAAGTCTTGGAGTCTTGTTAATTGATCTTTTCACGGTCAACCGCAGGCGTACTCGCCTGCGCCTATCGGTTAATCGAACAAAAACGCTCGTGGCTGATTAGTCTGCGGCTTCACGCCCCAGTTTCGAGATCAAGGATCGGTCGATCTTGATTGGATTGTGCCGGACTTAACTTGCCAAGTGAGAACGGTGACCGACAATTTCGTGACACCAAATCCTGCGAAGTTGCTGCCCTTCATCGTCAATCAAGGCGATTTACAATCGCACCTCTCTGGTGCGCTTTAGATCGGACGAGCCCCGTTACAAGGCGGCTGCGATCAGCCAGCCAACTCCTGCGTGGACTAGCGAGAATGGAAGTGCAACGCACAGGATCAACGTACCTACAAGCTTTGCTGCAAGAGTATTTACCAGCCCAGCAAGCAGTCGAATGATCCAGGCCACGGCCAAGGCAGCCATCCGCCAGCCTGGTGAACCAATCGAGTCGGTGGCACTGTAGAGCCAAGTGACAATTGGGAAAATGACAGATCCTATAACGGCATATGCGATTCCGTAGCACGGGGGGACGCAAACGCCCTGCATGTCAGTTTCTTCCTTCGATCGGCGAAATAAGGAACAGAGATCCATAAGTGAAAAAGGGAGAGCAAAGTAGAAGCTGGCGATCAAGATGGTCTTGCCGACGCCGACCATCGTGGTTGCAGTATTGAACCACTTCCTCCAGGTGGTCGAATCGCGTAGCGATCCATGAGCGGTTGGGGAAACCGGGGTAAGTAGAAAGCGAATCGCTCCGCTACGAAAATTCCATGCAAAGAACTCTTTATTCAGTGCCAGCATTTCGATCCCGACGTCAACGATGCGACTTGGTTCATCTTCCTCGACGTAGTTGAGCATATCCCCGAACGTCATCTGATCGATCGCTTCCAACTTGCCAGCAAGTGCATCGGATCGTTCGACAAAGTCTGGAGCAATCCAATGCACCAAAGTCGCGGAATTCATGTCAGTCAACCATACCGACAGCAGAAATAGGTAGACAAAAAAGCGAGTCAACGTTGGCCCTCAATAGATGGCGGAATGGGAATGATAAGGTGAATGAAAAATTCGAAAGGCGAAAAGCTGCAACTATCCTCCGAGTGCCATCTGGACGTAGCCATGCAGAATGAGTAGCGGTGAGGTGATCGCCAAAATCAGCGTCCCAATCAGAGTGATCCCAATGAATTGGATTAGGAAGACAATCGCTCGGACGAAGAACCAAATGATCAACCAAAGCAAAACAATGATGCCAGGGAAGACATAACGCACCGTCTCATTGAGCCAATCCAGTCCCGGCAGGATAAAAGGGACCGCGATCAGGCCCCAGCAGAATACAATTCCGCTGAAAGTAGTCAGAGTCGCACTTGGATGAACGTCATCTTCAACAGGTTCCCAGTCATTGCGAACCCAACGGTAGGCTGTGGAAATAAGGCAGCCGTACAACGCGACAATGAACATTGCTTTGGCGATGCCACCACTGAAGCAGGTTGATTTCCACCATGCTCGCCACGTTGCCCATTGGGTCAGTGATCCATAACTCTGGGGAGCAATGTCGACGAGTAGATAACGAATGAAGCAACCCTTGATCGTGGGCTGGTCGAGGTACGCCGCCAACTGCAACGCGCTCAAAACGTTGCCTGTCGTAGCGGCGGATCTGTCTTTGGGCTGACCAAAGTCCTCGTCAAATAAATTTCCTGTAAACGGGAATCTCCAGTCCAAGACCAAGGCACCATCAAAGTCCTTCTGATGTTGGTGATAAATGTCCATCATTTCTGGATCCATCCACGTCAGAATTCGGTCATGATAGAGATCTACGAAGGAAGCGAGGCCCAGGAAGAGAATCAAGACAACGCGTGCGGCAGGGATTCGATTCATTTCTTTGGTTTCAGTTATTGGTTGGCTTCGGAGCGATATCGACCCAATGAAAACGTGTTCAATCCGAATTCGTGACAAGATCCACTGGTTTTTGTTGACCAGCCCAGCCATCGCAGGGTTGCGACCAGACACAGACAGGCCAAAATCGAGCAGTCGAGAATTTTGAAGGTCATGAGTGATTTAGGTTGTGATTGGACTTGGACTTAACTTACCACACCATGACAAACGCATTTGCGTTAGCTGCGATCTATCACTTGCCTAGCTGGACAGC
>CAYNNP010000107.1:17943-21154 GCA_964398215.1 uncultured Pirellulaceae bacterium | reverse complement strand
TTCAGTTCTGATTCTGTCTGGTGGCTGACGCCACCAGCTAGGGTTGTGCCGGCCTCCGGCCTAAAGATTCACAACCTTTCAGGCCATCAATATTTGGTTTGGTGCTAATAGGGGAAAGAGATTATGCAGACGCCACCGAAATTTCGGCGACTGATGCAAGCACGGATTAGCTCGAAACGTTTCTTAAGCATCTAGACCTAGAATTCACGACGGCCCACTCTCAAGGTGGCCGCGGTGATGAGCACGAATCTCTCCGATACTCAATGGCGATGGCCTTCGTCGCCACTCTCGCAGATTCTGGAGCGTCGATACTCAATTTTGTTGAACCCGTATTCACCTACTGGAATATGTCCGCGCGGCAATGCTATTGGCGATGTGGATGTTGGGGCCTAGGTAACTCGAAAGCACGAATTTCTTGTTGGAGTATTCTGCTGCAACTTCGCTGACAATCCGCCCGATGGCTTCGTACAGTCGCCCATGGAATAAAAGATGCGGCTGGACGATGACCGTTTTGGTGGAAGAGTCTTGTGCCATTTCGATCAATACTTCTTTCAGTGCTGGCTGAGCCATTGCGTAGTAAGCCGTCCGAGTTTTAACAAAATCAAATCGCCGCCGAATCACTTCCGTCAACACCTTCATATCCGCCGAGGCGCATGGGTCATGACTGCCGCGCCCGACCATCAACAGCGCGGTCTCATCGGGCTGGATGTTTGCGTCCAATTGCTCTTGGATTCGTTGCTGAACGAGTTTGACAAGATCCAAATGACGCGAAATCGGCCGAGATTGATCGAACGAAATCGTAGGTGTCGAGGATTGGCATTTTTGAATCAGCGCCGGAATATCTTGCTTGGCATGACCGGCGGCAAACAGCAGCAACGGCGCGACGTGAATGTGTTCAACGCCTTGTTCGACCAGCGTCTGCCATGCTTGCGGAATGGTGGGTTCCTGAAACTCCAACAGGCAGGCAACCACTGGTGTTGGCGAAAGAAGCTTGGTGAGGATCTCGCCAAGCTGAAAGAATTCGTCAGTTCCTTGTTGGTCACGTGTGCCATGACCGATCAGCATCACACCGGATCTATCTGGGCTTGCTGTTTTCATATCGCAAATGGTTTTGACTATTGAACCAGTTCGTTGTTCTTGAACTCGTTCTTTTCCAAAGACGTCAGCGCGGTGTTCAAATTGAAACCCGCTCGATAGTTGATGACGACATGGGGTGTGTCGATGATGCCTTCTTCTTTTTGTTCAGCCAATTCTACGCTGGCAATATTTTCCTGAGCCTCCAGCGCCTTTTTGACTTTCGGATAGCACATGACTGCGCAGTGCATATCGGGCACGTTGATTTTCAATGTACCAGGGGCCGACATCACGTTGGCCACTGGATTCGTTGATCCAGTCGAATCGGTGACATTGGAATCGGGCACCATCACGATGCCAATCATGATTCCGACAGCAGCTAAAACAGTAATACCGTAAACGACAGGACGCATTCTGGGTTCCTTTGAGGGCCTGAATTGAAAATTGATCAGTAAAAACAACTTACCAGGATCATTAAAGTGTTCCGATTCGGCAAGTCAGTTTCACGGCCAAGTTGCCAACACATAATGACGCACCGTGCATGTTTCACGCTTTAGGTCGCAATCAAATCCCTTCCATTCGTCTTGACGCGGAAGCTTCATTTTTGGACTTTCCACGAACTTTAGCGAAAAATCGAATTTTTCAAGAATCATTTTCGGAGTACTTCATTGCACGTTTGCCGGCTATTGCTGCTAGCCATTGCCTGTGCTTTTGCCGTTTGCTCGGCCAAAGCTCAGCAAGCTGCGTACGTCCCTGTTGCGCTGGCGAATCAATCACAGAGCGATCCCTACGCGATCATGCCAGGAAGTTTGGCTAGTGGTTTTGGTGGCGATTGGATTCTGGGTGGCGATCCTGGTTCGGTGCAAAACGCCGCCCTGTTGCGTAACCGAAAGATCCGTCCACTGAGCAATATTTTTGCGAATCGCAATGTCAATCCAAATCGCGGTTGGATTTCTGCGGAATGGTTGCTGTGGGACGTCGATGGCATGGATGTGCCGCCCTTGGTCACTTCCAGCCCCGCTGGAACCCCGCAAAACGAAGCCGCTTTCTTAGGCGGGACGGGAACCAACGTTCTGTTTGGAAATGGAGAACTTGGTGGTGGAACTGCCAACGGGTTTCGTGGGAACATTGGGTTTTGGGTTACCCCACAACAAACATTTGCAATCGAAGGCGAGTACTTTCGGCTGGCTGACCAAGACGATCAGTTTCGCGGAAGCAGCGATGGCACGACTATCCTGGGACGTCCGTTTTTTGACATTGTCGCTGGCAGAGAAACCGCACAGCTGGTTTCCTTTCCAAATCTTGCAGCAGGGTCGATCGCGATCGATGCAGAAACAAGCTTGCAATCGGCAATCGTGAACATTCGCGCGGCGCTTTGTCCAACGCATGGCAACTGCAATTGCCAGCAACAAGATCGAATCGATTGGATTTTGGGTTATCGCTACCTCCAATTGGAGGATCAGTTAGACATTCGTGAAAACATTACCTCGCTGTTGCCTGCCGCTCCGGGGACCATTGGATTGCGAGATCAGTTCAACACCAAAAATCAATTCAATGGTTTGCAATTGGGTTTGATTCACCGTGCAAGTTTCCAGCGCGGTTACCTGGAATCAACATTGCGAGTAGCCGTTGGCAACAATGATCAGGAGGTTCTGATCAATGGATATACCGATATCACCGAAGCTGGATTGACAGATCGCTTCACCGGCGGATTGCTAGCGCAACGATCAAACATTGGGCGTTTTCAGCGCGATGAATTCATGATGATACCTGAGATCGGTTTCAAGCTTGGAATTCAAATCACGCCTCGCCTGTCTGCGACCGCTGGCTATTCAGCGTTGTATTTCCCCAACGTTGTTCGAGCGGGTGACCAAATCGATTTAGATCTGAACCCCAACCTAGTCGCACCCGAGGTCGATCCGTTTGCGGGACCACTCCGGCCACGATTCCGTTTCAACGAAAGCGATTATTGGGCTCATGGCCTATCGCTTGGTGGCCTATTGAATTTTTAGACAGCAAACGGATCCTTGCCATGCGACAACCTCGCGTGGATACGATTACCAGAACCGAAGGATTGGTCAATTGAATGCACGCAGCGAACGTGAACGAAAACCCAATCAGCAAGTCTTCATCCCAT
>CAYNNP010000107.1:0-17843 GCA_964398215.1 uncultured Pirellulaceae bacterium | reverse complement strand
TTGAATGCACGCAGCGAACGTGAACGAAAACCCAATCAGCAAGTCTTCATCCCATTTTTCAAGATTTGCAAAAGTGGTCTGGCAGGCTACCGCGATATTTCGCTAGCCTTCAAAAGAATTAGAAATTTCATGCTGGCGCGAATCCGTCACGGAGGACTATCGTGCAAACTGTGAAAACCGCAGCTGTGGTCGTGTTCGTCATTACAATCATGTACCAGTCGTACATTACTCTGACGACACCACCCGAGCCTGTTCCCGAAGAATACACCCAAGATCTGATCGCTATTGGCGAGATGGATTTGGGTACCGATACGGGAACTCCAGAATCAATGATTTCCACTAATGACGTCGTAGGGGTTGAGCAATCTTTGCCGGAGTCGATGGGGTTCAATGCGCCGGAATCCAATCCTGTTGCACCATCGATGGCTAGCCTTAATGCTGCAATTGGCGATTCACCTGTTCCGAGCATGACATTGGAACCGTTGCAATCTCCACAACCTACGGCACCGTTGCCCGATGTTCCACCGGCAACATTTTCACAGCCAGCAGATCTCGCTAGTAGCCAAACACCTTCGGCGCCGACCAAGTTGCCCTCCGCGTCTGGACAAGCATCATCAGTGATGCCAAATGCACCAAGCAGCTATGCCTCGACTGGATCAACGTTCCAGGTTCCCAACCCAATGGGAATGCCTGCAGGGTTTGAATCCAAGCCACGGGTGAATCAGTTTGTAAATCCACCAACCCCACCAACACCTGGTGGCGTCACACTGCCTGCATTGCCAACAGTTTCGGATCCGCCGTCGGTCACCCAAGCAGGTGCGGTTACTCCTTCCGCAAACCTTGGGCTCTCCAATGCGATCGCAACCGCAGATCGGCAGTACAACAACGATCAACTGCGTGAGGCACTTGCCACGTTGAGCCTGTTTTACAACACGCCAAACATCACCGAACAAGAACGATCGCAGCTTTTGGCTCGCTTGGATCCGCTGGCCAGAGAAGTCATTTACTCCAAACGTCATTTGCTGACACAACCGCACCGTGTCGGGCGAAGTGAAAAATTGCAGGACATCGCAGCTGACTACGATGTACCTTGGGCGCTGTTGGCAAATGTCAATGGCGTGAAAGACCCAACGACAATCTTGCCAGGCACAGAGCTTAAGGTTGTTCGCGGTCCGTTTTCTGCACAAGTCGACCTGACTCGCAAAGAACTAACCTTGTTCTTGGGTGACCTTTACGCTGGACGCTTTCCGATTGCCACCGGAACGGCGCCCACGCCAAAACCGGGGTCGTTCATCGTTCAAGACAAAAGCACAGAACGGCCCTTTTATTCGGGCCAGATTCAGCTGACACCCAATGATCCTAACAATCCCTATGGAAACATCTGGATCGATTTGGGCGGCCAGCTATGTATTCACGGCAGTCCTCACGCAAGTCGGCCGTCGGACAAAGGCTGCATTAGCCTTGCTGGTGACTACGCTGACGATTTGTACGGCATTCTGACCCAGGGTTCTTCTGTAACCATTCGTCGATAAAATCAGTAGGTCTACTTGCTGACCAATAACCGACGAACGGAACGACTCATGGCATTTGACCGCAACGCCCTTCTAGATCTACTGCAAGCCGAAGCACTGCAACGAGGCGAGTTCACGCTCGCAAGCGGAAAAAAAGCTTCGTACTATCTCGACTGCCGCAAAATCACACTGCACCCGCAAGGTGCCAACTTGATTGCAGCCGGAATGCTAGAACTGATCCAAGCCATGGACCCCATGCCGATGGCGGTCGGCGGAATGGCAATCGGTGCCGACCCCATCACCGCATCAATCGTCACCTTGGCTGGCCAGCGAGACCTACCATTGAAAGGGTTCATGGTTCGTAAAGAGCCAAAGGGACACGGCACTGGCAAACAAGTCGAAGGCCCTGTTGAACCAGGACAATCCGTTGTGATCGTGGAAGACGTTATCACAAGCGGCGGTAGCGCAATCAAAGCAGTTGATGCTGCGGTACAGTTTGGACTCAAAGTCGAAAAGGTCATCGCAATCATCGACCGACTGGCTGGCGGCGAAGCAGCGTTCGCGGCCAAGGGTTTGGAACTCGTGACACTCTCAACCATCCGCGACTTTGGGATCGAACCCGAGTAACGGCCAAACCGCTCAGGAGATCCAGCGATGGAACGAACCCTCCACCAACAACTCAAGCATCTTTATGCCGATGATGAATCCAACACGGAAGTCACCATCGGCAGTTTTCGTATCGATGCGATTCGCGATGATGAACTGATCGAAATTCAGTGTGCATCCCTGTCAGCGATCAAAGACAAGACGCGCCGATTGTTAACTCGTCACAAACTCCGGATTGTCAAACCTGTCATCGCCAGAAAACGAATCTCGAAAGTCACCGAACCTGGCGCAGCGCCGACATCCAGTCGCATGAGCCCCAAACGAGGATCGGTTTTGGATGTCTTTGAAGAACTGATCTACTTCACCAAAATTTTTCCGCATCCAAATCTGGTCATCGAAGTTCCACTGCTCCAAGTCGAAGAATTCCGAGCTCCGCCTGGCAAGCGGCGCAGTCGCCGTCAACGCTGGAAAAAGAAGTTTCAAGTCGCCGATGTGAACCTTGTTTCCATTGACGAAACCCACGAATTCAGAACCTCCAATGACTTGGTTAAATTGCTGGGCTGGAAACGAAAACCCAAACGGTTCAATACCGCGGATTTAGCAACCGTCATTGACCGCCCACGCTGGGTTGCCCAGCAAATCGCATACGTCCTACGCAACATCAACGCGATCAAGCAAATCGAACGGAAACGCGAAGGCATCGTCTATGGCTTTACAACAAAGCGGCGTTCGCCGAAAAAACGAAATGCCGCCTGAGGCGACGCGTTTTTGCTTTTGAGGCCAAAAATCGCCAAAAAAGCCAATGTTTGGCCGTTCTAGCCTCAGATTTCTACTTGTACAGAACCTACTGAGCGTGCAATAATTCGCGGCTCAATTGAACCAATTGTTGCTCCCATCATCGATATTTGAGTGCCCAAATGGCCAAAAGCAAGAAGAAAGCAGAAACCATCTTTTTGGTCTGCGAAGAATCCGGCGATTACAACTACACCATGAAGCGAAAGCCCGGTGGTGAAAAACTTCGTCTGAAGAAATACAGCCCGCGCCTGCGTAAACACGTCTGGCACGTCGAAAAGAAAAAGTAGCTCGGCCCAATCGTGCTCGGGTCGGCCCATTTTCAGGCCGTCCATTTCAGGCTGCTCACATCGCATCGCTTGATGCCTGCAGCGCCAAAAAATATGCTTTCGCCGGATCATAGGTCCGGCGTCTTTTTTGATCACAACCACTGGATCAACCTTCACGTCAATTGGAGTCAAGGATGCAACGAGTCTGGCGTGTTGTGCCTCATGATTCGGCTCGAGTGGAATCGCTGGCTCGATCAGCAGGTTTTCCACCGGTCGTTGCACAGATCCTGGTCGGGCGTGGGATCTACGATGCTGAGCAAGCCAAAACATTTTTGGACACCAAGCTAACTGGGCTCCGAGATCCACTAGAACTGCCTGGGATTCCGGCCGCAGTTGAATTGCTGGTCAAGGCTATTCGCGAAAAGACACCGATCGCCATCTACGGTGATTATGACTGCGACGGCATGACAGGCAGCGCCATATTGGTTAACGGTTTGCGTCTGTTAGACGCGGACGTCAGTTACCACATCCCAAACCGATTGGACGAAGGCTACGGACTGAACGAAGCCGCCATCCGGCGCCTAGCCGATCGTGGCAAGAAAGTCATCGTTTCCGTTGACTGTGGCATCACCAGTGTTCAATGCGCTGAACTATGCATCGAACTTGGCGTGACACTGATCATCACTGACCACCATACGTTTACCGATCGGCTGCCCAATGCAGCCGCGATCGTGCATCCGCGACTTCCCGGCACCGCCTACCCATTCGGTGAATTGTGTGGCGCGGGCGTCGCATTCAAACTCGCCTGGGCATTGTGCCAAGAGATTTGTGGATCCAAGAAAGTTACCGAGCAACTACGTCGATACCTGATGCAGTCGCTGGCGCTTGCTGCTATCGGTACCGTTGCTGATGTGGTTCCGTTGGTCGACGAGAATCGAATTTTGGTTGCCCACGGTTTGCGAATGTTGAAAGCAGAGCCGTTGCCAGGTTTGCTTGAACTAATGAAGATCAAGAAGCTTCATGAGCGAAGTGCGCTGGACACCGAAAGCATTGGGTTCACGATCGCACCGCGATTGAACGCAGCAGGTCGACTAGGACAAGCACAGCTGGCCGTCGAATTGCTAACCATGCCAGCAGGCGAACGCGCCGTTGCTTTGGCCGAATACATGGAACAGTTAAATGCGAATCGCGACAGCTTACAGCGCAGCGTTCAGCTTGCTGCCAGCAAGCAGGCCAAGAACGAATTTGACCCCGAAGGCGACGCAGCGTTGGTGCTTTGTGGCGTAGGATGGCACGCGGGTGTGATCGGGGTCGTCGCGGGCCGATTGGCCGAAAAGTACGCGAAACCCGTTTTTGTATGCTCGCTGGACTCAGCCGGTCGAGGCTCGGCGGTCGGTTCTGGTCGTGTTGGCGGAACGAACGTCAATCTCTACGAAGCGCTCAGCGAGTGCGAGGACCGGTTGATTCGATTCGGCGGGCACAAAGCGGCTGCGGGAATCACGATCAGCGAAAAACAAATCGATGCGTTTCGCGGCGACTTTTGCGAAGCCGTTGCCAAACAGTGGGCCGACAAAGAGATCGTGCCAGAAATTCGGATCGACGCCGAATCGACATTTGCACAATTGAATTTGCAGACGGTCAAACAAATGGAAATGATTGCTCCGTTTGGTGCTGGAAACCCGCGGCCGGTATTGATCAGTCGCGAAGTCTACTTGCACGAACCATCTCGAAAGATGGGCGCGGGCGAACGACATTTAACCGTTCGTCTGAAGCAAGGCAGCAAAGTCGTCCGTGGCGTAGCCTTTGGTGCTGCGGACTGGTGCGAAGAACTCAACGCAACCGAAGGCCCAATTGAGATTGCGTATCGCCCAGTCATCAACGAGTTCAATGGATTTCGCAAAGTTGAAATCCATCTAGTCGATTGGCGGCCTGCCAAAACGATGGCTGGCGTCAGCGCCTGATCGCGAGCGTCAGTTTTTGACGCCGACTTCGGTGTGCAGATAAATTGCGAACGTTGCCAACCAGTGCTCGCCTTCGTAGTGACCGCTGAACACGTACTTGTAACCCATCGCTGCATGTTCGCGGGCACTTTGATTTAGGATTTTGGCTCGCGGGTCGTCACCGTCCAGCGCCGAAGCGATTCCTTGCAGAGTCCATCCGCGTGACAAGTCCAATCCGGCAAGATGAACGAGTTTTCCGTCCGTAACGTCAGTGACTTCCACGGGCGTTAGCAAAGTACCGACTTTCGCCTTTCGCAATCCGGGAAAGAACTGATCCAGCCAAGTAGAGAATTCTTCTTTACTGAGAACGCGCCGCATCGTATCGGCCTCGTTCAGTCCTGCGGAAAAGAAATCTTCGCCGGAGGGTTCGTAGGCAGCAGGGTAGTCTTTATCCCGAAAGTAAAAGTCACGACAGCGTTTAACGACCAGTTTCTCAAGTGACTTGTTCTGAACGGTTCGGGCGTAATCCAAGGTTTGGCCCAGCGCCCATCCGCTATCGGGATGCACGCCTGTTCGAATCGGAAACGATAGTCGCGGCAAATAGCTTTCAGTTAGTTCGACGATCTTGTTTTCCAGCGGGCGAATGTTTTCACGCCATATTTTGCCCTGCGGATCGTCCCAAGTGTGCAATTCAGCTGCCAGACGAAACGTCCAGGCCCATCCATACATGCGCTCGAACGATTTGTTCTCTTTGACCTGAAAGTACTCGACTTCTTTTTGAATATTGTCGGCTGTGAGGTGTTTGTCTAGTTTGGCGCGAATCTCGGCCGCGTTACGAACGTCTGGATACTGCTTTAGAATTCGGATCAGCATCCAGTGCCCGTGCAATGCACTATGCCAATCGAAACAGCCATAAAATGCGGGGTGCATTTCTTTCGGTGAACGAACAGAGGCCTTGTCGGTAACAACGTTTGACGGCTTGTTGGGATACTCTTGGTCCATCCCTTTCAGAGCCAGTTTTGCAAACGCGACAACCTGATCTTGCGTCAGTTGGTCGCCCAGTTTTGGCAGTTCTGCAGCGTCGCTGGTTCCAATCGCCGGAATCAAAATACACACTGCAATCGCAAGAACAATTTTGGGTAGCCTGATCATCATCGAAAACATTTGGGGCCGTCCATTGAAGTCAATTGGTGCTAGTTCACCCAAGCCGCGGCGAGCAGTTGTGAACTTGCACTGATGGAATTTTAGTGAGTCGAAGTAAGTATCCTACTTTACCATTGACTCACGCCGAATATCCCCTTTGCGGAGCCGGGCTTCCCATTTGCGTGCAGCCATTTCACGACGTTTCAAAGTGTCTTGCGGTCGAAAGAACAAGGTTGTGCCCGTGATTTCTCGCAAGTTCTCAAGCGCCATCACGCGTACCGACAAAGCCTCTGCATTCAACCATTGAACAAGCTTGGCATCGCCACCGGCTTCCAATTGCTTGTTGCTGAAACCGGTCAACAATTTTGCGATCGCATCTAAATCGGCAGATTGCATTTCAGCGATCGCCACTTGAACTTGGGTTGCACTATCGGGGTTACGATCGACCATGGAACGAAGTGTGGCAAAGTACTGCTGCCAATGTGAGTGATGCTTTGGATTACTAAGCAAACCATCGCCACCAAAGAACACTTGGCCGCGTCCCATTAACAACAACGTCTGTGCCGAAAGTGCCCCGATCTCGCTGCGCCGAAACGAAGTCGCTTCATGAAGTCCGAGCGTAACGGAGGGTTGGTCAGCAATCAAATCCAGCAGCCCGCTGCGAGCTTCGGCTTCGATCGAATCGTCATTCGGGTTCGCTTTCACCCACGCCAGAGGTTGCGGTAGCGTCACCGGTTCGGGCGCTTTTGCCCCTCGCAGAATCAGACAATCGTTTGGCTTCAGAGTCATCATCTTGCCAGCGATCTCGAGATCGACTTCACCGGAGGCCGAAAAAACGCGAGCCAGCGTACTGTGATTTTCTGGTTGCTGCGGGTCAAAACCAGGCTGCCGTGAATAGCGAAGTTCGTAGCCCAATTGATCGCCCTTAGCCGCGAATTTGATCTTCATTTTGGTCTCTGGCAGGACCAAGGTTGCTACATCGCCTGCTGTTTTGGCGGTTAAAACTCCGCGTCCGTACTTCACATCGACCATGGGACCTGCGCCCGGGGTGCCGAACACGACTTCACTTGCACCAACCAAAGTAACTCCTGGTCCTGCAACAGGATCGATTGGAGAACGAAAACCAGGAGCATTCACCAATCGTGTTCCTGCTGGAATCGAAGCATCTTTTTTGAGTCGATTCCAGTTGCCATTGGAAGCTTGGTGAGCCACCAACAATGTCTTCTCGCCAAGCGAAGTGGCTGCCGCTTCTTTGTCAGCCATCATGGGCTTAGCAGCCGGCGGACCTGGATCAACTTTTGAGTCAACACTGGGCGCTGGAGCGGCAACTGCGGTAGGAAGCGGTGGATCGGCGGCCGGAGCCGGCATCATGTCCGCTTTTTTATCCGGTGATTCAGCTGGAGCCGGAACGCTTGGCGGAACATCGGGCGAAGCGACGATGGTTGGCGAAGCAGGATCGGTTTGCTTGACCATATCGGGATCAGCGACTGGATCAGCGACTGGATCAGGCGCTGGAGCAGCGACTGGATCGGGCGCCGGAGCGGCGACTGGCTCGGGAGCTGGAAGCTCGACAACTTCAGGTGTCACCAAAGGTTCCGCTGGCTCGGATGCATTCACGGCGGGCGCCGGTGTATCGTTCGTTGCTGGTGGGGTGGTGTTGGTTGATGCTGGGGCTGTGGTTTTTTTATCGCCAGCTGACATCACGTCGTCTTCTGGTAGATTCAGAGGTACACCATCCTCGATACCATAGCGCCCCAACCCAACAATTTCGTCTTGGTTAGCAGTCTTTTTTCCACCGAAGAGCGGTTCCCAAAAAATCTTTCCGAGTGCAAATAGCAAAACACCAGCTAGTCCCAATGAAACTAGCCAAGGCGTGAGGCGAGACGTCCGAACTTGGCCATCGTAAACATCAGAGACAGCCAACCGGTCGCTTCGTCGGCCCGCGACGGCTGGTTTTTTCTTGGCCGATTCAAGTTCGCGGATACGCGAGGGAGCATCCGATACGCCCGAGTCGTCGCGACCCAGTGGTGGAACCGGTTTGGTATCTGGCACGGCAGTGGTAGCTGATTCAACTGGCGCGTCGATGTCGATCGCTTCTTCGCTGGGAATCGTAATCGATGAAATGTCATTGCTGGCCGATTTGTCGTGCGCTTGATCAGGCATCAAGTAGATCTTTTGCCGCAGATCGTCGGAGATACTCGCAGGTTGCCCCAGCACCATGGTCAGAATTTGGTGGCAGGCAGCAGCCTCTGCTAAATGTGGTTCCACTTCCAAGCAAGCACGCTCGATCTCCGCGCATTGTTCACCCGTCAGAGTGCTGTCCAGATACTCGCTAATAACATTAGGTTCAGCGATTGGGTGCACCGAATCAGGCGACGGCGCAGTCATGTTCTGATTTGCCAACGAAGCCCGGATTTTCTGGATCAGCTGGGTCGCAAAACCACTCTCAGCAATCTTTTGGCGCAGAGCCTGGGCGTCCTTCTCTTCCAGTGTGTTGTCGAGATAGGCCAGCAGTGTTCGGAGAGTCAGTCGCATGTCAATATTCCGCTAAAATGGTAGCTGTACATTGGAATAGTGACGTTGGGACCCTCTTGGCGTACAAGTTTTTGTCAATTTTCTGAAAATGACCCGTTTGCCGCTTCGCAGCAGCGCAAAAGACTCCTGACTCAAAAACAACATTGGGTACTCGGGCGGTGGGTTTGTTCTGTAAACTGGAGGAATGTCTACCACCACTGATACACAGCCACTTTTGTCACCCGAATTGCTTGCTCGCCTGGAGCGACTGGAACTGGTGTCCCGCAAGGTCTTTCGTGGCCGACTGAAAGGCGAACGCCGGAGTAAACGAAAAGGCCAGAGTGTCGAATTTGCGGATTTCCGTAACTACGTCCCGGGCGATGACTTGCGTTTGATCGATTGGAATCTGTACGCGCGATTGGATCAACTGTTTTTGAAACTCTTTCAGGAAGAGGAAGATCTTCATTTTTACGCGATGATCGATGCCAGTGAATCCATGAACTTTGGCGACCCAACCAAACTGCACATCGCAAAACAGTTGGCGGCGGCACTGGGCTACGTTGGACTCTGCAGAGCAGACCGAGTCAGCGTTTCGGCGCTGGGCCCCGAAGGCAAACGGGCGCCGGTCTTACGAGGGCGAGCCAGCTTGTGGAAAATGTTTCAGTATCTGGATTCGCTTGAAAGTGGGCACAACGTTTCACTTCATGAAGGTGTGAAAGATTTTTCGCTTCGCAATAGCGGTACAGGAATCGCTGTCCTGATCACTGACTTGATGGACAAAGAAGGTTACGAATCGGCGCTGCGAATGTTGATTGGCCGCCGCATGGATGTATTCGTCATGCACGTGTTGTCGCCCGAAGAGATCGATCCTCCTCTGCGTGGGGATCGCAAACTGATTGATATCGAGGACGGCGACGCAACCGAAATCACAATCAACAAATATGTCTTGGAACGCTACAAAGAAACAGTCCAGGCCTTCATCGGTTCGGTCAAAACATTTTGTTCTCGGCGTAGCATCGCCTACTTGCCAGTACGCACAGACGCTTCGGTGGAAAAAATCGTCACCCAGTACCTACGCGAACGAGGGGTTGTTCGATGAGTTATCTGCCAACACTTTTTCCTTGGCAATGGTGGCTATTGGGAATCATCCCATTTGCGATTTTGTTGCTTTATTTTTTGAAATTGCGGCGCGAGGCGGTCGAAGTCCCCAGCACGTTTTTGTGGTCGCAAACGATTGAAGACTTGCACGTCAATAGTTTGCTACAAAGGCTCCGGCGTAACATTTTGTTACTGCTACAAATCCTGGCTGTACTGTTGGCTATTTTCGCGCTGCTGCGTCCAGGCATCCGTGGCGAGACCACCGACAATGATCGCTTCGTGTTCTTGCTCGATTCATCAGCCAGCATGTCGGCAACGGATGTCGAAGACGCTGACAATCGATTTGAGAAAGCGCGTGAGCTGATTCGTGATCGCATCAACACGATGACGGATTATGACGAAGCGATGCTGATCAGTTTCAGTGATCGACCGATCGTCCTGCAAAGTTTCACTTCTGATCGCGGACGCTTGCGAGACGCTCTTTCCCGAGCCGAATTGTCCAGCCGAACTACTGATATCTTGGGAGCTTTGAAAGCTGCCGATGGCTTGGCGAACCCCAAACGCACCAGCGAAATCGGCGATGTCAATGATGTGCAAGTTGCCGACGCGATGCCAGCCGAACTGCTGATCTACAGCGATGGTGGATTCCAAACGGTCGGCCAGCGTACTTTGTCCGTCGGCGACGATGCGAACCCAATCACGTTAGCACGCTGGTTGGATGAAGTTGGCTATCAGAAGATCGGCGAAAATGAACGCGTTACCTTGCGTTCGCAGTACAGCAAAACGGGTGATGTGCTCGAGGTGTTTTCACCATCATCCGAATTCCCTGGCCCAACCCGACTGACCTGGAGCGACAATAAAATCCAATCCATCGAAGTCGTCGACGTCGATACAGGTCGCGCACTCGATGACAAAGACGCGAAAAAGAGTGCGGTCACGATCGAAGGTGTCGACATCGATCAGTCGCCGCTCTCGGAATTTAGCCTCGGGAATCTTACGCCGCGGTACATTGCGATGGGAACCGATTCCGCATCCAACCTGGGCATCGTGGCATTTTCTGCCGAACGAAACTACGATCGACCAGGAGAAGTCCAAGCCTTTGCAACCGTTGTCAATTTGGGGGCGAAAGGAGCGGTTGCGACAGCGTCGTTGTACGTCGGTGATGAACTGTACGATTCAACCAGTGTTGAACTGGAACCGGGCGAAGAATCAGGCATCACTTTCACATTGGATAGCGAAGAAGCTGCCGGTCTGACACTGAAACTAGAAGGAAGCGGTGGCCGCGATTGGAAAGATGATTTTGCTCTGGACGACCAAGCGTTCGCTGGACTTTCACCATTAAGCAATGTTTCCATTCTTGTGGTCACGCCAGGAAACAAGGCTATCGAGTACGGTCTGAAAACGCCTAGCTCAGCCAAAATTTGCGTCGTCGATGTGCAGTTTCCAAACTATTTGAAAACCGACGAATACAAGAACCGAGCGCAAGCCGGTATCGACGATTTGATCATTTACGATCGCTGCGCGCCGGACGTGATGCCGCTGACAAACTCGTTTTTCATCGGCGCAATCCCAAAGCAAGATTGGTCTTGGGAAAGCGACATGTCCAGCCTCTTTTTGATCGATGTCGACCGCACGCATCCACTGATGCGATATGTGGAACTGTACTCATTGCTGATTGTTGGTGGCCGAGCCGTCAAGGGACCAGCCGGCACCACGGAACTGGTTGGCGCCGATGTTGGCCCCGTTTTGGCTATCGCGCCGCGCGATGGCTACCAAGATCTGGTGATGGGGTTTGAGTTGTTTTCTGAAAACGAGTCGGGCGCGATCGAAGAAAATACGAATTGGCACTACGAACGTTCGTGGCCTGTGTTCATGTTCAATATCCTGAGATTCTTGGCAGGAGCTGCCGACAGCGCTGGTGCACCGACCTTTCGTCCCGGAGAAACCGTCCGACTGCGAGTTGAAAGCGCTGTTACGGATGTGACGATCAATCGTACAGATGCAGACCCCGAAAAGACTCAGCCCGGACCCTCTGGCGTGATTGAGTATGTCAACACGAATCAAGTCGGCAACTACCAAGTGGAAGCCAGCGAGCGTGTGATCGATATGTTTTCGATTAACCTTTTTGACCGTTCAGAATCAGATATCGCCGCCGCGGCGAATCTGGATTTGGGTTACGAAGAAATCACGGACGCATCCGGAGTAGAACGTCGTCAAGAGTATTGGCGTTGGGTCCTGTTAGCTATGTTGGCACTGATCGCGCTGGAGTGGTGGCTGTATGCCCGCCGGATTGCATAGCACTCAATGGCTCTGCTGCATCAAGATTTGATTCGGGCGGACGTTTGAGTCTATGGCCGCGTGAACTCTGCGATCAAATGTACCGTTGCTTTCTGTTAGGATGTTCCAATGGAGGCGCGTCATGAAATTGAGCGATGATCTGAAATCTGCAAAGTGGATTTACTGCAAGGCAGCGCTTTTTGTGATGCTGGCCGCTTTTTCTGCTGCCCTACTGCTGCTTGAAAACCTGAGCTTCAAGGTAGCGTTGTTGCTGGCGATCTGCGTTTGGGCAAGTTGCCGCGCCTACTACTTTGCGTTTTACGTGATTGAACATTATGTCGACCACGAATTTCGCTTCAGCGGACTATTTGACTTTGTGAAGTACATCTTGGCGAAAAACAAAACCGATGAGCAATAAGACATGAAACCACTTTACATGGCACTGTTAACATTCGCATTGGCAACCAGTGGTTATGGCCAGAGTCCGCTGCAATGGAAAAAACACGTGGTGATGCAGCAGGCACACTGCAACACCGCAGTTGCCTTGGATGTCAACGGAGATGTGCACTTGGATGTGATCGCAAGTTTTAATGGGCGAGTCAGTTTATTTATCGCGCCTGATTGGAAACGCGAAGTCATCTTGCATCGTTTCGTGGGCGGCAGTGGCGCGTGTATTCACAGTGCCGTGATCGATGTTGATCAAGATGGTGATCTGGATTGGGCTGGAACGCTTGCGAATGCTCATCCATTCTGGCTAGAGAATCCGGGGCCTGACGAGGCACTCAAAGGCGCTTGGATTCCTCGCGTGATTGATCACGAAATAACCGGCATTCACTGCATCTTGCGAAGCGATATCGACAACGATGGACACGACGATTTGATCATCAATAACTTTGAACCCGAAAAAGGAATCGGCGATTCAATCGCTTGGTTCAGCGTTCCAAAGAATCCGCACAAGGCTAAACAATGGCGACGTCATGTGTTTGCCGACAAAGACGCGCGAGGCGGCAGTCACTACATGGGCGCGGGAGACATTGATGGCGATGGCTGGAAAGAAATTGCGGTTGGTGCGAAAGGTGGTCCATTCGCGGATGGAAACTGGTTCGCGTTTTGGACCCACCCAGGTGCCAAAGCAACCGGTGCATGGAAAAAAACGATCTTGGCTGAGAATCAAACGGCTGCCACCAACATTCTGCCAGCCGATGTCAATGGCGATGGCAAAGTCGATTGGGTCGCGTCACGTGGACATGGTGTCGGTGTGCTGTGGTTCGAGAACCCAAGCTGGCGAATTCACGAGATCGATACGCAGATTGAATTTCCTCATAGTCTGACTGTCGCCGATCACGACGGTGACGGTGATCAAGACGCAGCAGCGTGCGGCTACGGAAGCCAACGACTAATGTGGTACGAAAACAACGGCAAAGGTCACTTTACTTTGCACACTGTCGATGACGCTCAGCAGTCATACGATCTGAGAACCATCGACATGGATGGCGACGGCGATCCAGATCTCTTAAATGCAGGTCGAGGCTCCAAGAATGTGGTTTGGTACGAAAACACAAAATAGAAACCTGAACTCGTGGTAACCCGGTAGCGAAAGTCGTCATGACTTTCGGCGATGCAGCAGGTGCACTCATGATCCAGAAACCTTTGAGCCGCAGGGCGATAGCCCCGGTTCCTACACGTAGCAACCAAATAACCGGGGCTATCGCCCATCGGCTCAGTTGTTGTGGAGGCATTGATGGAAATTCATGACGAACCTGCTGGCCTTTTCATCACATGGGCTGTCTACGGCACCTTTCTGCAAGGCGATGTGAGATGGTGGCGAAAGAGCAACGCTGGTGAACAACCGCCACTGCTCGAACAATGGCACCATGATCGGCTAAACCATGATGTCATTCTGCTGAACAACGCCCATCGTGACGCTGTTCAACACGAAATCGAAGTTCATTCTCAACGACGTGGGTGGAAGCTCTGGGTTGCTAATGCCCGAACGAATCATGTTCATGTTGTCGTTACCACCCCGGGCTTTGCAGGTGACAAAGTCCGCGATCAGCTGAAGGCGAATTGCACTCGTGGCATTCGAGAGATCGACAACCGATTCGTTGATCGGCCAGTCTGGACAACGAAGGGAGATGTTCAGTTCTTGAAATCAGACGATGACCTCGAAAAAGCGATTGAATACGCAGGCGAAGCACAGGACCGAATGGGGCTGGGTAAATGATCAAGCAGTTGATGAAGATGCTCTTGAGCCGATGGGCGATAGCCCCGGTTGTCTGCGTTGCCTGCACCCGACTAACCGGGGCTATCGCCCTGCGGCTCAATTATGTGGAGGTCGCATGAACGCTTAGCCGGCGTTATGTGAACGGCCGAAAGCCTTGGCGACTTTAGCTACACGCAGGCGCGTTAATTGATCGCTGTACCAATCGTTCTGAACATCCGGATTGTGCTTGCCAGATTCGTTCGTCTCATGCCAAAGCTTGCCAACGCCGATGCCGAATGAAGTCTCATCCTTCCCATTTGGAGACTTGATATATGTGGCGTTCGCTTTTCATTGCCTTGGGCATTATGGCAATCATCTTTGGGCTCGAGTGTCTTTTGATCGATAGTGCGATCTTGTACTCAAAGACTGCGACTTCAGCGGTCGACTTTTTTAACCCAACCAGTCGCCCCGCGACTTCGACCAGCATTTGGCGTCCTCGCGAGTGGATGCCATGGGCAATTCTGAGTTTCGGAGCTGTGTTGGTGCTTTACACATTCACACTTCCGCGTCGGTTCCAGTCGGCTGCCACCTAGTGATTGGTGGGCTTTGATTGGAGCTATCTGGGTAGAGCAAGTTCGCTTTCTTAAAATCAGAATCCGCTTGGATTTTTCCGTAAGTGGTTTCTGGCAAAGGGATTAAGCGCGAATTCAAGGTCTGTGGTGGGTGCTGCCAAAAGGTTGCCCCTTTTACCTAAGCGTAAAGGTTGGCATCCTGGTCCCATCAAAAGGGGGATCAATTGGGTAACCGCTCCCCCAGCCCGCGGTACAGGTGTACTGCGGTGCATGATCTTCAATTCAAAGGAATCAAGCATGACGCGTTCACTCGCACTCATCCTGGCTGGGCTATTCGTATTCACGGCTTCGGTGGCTGACGCACAGACCTACGTCGCATCGACACCCATTCGATACACTCACACCTATCAAGTGCCCAGCCAAGCGACGTACCAAGTACCAAGCCAACAATACGTTCGTCAAAGCTACGTTCAGCCGACGTATACCCAAACGTACAACCAACCGGCCTATCAAGTTTCACGGCCTGTTTATCAGGCACCGGTAACAAATTATCGACCAACGACTGGCTACACGAATTCTTACGCTGGAACTGGTAGCAATGTTTTCACTATGCTGAACTCGCAGCGCACACGGCAGGGAGCCCCAGCGTTGCAATATGACCCAACCCTTCAGGCGGTCGCCGAGCAACGTGCTCGCCAAATGGCATCAATGGGATTGAAGAATCATCCTCCTGGATCATTTGCACCCGGCCGATATGAAGGAGTGGGCTGGTCCAGTTCATACTCACCTTCTGCGGTATCGGCATGCTTTATCAACGACAGACGCATGAGTTATGCGGGAGCCGCGATGGCGCGCGGATCCGATGGAGTCTACTTCGCAGTTGTTTATCGCTAGTCGATCGATTTCGAACGAACCAATCAAATCCCAAATGCGCGGCAGCGTGTTTGGGATTTGTTTTTGTCGTCTTGCAGGTTTCGAGCTCACACGCTCAAACGCCACCAAAAAACACAATTGATCCACACCGACAGTCTGTAACCATTAGTGAATCACAAGCAAAGTCATCGGTTCAGTGGCTAGCGGATTGGGCACTGAAAAAAATGCCTCGGACATTCGATGGTGACAAGGATTGGGGCGAAACCAAGCGTGTATGGAGCGGTGTCAGAATTCGCCGCGATGGTCTGCGTTTAAAAACGAAGCGTCGATGGAAAGAAGTTCGGCATGGTCGTTGGATCAAATATGAATTGCAGTTGCCACCAGTCGATTCGGCTGATTCGTCAAAGCAGGTTGTGGCGAAAGTACACGAGGTTTCCAAGACTGGCGATTTGCAAATTGGTAAAGTCGCTGATGTGAACGGTAACTCGCGTTGGAAAATCAAATCTTCTGTTAACGCACCTATGACGTTCACTGCGCGGATCGAACGTTGGAATTTGGGCGTCCAGTTGTTCAGCATCAGCGTGACAGGCAAATTGCGTGTACGACTGGATGCGACCACGTCGTTCGCAGCCTATGCTGACTATTCAGAGATCCCGCCGGCGCTTGTGATTGATCCACGCGTGGATAGTGCAGTCTTGCACCTAGAAGAATTCGAAGTCGAACGGATCAGCAAAATCGGAGGCGATGTGGCAGAGGAATGGGGTGAACTGATGGAAGGCGTGGTCCGCGAGGTTTTCTTGAAACGACAAAACGAAAAGCTGACCGGAAAACTAAACAAATCGATCAATAAACATCGCGACGATTTGCGGCTTTCGATGGCAGATTGGCTAAAAACGTGGTGAACCTTTCTGTTGATTTCTCCTGGCACGGAGAATTTCCATGACCGAAACGGTCGGCTCCGTAAAACTACCGCTCTTGATAACTGGTGTTGCCGGCGTCCCTGGCTTCAATGCGTTTCACTACTTTCGCAATCTGTATGGCGACCAAGTCATCGGGGTTCGCAAAGCATCCATGTGGCCGCTATCGGGTGACGGCATCGAACCTTGCGATTTGGATGACAAAGAACGTGTCGCGGAACTTTGGTCAAAGTATCAGTTCAAAAGTTTGTTGAACTGCGCCGGTAGCTGCCAACTGAAGGCTTGTGAGTACGATCCGGCCATGGCCGATCGAGTGAATGTACAGAGTGCTCGAAATGTGATTCATTACGCGGCCCAATACGGCGCTCGAGTTGTTCACCTTTCTATCGATCTTGTGTATGCCGGATCATCGGATGGTGGCTATATCGAAACAGACACGCCCGACCCGGTCACGGTTTACGGGGCGACCATGGTTCAGGCCGAAAGCATTATCCAGGACGCTTGTCCTGACGCTTGTATCATGAGAATCAGCTTGCCGATGGGCATCAGTTTCAACGGGCACGCTGGTGCGATCGACTGGATCGCGTCTCGTTTCAAGCAAGACAAACCGGCAACTTTGTATTACGACGAAATTCGAACGCCGACCTACACGGACTGTCTGAATCGTGTGTTCCAGCGAGTATTGTCATCGTCGATCGCTGGGATTTATCACAGTGGTGGCCCGCGCAGACTTAGCCTTTACGAAATTGCTCAGATCGTCAATGTGGTTGGCGGTTACGATCCCGACTTGCTTCAAGGCTGCATGCGGATCGAAGCGGGCCCAATGCCGCCCAGGGCTGGTAACGTTAGCATGAATTCGTCCAAGCTAGCCGCCGTGCTGGGCGAAAACCCATTCGATCCTTGGCCAAGCGACCCCGCGCTCGTGCCCACCAATCGCCAATGGCACTGCCAAGCCAGCCGTGGTTTCGCTGGCAGCGAACAAGCGATCAAGAATCTCTTGTATGTCAACCAAGCCAAGATGTAGGTTCAAGCCAAATCAGTTTTTGATGCCGGATCATTTTGGTAACCCGAAGCGTGAGAGCGGGACAATCAATCTTGACTCGGTCCCTCGCTCACGCGTTTTGAAGT
>CAYNNP010000106.1:0-21179 GCA_964398215.1 uncultured Pirellulaceae bacterium | reverse complement strand
TTCCACGTCGCTTCACAATCGAGATTGAGCCCGCGTTCGCTCCGAGCACACGCTACCGTTTCGACATGGCAATTTGCGCGTTGACTTTCGCGACCAAGAACACCGTTTTGCAACACCAACACTCCCACAATGGTGGGGATTCTGGCGACTCTGCGACTTCCTCGACCTTTGGAACTGGCTTCCGGAATATGACGAAGAAGGAATGCCCCGCAATGGCCAATGCTGGCAACTTGATATTGCGGTCGATAAATCGAAACGCGTGCAATCGAAGGGCGTGAACCTGTATCCATCGCTCGAAGACGCTGCTCAGTCAAGCGAGGCAATGGATCGATTTGCTCTGCTACTGCACTTCATCGATATTGCGCTACTGAATACGTCTCCAGACATTCGAAGCGACTTTACTGTCTACGATTGAAAGCGGCAGGAACAGGGACCTGCCTTTATGGTACGAGGCACAGGTCAGCGTTTCGTCGGTCAGTCTAAAGCGAGCTGTATGATTGCATGACTTGTTCGAGGTTTGCCGCCAGAACGTTGACGGCTGGGTCCTGTAGCATGTGTGCATGGTCGCCGGGAACTTCGATGACCTTGACCTCTTCGGCGACGGCTCGCCAACCCAGTACTGGATCATCGAAAAGATTATTCGTCTTGCTCTGATCGGCAGGGCGGAACAGATGAATCTTTCCATCGTACTTCATCGCTTCGTACTGATGGACCGCTTTGACGTTGGATTGAAAGACGCCAAAGATATTGCCGGCCTTGTCAAACTCTTCTTCGGGAACGATCCCTGCGACGGTCGCACGATCGATGAAGAACTGCAATTGATCCTCTCGCTCTTTTCCACGCAGTTCTTCCAAGGATACGTTCATCGCTCCGGGGAACAACGCCATCAGCAGTGGCAGAAAATCTTCTTCGTTCAAAATCGTTTCGGACGACAATAGACCGGAGTCCAGCAGAGCTACGATTTCGACTTTCACGCCGGATATCTCAAGTTGTCTGGCAACTTCAAAGGCGATGTTTCCGCCCAGAGACCATCCAGCAATGTGGACTGGACCATGCGGATATTTCTCTTTGATTGCCGCAGCGTAATGGCGTGCCATTTCGACCAACGAATCATGTGGCAGCGCGTTGCCGTCAATTCCTTGCGCCTGCAGTCCATAGATCGGACGCTGATTGGAGAGATGCTTTACCAGTTCCAGATAACAAAAGACCGTTCCGCCAGCTGGGTGAACACAGAACAGCGGCGTACCGGTCTGAGATTGCTGGAGCGGTACGATCGTGGAGGCGGCAGCAAATTGCTCGGGATGCTCAAGCACGTTTGCCAAATGCCCAACGGTTGGATCTTGGAACAATGCTTGAAGCGGTAGTTGGACTCCGAATTCGTTCTCGATTGCGCTGGTCATGCGAACCGCCAGCATGCTGTGACCGCCCAGTTCAAAGAAATCATCATTGATTCCGATTGGACGAACATCCAAAAGGTCTTCCCAGATTTCGGCGAGCTTCTTTTCGGTTTCCGTTGCCGGTTCGATGAAATCGCCAGCCCAAGCGGGGCGACCAACCGGCGCGGGCAGTGCACGCCGATCGACTTTGCCGTTGACGGTACGTGGAAATTCTTTCAAGACCACCAGGGCTGTCGGGATCATGTAACTAGGCAAAACATCGCGCAGCTGCTTGCGCAAGTTCTTGGTCAGATACTGCGAGCGTCGACTGGAAAGCGGGTCGTTGGCTTGCTCGGGCACAAACGCCGCCACGGGTGCAGGTGAATCTACGATACTGGTTTCTTGCGTGATGTTGTTTGGGCGGATCGTGATGTCGTATAGCGATGGATCGTCCGGATTCCACTGGGCAATCACACGCACAGGAAACTGATCGGCCAATGCGAAATAGTCGTTCGGGTCAATCAAATTGTCATTTGTTGTACTGGCTTTCAACGCCGCGATGCTCGGTGCAGTCGAAGATCGAACCTGTTGCACAACGTCACAGTCTGGTTTGACGCGAGGGTTTGGGATCCCATGGACACGAATGCCCTGCTGGTCCGAACCGGCCAACAGCGATGCTAGCTGAATCGGAGTTGTGTCAAAGCCGGATTGCATCTCTTTGTAATGCAATGTTGGTTCGATCGTGTCAGCACGTAAAATGACATCGTACCGGAAGCGGCTAAGTTCATTCGTAGCAGAAGCGTTCTTGAGCAACACATCGGCTTGCGTGATTCGCGGACACTGCTGAACGAGCGATTGGAGCAACTGGGGATCCAGTAACAATTCTTCTTCGTGTTCGATGCGTGATTCGATTTGCGAACGCAATTCGTCAATCGGCAAGTTGTTGTCTGAATTGAATAATTCAACACTTGTGGCCAACGCGCGGTGCAGTTGATTGTTGCGTAAGTCACCCAGGAAAATTGTTCCACCTGGATTCAACCGCTCGACAGCTCCCTTGATCACCCGCACCAGGTAATCGACGCTGGGGAAGTACTGTGCAACTGAATTCAAAACAATCGTATCGAATTTTGCATCACCGAGCTTGTCGTACTGGTCGGCAAGCTGTTGATGTAACGATACTTTGCCCGCGACGTCGGGCCTGGTTCGTAGAGCGGCTGTTACGTTGTCCAGCGAGCCCTGCAAAAGGTCGGTTGCGACGTAACGATCGACGTGGTCAACGATCCGTAGCAGTAAAAGGCCGGTGCCGCAGCCAATTTCCAAAACACTTTTCGGTTTCAGCGACAGGATTCGGTTGACCGCTCCTTGGGTCCACTCCATCATCTCGGGATTCGAGATCGGTTTGCCTGTGTAGGTACTGACCCAGCCAGTTGTATTGAAGCTGGGATCAAGCACGACGGGGGACGCCCGGTGAGCTTGCTCGAATAGCTCTTTCCATCCGTTCACATGATCAGATTCCAAGGCCTGAGCGTTGGACACCAGATCGCTATCAGCTTCAGGAACGACGTAGGCCACCAACTGGTTCGACTCTGAGTCCGTTCGGTGTACCACTTCGGCTTGGCGGACATCCGACAATTGCTCAAGCGCCGCTGCGATCTCTCCAGGTTCAACTCGAAAACCTCGCAAGCAAATTTGACTATCGGCACGTCCGATGAATTCCAAGTTACCATCGGGTAGCCAGCGACCTAAATCGCCAGTTCGATACATTCGTGAATTCGGATAGTCATCTGCGAACGGATCGGGAACGAATGACTTGGCCGTCAGTTCTGGTTGATTCAAGTAGCCACGAGCAACGCCAATGCCCCCGACGTAGATTTCTCCTTTACCGCCAATCGGCACGACTTGACGATGCCGATCCAGAACGTATACCCGCATGTTGTTCATTGGGATGCCAATCGGCGGTCGAGCCATATCGTCAACCGTCAGAGTTCTCATTGTGCAACCGACAGCAACTTCGGTGGGACCATATCCATTCAAGAACTGTCGATCGTCGGTGATCCAACGCCTAGCGAGTTCACCGGTAAGTTTGTCGCCCGCCGAAACCAGTGTCTTTACATGGTCGAAATCGCTGGCTTGCAACATTGCCAGCAGCGAGGGCGGCAGTTTCATTGCCGTGACGCGTTGATCGTTTAGATATTTGGTTAGCCGCTGAGGATCGAGAACTACATCCGAATCCACGATGACACAAGTTGCTCCCCGAGAAAACGGATAAAAGATCTCGGAGATAGCACCATCAAATGCAGGCGAAAACGTGAACGTCGTTCGATCCGATTCGGTGACGTGCATCCGTTCGGCTTGAGCGTTGATGAAGTTTGTGATCGATCGATGTTCGACTTCGACGCCTTTCGGGTTACCCGTCGAACCCGATGTGAACACGACATAGGCGCGATCGCGGCGCGAAACCGATGGCAGTGAAACACTCTTGGTACAGGACTTCAGGCCTTCGATCGTATCGGCGGTTATCACCATTTTCGCATTCGTTGCGCCGACGATATAGTCGACCCGAGCCTGCGGTGTCGACGGATCCAGCAGCACGAACGATCCACCAGACTTGGAAATCCCAAGCGTCGCTGCGAGCAAATCGATGCTGCGCTGCATCAGGACAACAACCGCAGATTCTCTTTCGACGCCAGCATCAGCGAGTCCGTTGGCGATTCGGCTTGAAAGCGAATCCAGTTCGGCATACGTGAGTTGCTGACCGCCGTGGACCGCAGCGATGTTGTCGGGGTACTTGCGAGCTTGCGATTGAAACAACTCGTGTAGCGTTTCCGCGTGCTCAATTTCTTTGGTCGTTTTGTTAAACGATTCGATAACCTGCACACGTTGTGCTGCGCTGACGATTGGCAATCGGCGGATCGAGACTTCTGGTTGGTCGGTTGCCGCATCTAGAAACGCTTCGAAGCACTCTCCAAGTCGCGCAACGGTCGCTTCGCTGAACAAGGCGGTCCGGAATTCAACGTGTCCGATCAACTGCTGGTCTTCTTCCCATAGAAAGAATGTCAAATCGTATTTTGCTGTGCCGTTGTCGACGAGCATCGGTTGGACCGTCAGCCCCGCCGCCGGCTGTTGGTCTCGATTTAGGTTTTGCAGAACCAATGCGGATTGAAAAATCGGCGAGTAGCTCCGGTCGCGACCCGCAGCAAATTCATCCACCAGTTTTTCAAAGGGCAGGTCAGCGTGCTGATGCGCGTCCAGCACCGTCGCAGCAACTTGTTTTATCAATTCGTGAAAGCTGATTTCTTCTAAACGAACCCGCACAGCGAGCGTGTTCACAAAGAACCCAATTAGATCTTCAATCTCAGGGTGATTACGACCAGCCGATGCGGTGCCAAGTACCACATCATCTTGTCGCGAATATCTACCCAGCACCAACGCCTGAGCAGCCAACAAAACGACAAACGGCGTGGTGTCGTTCTGCAATGCAATCGCATTGATCTTGCTAGTGAGTTCTTTAGAAAAGCGCAAGGGAACAGTCTTGCCGTCAAAGTTTTGGACTGCGGGACGCGGATAGTCCGTCGGCAAATCAAGAACTTCTGGTGCATCATCCAGTTGTTTGCGCCAGTACTCCAACTGCGATTCAATGTTGGCTGCCGAAAGCTGTTTTTCTTGCCAGTGCGCAAAATCAGAATACTGAATCGCCAGTGGTGCCAGCGTCGATTCGCGTCCAGATACTGTTGCTGCGTAAAACTCTGTGAGTTCCCGCATCATCACGATCATCGACCACCCATCGGAAACGATATGGTGCATGACTAGCAAAACGATGTGCTCGGCAGGCGCGGTCTTGTAAACAACGACGCGCAGCAGCGGGCCAGCCGTCAGGTCGAAGGTTTCTCGAGCGGCGCTTTGGAAATGTTGCTTGGCTGCCTTTTCTGGATCGCGCTGGTGCGATACATCAACCCAACTGACCGGGATTGTGACTGAATCGTGAACAATCCGCTCAGGTTTTCCATCGACCAGCGTGTAGGTCGTGCGCAGTGAATCGTGCCGCTGCGCAACCTTTTGCACAGCGACTTGAAAGGCCATTGAATCTAACTTGCCCGTCAAACGAGCGGCCAGCGGCATGTTGTAAAAAGGATCGTCGCGCTCTAGTTGATCAACAAACCAAAGTCGTTGTTCGGCGCGCGACAAAATTGGTCGTACGTCCGCCGGTTGCTTGGCAATGGTGGTCGACTGCGACTGTTTGCTGGCCTTCTGAATTAACAGTTGTTCCAGCAATGCGCGTTTGGCCGGTGAAAGGTCGGTTAGCCGTTCTTGGATATTGTGCATACACCACTTACTTTCGCACGAGTCTCGGCACGAGCTGCTCGCGCCTTTTCACAGTTGAATTTTGGGTCATTGATCAAGTAATCAGAGCCCATCGAAAGATGTTTGTTCAGGAATTTCAGCAGAGCATTGCGATGCGTCTGCTGGTACTGAGTCGGATCTTTCTGGCCAATGAAATCCAATGACCTGATAAGAGGACGTTCGCCAGGATGTTCTCCCACGCGCCAGTCATTTTCAAGCGATTCAGATATATGATGCTCCGCAACCAGTTGGCCGCGATACATGCGTCGAATTCGCGGGTGAAGATAGGCATCGTCAAACGCTTTTTCCGGATGTGGCTCTCGTTCCAGGCTAAACAAATTGCCATCGAAATCACCGTACTCCATCGTAACAATGTAATAGTGATCGTTGTCTGAAAATTTGCCGTCTAGAATGTAGTCGACAGCGATCGTGTCGTAGTACTTGGCTTCGCCAGATTTTTCATCCACAACAAGGCAATCACCCAAGAAGCCTGGTTGGTGCATCAGTCCAGCAGCCGAACTAACACGCGCTGTTATCTTGTCAGCGATCGCCTCCGCATTCGATTCAATTACGTTGTTGCCGTACTCAGCGTCGGTGTACCGCTCTTGCAGCAAGTTGAATAGGCTTTTGCAATTGAATCGGAAGCCATGCAAAACGCTGGACATCGTTTTCTTTAGATCGCGAATCTGGGTGATTGTTCCCGCGTAAAAGATGCCAGGCAAGTTGGTTGATTCCCAAGCGCTGGTCATCGCAGGCAAACGGCCTTCGCAGCCCATTTCTGGTCGGCAGCATTCCGCAAAGAAGTGAGGGTTCCATTGAAAGCCAGTGCAAACCAAGACACGGTCGTAGGCAAGTTGTGCACGTTGGCCTTCAGCGTGTGTGAATGTAATGTCGACCCTGTACTCGCCATCGACTTTTTCAATTTTGTTGACATCGGCGTCCAAAACTGAATTCTGGCCTTTCAAGATATAGGTATCTAGAAAGTCATTGTTGACCGCACGCAGGTGGCCAAAGAAGTGTGTCTGCCAGGCCATCTTGATTGAACGTGGACTACAAAGATGCGTTACCCGCGTGGCACTGATCAAATGGTTGGCAGTTTCAAAAGCCGAGTTGCCTTTGCCCAGAATCAAAACGCGTTGGCCTTCAAAATCCTCTGGGTCGATACTCATGTCGACATAGTTTTCGGTCAGCTCGATGCCCGGGATTTCAGGGATGTACGGCTTGGAAATACCGACTGCGACAATCACACATCGAGCACGCAGAAGGTTGCCGTTATTGTCTTTTACGACGTACCCTTCTTCGGAACTCGAATTCTTTGTCAAACGCTCGACGCGCGTGTTCAGCTGAATATTCAGATCATATTTGTCTGCAAAATCACGCAGGTACTGTGCGTACAACTTGTTGCACGGGAAGTACTCTTTGGTGTAATTCGTGAACGCAAAGTCGTCATCATCACACAGCAGCGAATTCCAGTCGTATCGCAATTGGGATTCACGATCAGTGTATCCAGTGTTGACTTTGTTAACCGAAAGTAGCATGCCGTGGCGTGGATACTGTTCTATGAAAGTGCCGACGCGATCATTCGCTTCGAGCACCACGTAGTCCCGGTTGGCTTTGTCCATGAAGTAGGCCAACTGGAGCCCTGCAGGCCCAGCGCCAATGATCAGAAAGTCGATTTCCCGTTCGTTGCTTATCTTGTCCATGTTAAAACTCTGCGTGTGTGAGTCTTGAGCAAACTTTCGTTACGAATCATTTTCGTTAACGAGAGCATTGATTGCTTCTTCCTCGGAAAGTGAATCGATTTGTGCCAATAGTTCTGAAAACTCGTCAGGTGCAACTTGAGATTGCTGTTGAATAATCAAAGCGGCCAAGCTTTCAACGGTTGGCCGTTTGTAAACTTCTTTCAAAGGCAATTTCACGTTGAACCGTTCGCGAACTCGTGAGAACAATTGCGCTGCCATCAGCGAGTTGCCTCCGAGTTCGAAAAAGTTCTCATCGCGACCGACGTTCGGAATCTCCAATACTTCGCACCAAGTTTTCGCCAAGTCTTTCTCCATTGGTGTTCTTGGTTGCTGTGAATTTGGAGTTGCGCGAGGACCCTTTTGGGCTTGCAGTAGTAGAGCCCGGTAGTCAGTTTTTCCCGCGTTGTTTTCTTTTATTTCTGAGACGCAGTGCACCAACGGCATCATGTAGTTCGGCAGTTTCTGAGCTGCGAAAGACAAAAGTATTTTGGCGTTTTCTTGCGGCAAATTTGTTTGGCAAAAAGCGTGTAACGTTTTGTTATTTCCTGCGCTTTGCAGAACCACCGCGGCTCGCTGTACATCAGGATGTTGTTGCAGTACCGATTCGATCTCGTCCAGTTCAACGCGAAAGCCGCGCAGTTTTACTTGACGATCATTTCGTGACAGAAAAACGAGTTCTCCGTCACAGCGCCTGTGTGCTTGATCGCCGGTGCGGTACAGTCGACGGCCACCCAATTCGATGAACTTTTCTGCTGACAATTCAGGGCGGTTCCAGTAACCACGTGCAAGGCCTCGGCCGCCGATGCACAGTTCACCCACAACTCCTAACGGGGCGATTTGATTTTGGTTATCCAGAACCACCAGTTCAGTATTGCCAATTGCACGCCCTATTGTAATTTCACCTGCGTTTTTGATCCGCTGTACAGAAGACCAGACCGTCGTTTCTGTTGGCCCATACACGTTCCAAAGCTCGCAGTCCGCCGCAAGGAACTGCTCTGCGACGCCTGGCGTCATCGGTTCGCCACCACACCAGACATTTAGTCGCGATTTCGGCTTCCAGCCCGACATGAAAAGCATGCGGAATGTTGACGGGGTGGATTGAATATGTGTCGCACCGCTGGACTGAATTTTGGAAATGACAGCTTCGGGGGAGTCGCTAACCGACTGCTGGACCACGTGAACTGTCCCGCCAGCCCAGATCGGCAAGAACATCTCTAGGACTGAAATGTCAAAGGCAAGGGTTGTGATTGCAAGGAACTTGCTGGTTTGCTTGAAACCTGGCTCCGCCGAGAAAGACTCCATCAAATTGGAAACGCTGGAATGTTCAATGGCCACACCTTTTGGGCGACCAGTCGAACCTGATGTGAAGATCACATAGGCCAATTGATTGGTATCCAATGGTGGCAAAGTTGTATGCAAATCAGGTGAATCACGGTGTCGATTTAACGCTCTACTATCTAAAACGCATCCGATTGACGCATCGGACATAATCTCCGCGATTCGTCCTTCGGGTAGCTTTGGATCGAGCGGAACGTAGGCCGAACCAGCCTTCCAGATGCTGAGCACCGCGATGACAAGATCTGCTGAACGTGACAGTCTGATGCCGACCAGCGATCCTGCTTGCACGCCTTGTCTGATCAAGCCACCAGCAATGCGAGTGGTCAGTTCGTCTAATTCAGCAAACGTTAAACGCTGAGTATCGTCAACGACAGCAAGAGCGTCCGGTGTTTGTGCGGCAAACTGACCCAGCCGGTTGAGGACGCTATCGCCAAGCTCGTATGCCGAACCCATCGAGGACTCTTGCAAGAACGCTTGTTCGGCTTTCGCTAGTACTTGCAGGTCGGAAAGTTTTTGTCCGACCGCGTTTGGCTGAACCAGTTGTTCTAAAACATTGACGATCGAATCCATGTACCGTTGCGCAAAATTCGGATCAACTGTATCACCATGCACCAAAGTCAATTCGGTGGTTTCTGCTGGATGAACAATGAGCGATAGGTCGTACGCTGTGACACCGGAATAGTCTGGCAAAACTCTGGTCACTTGAACGTCGCCCAGCGATTCAATCGACTTCATTTCCGGTTGATAAAGGAACATTGTTTGCGCGAGCGGCATCACGTCTGGCAGTCGCTGGTGCGGAACCGAATCGACAACCTTTTGAAATGGCACATGACCATGTTCCAAGTCTTGCAGCAGGTTCGTCTTGGTGCGCCGCAGTGCATCACCGAACGTCAAATCCGAATCAACGTTGGCACGATAGACCAGCTGATTCACATAACACCCAACCGTACTAGCCAGTGCGGTCGCCGGTCGATTGGATGTTGGCAGTGCGATGGTGACGTCGGATGAATTGGTGTACCGAGAAAGCACCAATTCCAATGCTGACAAGTAGACCATTGATGCCGTGGCGCCATTGGCAACCGCGAACTGACGAATCTGCTGCGCTAGTTCAGCGGGCAGCGCTGCATGGACCGCTGGCGTTGCCGACTTTTTGCTTTGCAATTTGGTCCGTGGAACATTCTGTTGTCCAGAAACACCATCTAGACGTGTTGTCCAATACTGCAACGCTGATTCGATGTTTTGCTGGCGATCATCGGATTGGTCCCATTGGCAAAAATCAACGTACCGAAGACGATCGGTCGGTTCGATTTCCGATCCGCCGAAGGCGTTTTGAAGATCTTTTAAGATCAATTCGACGCTACTGGCATCACAGGCGATGTGATGAAAAACGAGTTCAATGCATGAATCGACGTTGTGATTCCACAGACCAACTCGCAACAGAGGTGGGCTGCTCAGGTCAAACTCTCGTGCAACAAATTTGCTTTTCCAGGTTTTGAATTCTTGCTGGTCGCGTGCGTTGCAAACTTCGATTTGCAGGCTCGCCGATTTTTGAATCGTTTGCGTCACTCGTTCATCGCCGTCCGCAAATGCTGTTCGCAGCATTGGATGCGCGATCAAGATTTGATCAACGGCATTCTGCAATCGGCTAAGTGAAATTTCACTGGCAAGGTGAACCGATACCGGGACGTGCAAGAACGCATCAGATTGCTCCAATTGGCTTAGCAACCAGAAGCGTTCTTGAATGGTTGAAATTTGATGTGCTTGGTCGTCTGCGATTCCAGATTGTGTAATTGGCTGCGAAGACTTGTTGGACGTCGCTGAGTCGATCACCGTGCAGAATTCTTGCAGGGTAGAATCGGCAAACAGCGAAGCAAGTGGGAGATCGACACCTGTTTGTTCCTTCACCGTGGTTAACAGTTGAGCGACCAGCAGCGAGCCTCCGCCCAAATGAAAGAAATCATCATCCCGGGAGACTTCATCCACTGCTAACAGATCTTGCCAGATGGCAGCGATACGTTTTTCGGTCTCGGTGGCTGGAGGAACGTACTGGCGATCGGTTTGCCCGTCCGCCCCATCGGCTTGCCACCGAGCAACCTCTGGTAAATCGTTTGCGACGAACATCTGACGCAGGTCGCCACGTTGTAGTTTTCCACTGGACGTCTTTGGCATCGAACCCGACCGCACAAGCACGATTGCGTAGGGTGTGACCTGCAGCGATTCGTGAATTGCTGTCACCGCGTTGTTAAGCAGCGTGTCAGTATCAAATTTCTTTGGCCGCCAAATTTCTTGGACCACTACGAGTTGTTCGCTGTCGTCTATTTCGAGCCCAAACGCGATCCCCGTGTCGGACTTGAACGCTTCGCTGGTCGACTGGACTACTTGTTCCACATCATGTGGGTAAAGATTCCGTCCGGCCACGATGATCAGTTCTTTCCGGCGACCGGTTACTACCAATTCACCGTCGATCAGAGCGCCCAAGTCTCCGGTTCGCAAGTATGACTTTGACTGGTCACCGAGGATGTAACCTTTGAACTGCTTGGCGGTTTTGTCATTGTCACGCCAATAGCCAGCCGCGATGGATGAACCGTGAATCCAGATTTCGCCAACTTGGCCATCGGGTAGTTGTACCAACGACTCAGGATCAACGATCGCGATTTCAGTCTCGCGGCCAGCGGTACCGGAGCTGACCAAGGTTTGAGTGTGTTCCGCATCAGTAACCGAATCGGCGACCAATTTGATCTGGCCTTGCTGAAGTTGCTGGCTATCGACCTCAAATTTTCGGTAGGTTTCGCCAAGCCGCGAACCCGATACAAACACAACTGATTCCGCCAAGCCGAATGATGGACAAAAGGTTGACTTTTTGAATCCATAGGGCGCAAACTTCTTGCTGAATCGCTCAAGCGTCTTTGCGCGAATCGGTTCGGCGCCCGACACAGCAACTTTCCAAGAACTGAGATCCAAGCCTTCGCAATCTTTGTCCTTGATCTTGCGAACGCAAAACTCGAATCCAAAATTCGGGGCGCCGTTGCTGGTACCGCGGTAGTGGTCAATGCAGCGAAGCCACAGGAGTGGATCGCGCACGAAATCCGCTGGCGACAAAAGGACCGATTCAACACCAACATAGACAGGGATCAGAATTCCGCAAACCAAGCCCATGTCGTGATAGGGCGGAATCCACTGAACCAACCGTACACCGTCAAAATGGAAATGGTGACGCAACGATTCCATGTTATTGATCAGCGTGCCATGCTTCAGGATCACGCCGCTGGGATTGCCCGTTGACCCCGAAGTGTACTGCAGTATCGCCACGTCATCGGGGCTGGGCAAGGTTTCTTGCCACAGATCTGCATCCGCCAAACGAACTTCTTCGACCGCAATGGCGTGCTCGTGCGGAAGCTGCCAAAGTGGGCTGATCGTTTCACCGATCGTTGCACGATTCGAAATCATCAGCGGCGCCGCTGCGTTGGCGATCACCGCCTTTAGCCGCGGCATCGTATGCTGCATTCGCAACATTTGCGGCGGGTAAATCGGGACGGCAATGGCGCCCGCATACATGCAGCCATAAATTGCGGCGGCATAATCCACGCCAGGGTCCAACACGACTAAGACAGGTTTGCCCGCTCCATGACGCTGCTGAATCTGCGTCGCGATCGAACGCGCTTTGCGGTCCAGTTCTGCAAAGGTCAGACGTTGGTGCTGCCCAGGCTCGCCGTCTACCTTGGTAAAAACGGGGTTCGATGCGACGCTGCCTATGGCACCTGCTCTGGCGTAGTGAACAAGTGTTGACGAACCGATAGCGACTCCGGGATCGATTTTACTCTCTCCCGGGTAGTGTTCGGATTCGATCATCGTCCTGGAGTCGGGATTCACCGAACACCTTTTTGCTGGACCAAACGGCGTGCCATCGACCGCTTTGCGATTTCTCCATCTATCCCAATCTGCAGATTGTATCACTGCTACTCCTTCGTCAATTGGGGGGCGATATGAGGTTTAGCGTCAAAGCGGGAAAACGGACAGGAAGTCTTACCTGTGTTGCAATGATCGCACCAAACGCACGGAAATCTTTATCCAGACGGAAAACAGCGTGTTTTCCCGTAACTCCTGCGCATTCGGCAAAGCAGAGGTAACTAATGTGCGCTACACAATCGATAACACCTTATGACACTATTGAGCGCAAGAAGAATGCCTCGGCCCATGAAGATTGCGCAGGGGCGCCAAAGATCACGAGCCGAGGACTTGAACGGTGTTTGATTAAATCTGCCCGATTATTCGGCCGCCGTCAAGAAAAAATCGTCCATAACATTCTTAGCCATTTTAATACGCACACGTCAGAAACCATACAAGCCTGTGTATATGAACAGTTTGCAGTTCCAAGTGCGTATTTAAAACATGGAAAACAAAGCTACTATTGCTGGGCGTTTTGCTGAACTTTTTCTCTCAGTTCCTTGCAGGCGTCTGCTGGATTACTGCAAAGTGAACACGCCGATCCGCCGTCTTCACCCATTCGAGCTGCGATTCCGCCGCAAGATCCACTGATCGGCTTTCGGCCAAACAGTACTCCTACCGCCATCAGCAAGATCAATATTCCCAAGCCAATCATCGCCAAGACGATTGTTGGCACGACCGATATCTTTGATTTCTGTGGTACCGACGCTACCGGAGTCGCCTGCAGTTGCTTCGCCTGCGGCTGCTTGGCGTATTGAGCCAGCGAACCGGTTCCCGCTAACACCACTCCATCATCAGAACCTCGGCTGACAAGGAAGGTGCTAAGCGATTCTGTTTCAGCAAACTTCAAAGCCTTGCTTGGCCCCAGAACGTTCAGTGCCGTTGCCCATGCATCGGCTTTCATGCAGCTATCGCATACAACTGTTACCGAGGTCAACGCGTGCACCACAGGGTGACCTGTGCGGGGGTCAATCGTATGCGAATATCGCTTGCCATCGACTTCAAAGTAATTGTTGTAATCACCAGAGGTTGCCATCGATTGGTCGCCTTCCATGGAGTGGGCAATCAAGACTTTCTGATTGGAACCTTCGGGCTGTTGAATTCCAACACGCCAAGGATCTTCGCCCTTGCTGCCACGAGTTCTGACCTCGCCACCGATCTCTACGAACACATTGTCCAATCCATTTTCTGAAAGCAGCCCGACCACGCGATCCACCCCATGGCCTTTGGCGATTGACGAAAGATCAATCTGCAATTCCGGAATCGCTTTGCGAATCCCTGGCGGGGCAAGGCGAACAGAAAGATGTTGATGGCCGATACGTTCTTTTAGCTCACGTAGCAGATCGCCATCTGGGATTTCGTGCGTGCGATCCGCAGCTCCAAAGCTCCACGCATTCACAAGCGGGCCAACGGTCACATCAAATGCTCCGTCAGTCTTTTCCGAAACCGCCAATGCAAAACTGACAACTTCTGCAAACTCTGGGCTGATGTCGATCCAATCGGTGGACGTCGACTGGTTGAACTGACTGATCTCTGACGACTTGAGATAGGTCGACATCTGATCGTTGACGTCGCGAAGCTCGCGATCAATCAATAACGCCAAGTCGGGATCGACCTGATCCTTGGGCGCATAGATGCTGATCGAGAAAGTGGTCCCCATCGTGCGCCCACGAAGCTTCAGGACTTCTTGCGAAAATCCGGTCGCGGTGCAGACGAGAACAAAGACAGTTGCAAGTGCCCAACGGCTTCGCAGGGAGGTGACCATTTCAGTTCCTTTTGCTGCGTGAAAACCTGATTTCGAGGTGAGCCGTTTTGTTGTTAGCTGGATTTACCCGCCGAAGTCATCGAATGCGATGTTCTCAGGTTCAACTCCCAGATCATCCAGCATCTTAAAGACGGCTTGATTCATCATCGGTGGACCACAAATGTAGTACTCGATATCCTCAGGCGCCGGGTGGTCGCTGAGATAGTTGTCCAGCAAAACTTGGTGAATGAAACCGACGTAGCCATCCCAATTGTCTTCTGGAAGTGGCTCGGACAACGCGATGTTGAACTTGAAGTTCGGGAAGTCTTTTTCGATCCCACGGAAGTGATCGATATAGAACAGTTCTCGCAAGCTCCGACCACCGTACCAGTACGATACTTTGCGATCGGTCTTCTTGTTCTTGAACAATTCAAAGATGTGACTACGCAGTGGAGCCATTCCAGCACCACCACCGATGTAGACCATTTCTGCTTGCGTGTCCTTGATAAAGAACTCGCCGTAGGGCCCGCTGATCGTTGCTTCGTCACCTGGTTTCAGGTCAAAAATCCAGCTGCTCATTTTGCCAGGAGGAGCATCGGGAATTCGTGGTGGAGGCGATGCAACGCGGACGTTCAGCATGATGATGCCTGTTTCGCCCGGGTAGTTGGCCATCGAATAGGCGCGAACGACTTCTTCGTCAACGACAGATGTGTACTGCCATACGTTGTGCTTGTCCCAATCCTCGCGATACTCTTCTTCGATGTCGAAGTTTTTGTAGTGTACCGTGTGCGGCGGGCATTCGATCTGAATGTAACCACCAGACTTGAAAGCGACTTCTTCGCCGGGCGGCAATTCCAGGATCAGTTCCTTGATGAACGTCGCAACGTTTCGGTTGCTACGAACTTTGCAAACCCATTTTTTCGTGTCAAAGGCTTCTGCGGGGACCTCAACGGTCATATCTGTCTTGACCGCGACCTGACAGCTGAGTCGTTCACCCTCGGCAGCTTCTTTCTTGTTGATGTGATCTTTTTCGGTAGCCAGGATGTCGCCACCGCCATCGTGTACTTTCACTTTACACTGCGCACAGGTGCCACCACCGCCACACGCACTGGAAACAAATACGCCTGCGTCAGCGAGCGCTCCGAGTAGTTTTCCGCCAGCGGGAATTTCGATTTCTTTCTGCTCGTTGATCATGATTTTGACCGGGCCAGACGCAACCAATTGCGTCCGCGCTCCCAAAATCAAAAACACCAAGGCCAAGACGACCAATGTGAACATCAAGACGCCAAGAACAACTGCCATTAGTCAGTACCTAATCCAAAAGTGATTACACGAATGTAACTGTTGTTTGCTTTTTTAAAGTTTGATGCCGCCGAACGACATGAACGCCAACGCCATCAAACCAACTGTGATGAACGTGATCCCCAAGCCACGAAGTGGTGGTGGAACATCACTGTATTTCAATTTTTCGCGAATGCCTGCCAGCGCTACGATTGCCAATGCCCATCCAACGCCACATCCCAATCCATAGGTAATGGACTGACCAAATGTGTACGACGGACGCTGTTGCATGAACAAAGACGCACCCAGAATCGCACAGTTGACCGTGATCAAAGGTAGGAAGATTCCAAGAGCGTTGTAGAGCGGCGGCACATACTTATCGAGGAACATTTCCAAGATCTGCACCATCGCCGCGATCACACCAATGAAACTAATGAAGCTCAAAAAGCTCAGGTCGACTTCCGAATAGTCCGACATCCCAATGCCGTTCAACCAAGTCAACGCACCTTCTTTGAGGAGCAGGTTGTAGATGAGCCAGTTCAGCGGAACCGTGATCGTTTCAATCGCGATCACAGCCAGTCCCAGCCCAAACGCAGTCTTCACGTTCTTGCTAATTGCCAGGAACGTGCACATGCCTAGGAAATAGGCGAGTGCCAGGTTTTCGATGAATACTGCATTTAGAAAAATGCTAAGGTGTCTTTCAAGCATCTGATTATGACTCCTCGATTTGATCGGTTTTAAAGGAGCGAATGATCCAGATCAGAATCCCAATCAAAAAGAATGCACTTGGCGGCAAGAGCATCAAGTTGTTTGGGTTGTACCAACCGCCGTCACGCGAAAGTGGCAAGATGACTTGCCCGAATAGTGATCCGCTGCCGAATAGTTCGCGGAAAAATGCGACGAACATCAGAACCAAGCCATAGCCGATTCCGTTGCCAAGCCCGTCAACGAAACTCATGTATTTGCCGTTCTTCATCGCATAGCCCTCGGCACGCCCCATCACGATACAGTTGGTGATGATCAGTCCAACGAAGACTGAGAGCTGTTTGCTGATGTCGAAAAAATAGGCTTTCAGAATCTGGTCAACCACAATCACAAGTGATGCGATCACGACCATCTGAACGATCATCCGAATACTGCTCGGGATGAATACTCGAATCGCACTGACCGCCAAGTTACTGAATGCGGTCACAGCAATCACTGCAACGCTCATCACCAGTGACGTTTCCATCTTGACTGTCACCGCAAGCGCCGAGCAAATCCCAAGGACCTGCAATGCGATCGGGTTATTGTCAAACAGCGGATCCAGCAAGACATCTTTTGGTTTGTCGCTTGCCATATGTTATTGCTCCTTCCGTCCAATTGGGCGGAACACAATCCGTGGTTAGTTAATTTCTTGTTTCAGTTTTGCCAAAAACGGCCCGAAGCCGTCGTCGCTGGCCCAGTAACGAATCAGGTTCTGGACCCCAGCGCTGGTGATCGTTGCGCCCGAGAGCCCATCAACCGCGTAAGGATTGTCCGATGGCGCTGTGCCTTTGAAGACTTGCGCTGCTGGCGTGCCCTCTGGGTCGAACAACATTCGTCCTTCCCAACTTTCCTTCCATTTCTGATTGTCAACTTCGCCGCCCAGACCCGGCGTCTCCGCATGCTCGTAGAACGAAAGTCCTTGGATTGTTTTCAAGTCGCTTTTGATCGCGATGTAGCCGTACAGTGTTGACCACAGCCCTTGCCCGTTGATAGGCAGAACGACTTGTTGAATCTTGTCATCATCGGGAGACTTTTTGACAAAGTAGACCTTCTGTTTTCGAGGTCGTTTGTCGAGACCGGGATTGAACTGTGGGTCAACAATTTGAACACCGTCTTTGGTAACCGACTTGCGAGCGTCAAACTTCTGGATGTCCTCTTCCGTCTTGAACGTGGTGTCGTATTCGCCTGTTTCCAGATCGACGACCTTGACACTGACCCGCTGGTATAGATTTTCAATCTCTTCCAGCGTCAACTCTTTAGCTGGGCGTCCATATTCGCCTGTGGACAGCCCGCTGGCGTCAAGAATATTCTTCTTGATGTCCAAAGCAACATTACTGTCTTGTTTTGCCTTTAGCGAAACAGCTGCGACGCTGACCGCAAGCGAGCATACGACGCACAAAACGGTAGCGACGATGATCGGGTTATATTCACGCTGATTCATAGCGTTTATTCCTCCGTCTGACGTTGGCCTCAACTACGCAGTAGTCAATCAGTGGTGCGAAAACGTTGCCAAACAAAATCGCCAGCATGATCCCTTCGGGAAAAGCCGGGTTGATACATCGAATCAAGACCGTCATGAAACCAATCAGTCCACCGTAAACATACTTTCCAGTCTCCGTCATCGAAGCACTGACTGGGTCGGTGGCCATGAACACAAGCCCGAATGCTAACCCTCCGATCGCTAGGTGCCAGTAGAACGGCACGTCCATCATCGGGTTGGTATGTGAACTGACGCCGTTCATCAACAGTGATGTTGCGATCACGCCACCAATCACACCGGCCATGATTTTCCATGAACCGATACCGGTTGCAATCAGGATCGCAGCACCAACGAGACACATCAGTGTGCTCGTCTCGCCAATGCAGCCTTGGATCGTTCCAAAGAACGAACTGGCCAGCGAAAGCGGTTCGGCTTCGCCCCAAACGTATTGAATTGAACCCAGCGATTCGATGGCAGCGTTCCTGCCATCTTCGGCAGGAGCAGCGTTGGCCATTTGCCCCAGTGCAGTCGCACCACTGAAGCCATCGACTGCTGTCCAGACCTTGTCACCGCTGATTTCACCAGCGTACGCAAAGTACAGAAATGCACGGCTTGTTAGTGCGACGTTCAAGAAGTTACGACCGGTACCGCCAAACACTTCTTTGGCGACGATCACCCCGAACGTAATGCCCAGTGCGACCTGCCATAACGGGATCGACGCCGGCAGCGTTAACGGGAACAAGAGGCCTGTAACCAGAAAGCCCTCATTGATCTCGTGACCACGCAGCACACTAAAGACCAGTTCGACATGACCACCGACAAACATACAAACGATGTAAATCGGCAAGAAATGGATCAGGCCCAACGTGAAGTTATCAGCGTGGCTTGTTGAATCGTTGGTGAACCCGATGGTGTTGTGGATTTTGTAGTGCCAATCACCTTCGTGCTTGATCCCAGCGGACTCCATCTTTTCGATCGCCTGGTTGGCTTGGTAACCAACATTCCACATTCCGAACAATGTGCAGGGGATCAAAGCGAACACGACAGTGATCATCATCCGTTTCAGGTCGATGCCGTCGCGCACGTGAGTGGGACCCTCGGTGATTTCACCGGGCGTGTACAGAAACGTATCAGCCGCTTCGTACATCGGATACGCCTTTTCCAAAGGAGCACCTTTGGTAAACAAGCCATCATGCAGCTTGTCGAGGACGTCACGGAGTGCTTTCATAATTCAAGCTTCCTGAGTTACTTTTTCTGGCTGAATCCGCCAGGTTGAGTGTCTCGTTTAACCTTCGCGTTCGATGGTTGTCAGGTTTTCACGCAGCAGCGTGCCAAAATCGTATTTTCCAGGGCAAACGAACGTGCAAAGTGCCACGTCTTCTTCTTCCAATTCCAACGCACCCAGCATTTGTGCTTGGTCCGTGTCATGGCAGATCAAGGCCCGCATCAATTGAGTCGGCATGAGGTCCAGGGGCATGACTTTCTCATAAGTCCCCAGTGGCACCATCGCCCGTTTGCTTCCGCCGGTACTGGTTGTGAAAGCAAACTTTTGTTTCGGGTTGCCAGCCGACGCGAATACGCGCGTCGTGCTGTATTTGTCAAAGCCGGGTTTTTGCCAACCCAAGAATTCTCGCTCGTCGCCTTCTTTCAGAACTGAAATCTGAGTGTGCGTGCGACCCAAGAAATTGTGAGGATGGTTTGCGGTGCGACCACACAGTACCGAACCGGAAATCGGACGAACTTTGACGTCTTCGATTTCACCCTCGATCAACTGATCAATGTCAGCACCAATGCGCGTTTGCAACAGACGAGGTTGATTGACGACGGGACCGGCCAGCGAAATCACTCGCAAAGGATCCAGAACGCCTTTATCAAAGAACGATCCGATTCCACAAACGTCTTGATAGTTGATGTACCAGACGACTTTTTCGTTGCCGATCGGGTCCAATGTGTGAATGTGAGTGCCAACCAGCCCAGCAGGATGGGGGCCGCCAAACGTTTTGACTTCAACGCCCGATACGCTGCTGCCGGGGATCTCTGCATCGGGAGCCTTGCAGACATAAACATTGCCGTCGGTCAGCTGCGTCAAAGCGGCCAAACCAACAGAAAACTGGTCTTTGCGATCCGCCATCGCAACCGAAGGATCTGCAGCCAACGGGTTCGTGTCAATCGCTTGGACAAAGATCGAATTGGGAACCGATCCAGGCACAGGAACTTTGCCGTAGGGTCGAGTTCGCAGCGAAGTCCACAAGCCGCTGATGGTCAATTTTTCGGTCAACGCCTCACGGCTCAGCGATGCAGGATCCGTTCCTTTGACACCGTCGAACTCGATTCGGTTGTCGCCTTCGACGTCGATCACAACCGATTCAAACTTGCGTTTGTCACCTCGGTTCACTTCAGCGATCTTGCCAGACGCCGGTGCAGTGAAAGTAACGCCTTCGGTTTTTTTGTCGGTAAAGATCGGCTGGCCCATCTCGACCTTGTCACCGACCGCTACCAGCATCGTCGGTTTCATGCCGACGTAATCGTCACCAAGCAAACCAACCTTAGTGACTTCCTTGGCCACTTCGATGCGTTGCTCAGGAGCGCCTGTGATGGGCAGATCCAAACCTTTGCTGATCGTTGTCATTGAAACGCCTTACTTAGCCTTCAAAACCTCTGGCCCGCAGGCCAATTAGCAAAACCCCAAAACAGGAGTTTGTGAACTTTTTCACAAACAGGAGCCAATTTAAAGCCCACAACGGGTCGCTGTGGGCTTAGATCACGAGTAATGACACGATGGAGTGCCGAAAAGCTCGCGATTCACAATCTGAAAAGTGATTTTTTCGCTGCCTGTGAAATCAGACAGAAATATTACATAGCGTGGCAAAAGTCACAACCGCAGACCCAACGCAAAAAATGCGATTCCCCGAGTGTGACTTTAAAGCATTGAACCCTGCCCCAAACCGGCAACAAGGGTATCCGATCGATAGCAGGCAAGCGAGCATTTTGTGTTGTGGGCGGGAAAGTGTCCCGCGCTCACGCGGTTTGGAGTTGCGCTTTTAGGTCGGGCATTGGTTTTTGGTAACCCGACGCGCGAGCGAGGGACCGGGTGGAGATTCAATGTCCTTTGCTTATAAGTTTTGGAGTAGCGCTTTCAGATGTGGTGTTTGGTTGTAGGCCGGACCAAGGACGCGATACGTGCC
>CAYNNP010000105.1:0-21565 GCA_964398215.1 uncultured Pirellulaceae bacterium | reverse complement strand
TCAACGCCCGATCTATCCCTGCACGTCCCGTGCCCGGATAGATCGCATTTCGTTATGCGGTGAAAATGTTGGAACACCCCGACCCTCTTACAGTGGACAGGCAACCGCCAGACAAATTCCGCGCCGTAGTTTTAGATGCTTATGGTGTTATCCGCGATCACACAACGGGGCGCCCTTCGCCCGGCGTTATTGAAACCATGGATACGCTTCGAGCGTTGGGCCTTCTTGTAGGGCTCGCCTCAGATCGCGACGACACATTTGACCTTTTGACGGAACAAACGTACGAAATCGTGTGTGTTTCCGAAAATTTGCCGGGACCTCCTACACCGTTTCTGGTGTTTGAATGCTGCAAGCGGCTTAACGTCTACCCGACTTCCGAGGTCATCTACGTCGCAGGCGATGCCGACCACGTTCAGTGTGGTCTTCACGCAGGTTGCTGGACGGTCGCTTTTGCAAACGACTATGACGGGAGGCTTAGTTTGATGCAGATGGGCGTCAACTGGATCCTTGACTCAGTTAACGAACTTCCCAACATGCTTGACGGTTTTGAAATCGAATCCACCCCTCTCCCAAGGTTCGGCGATAGGCGTCTTCCATAGCTCAACCGCATAACAGCAGCGTGAACCGGAGTGGCGATTCACGCGAAATCTGAAATCAACGCCAACCGTCGCCACCCGGTTACGCTAAACGTTATCCGATGAAGCCAAGACGCAATGCTTCCACTTGACGATCCACGTTGGTCAGAGCTTGAACACGCCTACGGCGACGCCGTAGATACTGCTACCTTGCTTCAAAAGCTCTACGATAACAAAGGTCTTACCCAACTACAAACACGGTAAATGTCGTCGCTGTCTTGAGTTGTGCCATAGCCTGCATTGCGTCAGCGTCCGCCGTTTGGTGGGCATTGCAACGCGGCTACAACACTGTCGATCCGGTGTACGAGAATACGTCGGTTGTTTCTGCAGTTGTTGCGGCTTTTGTAGTGTCGGTCTTGGCTGTCTACGTACGTTTTCTAATGCACGTACGCGAACAGCGACTAACGATCATCGCTGCTGTAGTTTCGCTACTTGCTGCATCGTTGGCGTTGTGGTCAATGTTTTTCTTGGTTTGAGATCGATACGCGGTTGTTCTATGATCTCTACGTACACCGGTATCCGTTGGAAGGTCCTCTCGTTGGCCGTGGGCGATAACCATGTCATTCACCGAAGGACGGATCGACGTCGACATGAAAGACAAAGTCAGCTCGATCGTCGGATAAGCAAATAGTCCTTGGCCAAGCGGGCGACAGTACTTCCAGCCGGTCTACGATGATGTTCAATTTGGGGAACACTAATTTTCACTAATCGACACTAATCAATTGTCGGCTTAGCCCGCTGATCCAAAACCTCTGCGCCTTTGCGCCTCTGCGTGAGACTTTTACTTGGCGCGTGAAAGCTGCTACAAAGAACTTTTTCGCACGCGGAGTCACGGGGACGCGGAGCAGGGTGGCTGGAGGAACAATAGTTTTCATAATCCATAGCTATGTCGTCTTACAACTACAAACAAGGTAAAATCAACTTCTGTTAACTGTTAGCTCCAAGCGTTTTTTGTCGTCGTCACTTTTTTGAGGATAGATCAAGATGCATCTTTCGAAACTATTTGTATGGGTCGCATTGATTCTTGTCGGGCAATTTTCGCTGCACTCGCACGCACAAGAACCCAAACAAACTGAAGACCAGCAAGTTCCAGCCATCCACGGCCAATGGTCAAAACCGGTCAACGGTATTCGAATGATGGCCAAATTCCTTCAGCCGACTTCGCCTCACAACGAACTGCAATTACTTGTTTTCATTCAAAACTGTTCAGACAAACCAGTCTCTTTGCCCAACGTCATCAACCCTGCATTTGACGTGTTCAGAAAGGGATCGCAACAATTTCCGGGCGACGGCAATTTACTCATCACGGTTGAGCCGCTGGATGGGCAAAAACTTCCATTATACCAGATCCATCGTAAGCACTTGAGACAACTGGAATCGGCCCAAGCTCCATTGAGCCCAAACGAGATTCGCCTACAAGCAATTCGGCTGATTTCGAAGGCTGAACTAGAGCGGGCGCACCAGAAGTCCGCCGACCAAATCGACAACGACTCCGTCCACTGGCCTTCACTTAGTGATCCCAACAGCGAAGGTCGATGGAAGATTCATTTGTCTTGGAGACCCGATCAACAGTTTCCTGTTCCCGAAGGGACTGCCACCAAAGAAGAGCGGATACAGGTCCGTTGTCCTGCGATATGGCAAAACATTCAAATCGATTTGCCGTCCTTGGATTTTGACTGGTATCCCAACGACAATGAAGAAATCATGCAACAAAAAATGCGGTAATGCCTAAACTGGCCCACAGTCTATTTTCAATCTTGAGCCGGTCGGAACACAGTTACCCGCTTTTAAAATCCGCCGATGCTGAGTTATTGCAACTCCTGAAATCTGCGTTTATCTGGACATTCCTCGGTGAACGCCACCGCTTTGAATCGTGGTTGAAAATTCGGTAATCAAGGCTCTCCGAGCCGAGAAATCGGCAGGTCTCGGCTGGGACAGCCGAGCTACTATGTTGCCTACTTTGAAAAAGTGATTCCCCCGAGCTTTGAGCAGGAAAGCTTGCCTAATCGCATCGATCTGAGCTAAACTATTCCTATCTCGCCTTGCATCGATATTAAGGGCGAGTGCCCTACCGCCGGTTCGGTAGTTTACCGAACTCCTGCCTTAACAATCCTTCCTGCCTGTGAGTCGATGCCATGTTGACGTTCCTGGGTAAAGCGAGCCGATATTGCGACGGTGTTTCGCGTCGTGGCTTCCTTCGTGTTGGTGGCCTATCAACTTGCGCTGGTGGTCTTACGCTTGCCGATTTGTATCGCGCCGAAGCAGCTAGTGTAAAACCGAAAACACACAAATCGATCATCAATGTGTTTCTTGGTGGTGGCCCTCCGCATCAAGACATGTGGGACATCAAGACGGACGCGCCCAGCGAAATTCGTGGCGAGTTCAAACCGATCAACACGAATGTTCCCGGCATTCAAATTTGCGAAGTGTTTCCGAAACTGGCCAGCATGATGGACAAGGCCGTTGTGATTCGCAGCGTGGTCGGATGCCGTGGCGGGCATGATTCTTATCAGTGCATGAGCGGATGGGAACACAACGCACTCAAGAACATTGGTGGTCGACCGTCGATCGGTGCCGCCGCCTCGAAACTGTTCGGCCCGGTTGATGCATCGGTGCCGCCTTTCATTGGGTTGGCCAAACCGACACAGCATGTTCAATGGTCGCATTCGGGAAAAGCTGGTTTCCTTGGTTCCGCGTACGCGCCGTTCAAACCGGACGGTCCTGGTATGGCGAACATGACGCTGAATGGGATTTCGATTGGGCGTCTGACTGATCGTCGCAAACTTCTTTCAAAGATGGATACACTGCGGCGCGACATCGATATCACTGGCGCGATGGAAGGCATGGATGCGTTCGGACAGCGTGCACTGGATGTCTTGACCAGCAGCAAATTAGTCGACGCACTGGACCTGTCCAAGGAAGACCCCAAGATCGTGGAGCGATACGGCGATGGCAAGCCTTATCAGTATCAATACGACGGTGCGCCGACTTGCAATGAACAATTCCTTATAGCAAGACGTCTGGTCGAAGCCGGGGCGCGCGTCGTCAGTCTTAGCTACGGCCGTTGGGATAGCCATAGCCAGAACTTTGACCTCGTCCGCGACCACGGTGGAAAACTTGATCAATGCCTCAGCGCCTTGATCGAAGATTTGGATCAACGCGGAATGCTGCAAGACACAACGGTTGCCGTTTGGGGAGAATTTGGACGCACGCCAAAGATCAATGTGAACGCCGGACGCGACCACTGGACACGAGTTAGCTGTGCCTATTTGGCCGGTGGCGGATTGCGAACCGGACAAGCGATCGGTGCGACGAATCGATTAGGCGAAGAACCGTCCGAGCGACCAGTTCAGATGCAAGAAATAGTTGCAACGCTCTATCACAGCCTAGGCATCGATACAGCGACCGTTACGATCGATGATCCGACTGGGCGACCGCAGTACTTGGTGGAAGATGAACCGATGCGGGAATTGGTCTAATGCGCTGGCTTGGTAACTTCCAACTAGCCATTGCAACCGCGCTGTTGGTCGGGTTTTCTGGATCGGTTGCCGCCCAAGATGCGGTTCCGCCAATCTCTGCCATCGAGTTCGAGAACCGTTCGGCTGAAAGCAGTTCGTTCGCGTCCACTGAGTTGGTTGGGCGTGATGCGCGACTGCAACTATTGGTGTCAGCGACCAGCCCCGGTGATGCCCGGACGGACTTCACGCACCGTGTTGTGTACACCGCAAAACCAAGCGGTATTGTCAGCGTTGCAAGTGACGGTTTGGTGACGCCAATTCGCGATGGCTCGGTCACGATTGTTGCGACGGTCGGCGAGTTTTCTGCCGAAGTCGGTTTGACGGTGCGTGATACACAGCAAGACCGCCCCGTTAGCTTTCCTAGTCAAATAACGCCGATTTTTACCAAGCTGAATTGCAACGGTGGTGGCTGCCACGGCAAAGCGGCGGGACAAAATGGATTCAAACTTTCGCTGCTCGGGTTTGAACCGCGTTCGGACTACGATCGTTTGTTGAAAGAATCCCGTGGACGCAGGATTTCGATCGCTTCTCCTGACCAAAGCTTGTTGTTGCAAAAAGCAATCAATGCGTCGCCGCACGGCGGTGGACAGCGGATGGCAAAGGATTCGCATGAGTACCGCTTGCTTCGTCGGTGGATTTCCCAAGGCATGGGGTACGGTAACGGGGACGAGGCAACGGTTACCGAAATCAATGTCTTTCCGAGTCAGCGACGAATCGCACCAGGCAACGTGCAGCAGCTAGCCGTCATCGCAACCTACTCTGATGGGTCTACCGAAGACGTTACACGGGCAGCGCTATTCGAATCGAACGACACCGAGATGGCGGATGTGACAACTGGTGGGCAGGTCAAACTACAGGACATGGTTGGTGACGTTGCGGTGATGGCACGTTACCAAGGACACGTGGATGTCTTTACGGCCGTCGTGCCACGGGGAAACATAGAAGACAGGCCGCAGATGCAGTGGCCCAAACCTAGCAACGCGATCGATACGTTCGTCTACAAGAAACTTCGGTCGCTTGGCATTCCCCCCTCGGGGCCTTGCGACGATGCGACGTACTTTCGCCGAGCCACGCTCGATATTTCGGGACGCTTGCCAACTGTCGATCAAGTCCAAGAGTTCATCGCATCGAAGGACTCCGACAAACGTGCACGGCTGGTTGATCGACTGCTGGATTCGGATGATTACGCGGCTCTGTTCGCGAACAAATGGAGTGCGATTTTACGTAACAAGCGAACCGGTGGCGGTCTGCAGTTTCGCAACATGGCATTTCATCAGTGGATCGCCGATAGCTTACGTGAAAACAAGCCTTACGATCGTTTTGTTCGTGAGCTAGTCACCGCGTCGGGTTCCACCGCCAGCAATCCTGCGGTCGCATGGCTGAACCAGGTTTCCGATACCAATCAACGCATTGAAGATACGGCTCAATTGTTCTTGGGCCAGCGAATTCAGTGCGCTCGGTGCCATCACCATCCTTATGAAAAATGGAGCCAAAAGAACTACGCGCAGATGTCAGCATTCTTTTCGCTGGTCGTAAAAAAAGGCGGCGGTGACCCTGCGGAATCTGCATTTGTGTCGCGAATTGGGGCTCCAACCGCACGACATCCGAAAACTGGACAACCGGTCCAACCAGCTGGCCTGGATAGTACAGATGCCAAAGTCGCAGCTACCGATGACGCCCGCCTCCATTTGGCTCAGTGGATGACGGACATCGACAACCCGTTTTTTGCCAAGTCGCTTGTAAACCGATACTGGAAACATTTCATGGGCCGCGGCATTGTCGAACCAGAAGACGACATGCGAGTGACGAATCCGCCTTCAAATCCTGAACTGCTGGATGCCATCGCCGAGGCGTTCGTTGATTCCGGGTTTGATCTCAAGGCGCTGGTGCGAATGATTTGTGCGTCGAACGTCTACAACGCCAGTAGTAATGCGAGCGACGAGAACTTGGCGGATCGCCGAAGTTATTCACGGTTCTATCCAAAACGAATGACCGCCGAAGTACTGCTGGATGCTGTGGACCAAGTGACTTTGTCCAGGACTCAGTTTGCCGGTATGCCGCCGGGAACCCGTGCGATCGAATTGCCTGATTCTGGATTCAAAGCCTATTTCTTAACCGTGTTTGGGCAACCAGACGCGAGTACTGCCTGCGAATGTGAGCGATCACAAGAAGCTAACTTGGCACAAAGTCTGCATCTTTTGAATTCCGATCAAATGCAAAAGAAGCTTTCAGCAGACGATGGTCGCAGTGCTCAGCTTGCCAAGGATGTTCGCACCGACACGCTGAAAATCATTGAACTGTATTTGATTGCACTGGGCCGAGAACCAAGAGCCGAAGAATTGTCAGCGGCGATCGATTATGTGAAGTCAAAGGAAAACCGCCAGGAAGCTTACGAGGACCTCGTTTGGACCCTATTGAATTCGAAAGAATTCATGTTCAATCATTAGAGTCCTGCTTTAGCACAAAGGCGCCGTAAACCACCAATCCTCGCATGCGCAATGATCACACTTTCGGCCGACAATCTGACGTGGCTCAATACGACCGGTGACCGTCCTGAGGATTTGTGCGCTCACAGTAAAGTTCGGTTCACAGTTGATGGACTTGAAATTGTCGCTCCCGATGATGAATGGACCGTCAGCGCATCGGCGATCTATTTGCTCCGCACTCTTGAACGAAATCACACGAAAGATGATCCCGTAGGAGAGCATCTTTTTCCGTGTTGTGGTTTCTCGATGTACGAAGTGGATGACTCTGACGATGTGCTTATCGTCGGCTGCGCAACGGGAATCGATGCAACCATTGAACACATCAGCGATCAAGTCCGAATTACAGCGGAGTCGGGCGAATCAAGAACGGTGCCCAAGTCGGAGTGGATTCAGGCTGTGCTGCAATTCTCTAACTCGGTTCGAGATTTCTATGAATCCTCAGCGGAAAAAATAGCCAGCGACGACGTAGCACGCGACGGCTTTAACAAGATGCTGCTAGAGTGGGAACGCCGGCACCCACGGGAAACAGAAGCAGAATTGTGAATGACAAATCACAAATTTGAATCGGAATTCGACAGGTACATTGCAACCACATTCCCATGTGCCCAACTAGCAACTCACCCAATTGACTTCGGCGATATTCATCTTCGTTTTGAATTAGGCGGAGGCCACGCGAACGGCACCGATGAACGAATCCGGCAAGCGACCGACAGAGCTGTCGATCTCTTTCTTGCTCGTAACGATGTGGACGATGATCTTGTCTTGATTATCAAAGATTGGGATTCGTCTGGCAAAGAGATTCTACCGACCGAACCGCCGTTATATCTGGACTCGATGCTTGCGAGCTTCGACAGAGGCCTCGCGGTCACCGAGATTGCTGCAGTAGACGATGGCTCTTGTAAGCAAATGCTGTTCTCAACTTCGCTAGAAAATATCGACTACCGCAACATCCTGCGAGGTATCGCGCACCTTGAGCAAGGCCGAGAACCGAGAATCAACGCGTCCATTTATTTCGTGAATAGAACGCGGAATCTTGTTTTCTACATGTATGACGATCGCGGATGCATGGTCTATGCCGCTTCACGGGCGACGATTCAATCGCTCTATGATGAGAGGAATGACTGGCTCGTTGACTTCCACCGCAGTCACTTCGACGCGATATTTGGCGATGTATGATCAAGGTCCGAGAATAAGTAGAACAAAGGATATGGCGGAGTGACCGATGGCGAACAAGGTCCAGCAAATAGAAACTGAGATCGCCGTTTCGTCATTCGGTGGTTAGCTCTTTCTTGATTCATTACGATGACGATATGGACGACAACAGAAAATCAAGTTCCGGAAGCAAAGCCAGTCGCTGGATCGCAGTTGCCCTCTGGGTGATTGTGATCCTGAGTTTTCTGATCTACAAGACGCAGAATCAATTGACGTCCTTGGACGTGCTGGGGCTGATGTACAGTTGGCTTCGCGGTTCAAGCCTGGGAGCAGTGTTGTATATCGTTGTATATGCATTGCGTCCATTCATTCTCTTTCCCGCCATGTGGTTAACGATTCTTTCGGGAGCCGTGTTTGGTTTTTGGGGAGGCGCGCTATACACGATCGTTGGCGAAAACATTTCGGCGAACCTTGCCTATGCGATGGGGCGGTTTCTGGGAGGATCGTCCACCAGCGAGAAATCACCGCGCAGTCTGATTCCGGCAAATTGGCTTGATCGGCTAAACCGCAACGCCTTTATGTCCATCCTGATCATGCGGTTGGTGTATTTGCCGTTCGACGTTGTGAACTTTGGGGCGGGCATCCTGAAAGTGAAATGGGCGCCCTATTTTACGGCGACTCTTATTGGGATTCTTCCCGGTTTGATTACCTTCGTCAGCATTGGAGCTTCGCTGGATTTCGAGAAGTTTCTTGCGGATCCTGACTCAGCCAATCTTGGTGGTTTGATCAAGCCGCAGCAAGCGATGTTGTCGCTAGCTCTTTTCGTCATCTCCCTGCTGATCGCAAGGTGGCTCAAGAAAAGAAACGACTTGGCCGAAGCGTCAGAATCGTAGGCCGTATCCAGTAAGCATTGACCATTGACCATTGACCATTGATTCCGAATGAATTTCAGCGGTCGATTGCAGCTTGGCACGACTGTCTGAGAATCGCCACGAAAAGCACAAAGAGACACGAAAATACGTATCTGGAACTTTGAACACAATTCGACACTGAGATAATGTCCGACAAGGGTTGCGCCAACATCGGTTCCAAAATTTGGCGCAGGCAGCAGCACTCGATATGATGGATTTTTAACGAGGGGCAATATCGGTTGCTTCTCTCTGCGACCAAGAACACCAGCGAACTAGGTGTTGGGCACAAAGCGTCGAATACGGTGTTTGCAAATCAAGCCACAAGTCCGACGCTCGGTCAACGCGAAGGTTCGTTGGTAGGCTGGTAGTTACCACAACACTCAAGCCAACACCAACAACTCAGGAACACAATTAATGGAAACTTTGCTTGCCGTCATCGCATTGGCTTCAATCGGAACAGGAATCATTGGATGGCTCTGGATCACCGTCATGGCGTTCAGTGAGGAGGAGACTGGCTGGGGAATTGGTTGCCTAATTATTTCGCCATTGTGTCTCGTGTACGCCCTGCTAAATTTTCAAGAATTGAAGATTCCGTTTCTGTTGGTACTTGGCGGACTGGTCGGACGGCTTGCTGTCGGCATGATTGCTGCATCAATGGGCTGAACGGACAAAAATGTCGCATCAGTTTCTTGCGGCGACTCGGGGTAGTTAACCCGTTACGCCTCTAAACTCGATCCACAATGCCTGCTGCACGAATCAACATCATTCCCGGTCGCGGCATTGGACCAATCGAACTTGGCATGAACCCACACCAGGTAGCCGATGCACTACTCGCGCTCGGCTGTAATGATCTGGATGAGGTTGGCCGACCGATGTTTGATCGCGCGTTCCGTAACAGTCTACAAATCGATTAGACGCAGATTCACAGCAATGCAGTTCCGTTGGCGTCTACTGGCAACCGGATTGCGGATGCGAATGTTTTATCAACGATCGACACATCGTGGAGTATTCGGCGAAAGAACTATTCACATTACTTGCACAACTTGATGGCGGGGATCACGAATACTGCGAACAACAGGGGCACGCATTCCCTCGCATTTCCATGCGGGTATTTGATCTATGCACAACACACGATTATCGTGACAACGGAAACCGTCTCGTTTACGGAGAGATCATCGTGGGCGGTTTCAATCGTCGCGATGCGTCCACCGCAAACGATGGTAAAATACACCCTCCGCAGCGGGTTGTGACGTTGGACATGCCTTTTTCATTTCTTGCCGATTCAACTTGGAATTCGACGACGGATGAAAAAGAGACAGGTATTGAAATAGGCAGCCACTTTCGATTCTACATCCGCCTCGCGGTAGTAAATGCCTTGCTTTAGTTTCGCGTATTTCGTGGTTGTCTGCCGCTACGAATGAGCTGCGTTCACGATTGGCAACCACGAAATACACGAAGCACACGACAATCGCGCAACCATGTGCTGTGGGATCTGCAGCCTAGCAATGCGTTCTCAAGTAAACCAGCTGCGAAGTCCTCGCAGGTCTGGAGACGGCGCACCTCGGCTGATGCGGCGAAGCAAAAAAGCGCGAATCAAAACTTGCGCGTCGGGGTACGTTTGTAGGGATCATTACTCTTGTCCGGCCGTCGTGCGCAAGAGCGCATGTCACAGTTCGACTAGCATCAGCGCGGCCGGCCAGGGTTTCGCAAAAGTTTCGGACTAATCCACAAGAAAATCTGATCACGAAACTAACGTGGCGAACGTGTGCCACCTAATCGGCGAATCGAATTATTCAGCATAATCGGAAGTGCATTACTTCGGTGCATCCACTCGTTAATCCACTCCTCTTCGGGGTACCTACCAACCCGCGAACGTTTGCTGTGGCCCATTTTTTGTCGGCATTTTACGAGATATATAACGATTAATTCTGGCATCAAAGTTGGAACAATTCGTTCGGCACATTAGCAACCCGTAACTAACCTAGAGATAAGAAACAAGTTGCGAGGGGACAGTGTTAATAGGCGACGTCAATTGGTTTCTAGTTTGAGACAAGGTTGTAGAAGAGTTGGCATCAACAAAAGTCAGTCACAATAAGCGAATCTTGATGCTGCTGGAAAACGGTGGTTTTCCTGAGGATATTCGTGTCGCCCAGGAAGCGTTTTCACTGCGAGACGCGGGCTACCAAGTGCGTGTGATCTGTCCAAGTGATCCGTTTGCCTCCAGCCGTTTTGAAATGGTCTCGGGCGTCGCGACTTATCGGTACCCCGCGCCTCCGGAATGGGGAGGCATGCTGGGCTATATGGTCGAATATGCTTATAGCCTGACGATGTCCGCGCTGATTTCGTTCTACATTTTTGTGCGACATGGCTTTGACGTGTTACACGTCCACACGCCGCCAGACATGTACGTCACGATCGGGTTCTTTTACAAACTGTTCGGCGTCAAGTATGTCATGGATCACCACGATCTGTCGCCCGAGTTGTATCAAGCTCAAAGCGATTGCAATAGTAAGTCGCTTGTCTACCGAGCGCTTTGTTGGTTTGAGCGTCGGTCATGTCGCCTAGCCGATCAGTTGATTTCAACGAATCAGACTCAGCGTGCTACTGCAATCGATCGCTGTGGAGTGCAACCAGAAAAAGCAAACATCGTTCGTAATGGCCCCAATATCTTGCAACAGATTTCTGCGGCGCCGATCGATGCGCTACGACCCCAAGGGCGCACGGTCATTGGCTATTTGGGGCGAATTGGATTTCAAGATGGGGTCGATAGCTTTGTCCGAGCACTGAAGGTGTTGATGGATGAATTTGAACGAACCGATTTCCATGCAGTGATCATTGGCGATGGCCCAGCAGTGCCTAGCTTGAAGTCGCTGGTGCATGAACTTGAACTGGATGAACATGTCGTCTTTCCCGGATATCTGATTGGCGAAACGCTTCAATCGCACTTGGTGTCTTGCGACATTTTTGTCACGCCAGATCCGCCCAGCGACTACAACGTGACTTGCACGATGATCAAAACGATGGAGTACATGGCTTTGTCGCGGCCGATCGTTGGTTACGACTTGCCCGAACACCGATTTAGCGCCGGCGAAGCTTCGTTGTATGCCACGCCGGATGATGAAGTTGACTTTGCCAAGTGCTTGGTTCGCTTGATCGATGACCCAGAGCTACGATCAACAATGGGGAAAATCGGACGCGCGCGTGTCGAGAGTGAACTTGCATGGCAACACCAAGAAAAATCACTCATCGAAACCTATCGAAAACTTTTTGATCAATCGCTATCAGCTGATGATCCGACCAGCCCAGAAACCACCAACACAGCATCTACCTCCGAGGCTGCCACGCCTGAATCTTCATCGCAGTGCGTTTAGGCAGTAACTTTTCTTTCGATTTCCCATGAACGATCCGATATTCTCCCTTCATTGCCTTCACACCTGGTTTGAAAACCAGGCTGCTGAGCATGCGATGTCCACTGCGGTTGTCTGTTCGGGCCAATCGTTGACTTACCAAGAACTGAACGAACAAGCCAATCGGTTGGCCCATCATCTGATTGCGTTCGGCGTGCGTTCCGGTGACATCGTTGGCCTGGCCTTGCCTCGCGACATCAACCTAGTGCCAAGCCTGATAGGCGTTCTAAAATCGGGAGCTGCATACGCGCCAATCGACCCCAACTACCCTAGCGATCGCATTGAATTCGTGCTCAGTGATTGCAACGCATCGGCGGTCGTGACCACATCGGAAATCGCAAAACGATTGGGGCTGTCGTCCGAACGGTTGGTTCTGATCGACCAACTGGATCAAACCGGCCAAGCTCCTTTGCAGCACAATCAGAATCCGCAAGTAGAAGTCGCTGCCGACCAGTTGGCGTATGTGATTTACACCTCCGGTTCGACGGGCAAACCCAAAGGCGTGATGGTTACCCATGCCAACGCCACGCGACTTTTCTCATCGACCGACCACTGGTTTGAATTTGGGTCCGCTGACACGTGGACGCTGTTTCATTCATTCGCCTTTGATTTTTCAGTGTGGGAAATCTGGGGCGCGTTGCTATACGGTGGCAAACTCGTAGTGGTGCCCTACGAAGTCAGCCGTTCGCCACAAGAATTTTATCGCCTGCTGTGCGAACAAAAAGTCACCGTGCTGAACCAGACCCCGTCGGCGTTTCGGCAATTGATTCGTGCCGATGAACGATTGCGTGATACCTGTTCGCACAACCTTCGCGTAGTGGTCTTTGGCGGCGAAGCGCTTGAATTCCATAGTCTAAAGCCATGGGTGGATCGTTACGGCGATCAAGCGCCGCGACTGATCAACATGTATGGCATCACAGAAACAACCGTGCACGTTACCTATCGTCCGGTTACCGCGGACGAGGTCAACGGCGAATCGAGCAGCTTGATTGGCAAGCCGATTCCCGATCTGCAGTTACATGTGCTTGATGAGACCCTTTCGCCTGCCGCTGTCGGTACGATTGGCGAGATCTTTGTCTCGGGCGCTGGTGTCGCAAAAGGGTACTTGAACCGTCCCAAATTGACGGACGAGAGATTCATATCACCTCCTTCCGATTCGAATTCTGAATCTGCGTCAGGCAAGTGGTACAAGACCGGTGACCTGGGGCGTTTTCGCGCCGATGGAGAACTGGAGTATCACGGCCGCAGCGATCGACAGGTTCAGCTGCGAGGCTTTCGGGTCGAGTTGGGGGAGATCGAATCTCGCTTGCTTTCACATGCTGCTTTCGCTGAAGCGATTGTGGTGATCCGAACCGAAGAAGACCAAGAGCAAACACTCGTTGCGTATGTGATCATTGCGCCGGGTGCGGGCATGCCATCGATCTGCGAATTGAGAGCCTTCATTGGTGAAACGCTGCCGGACTATATGATTCCGCAGTTCTTTGTCTCGATCGACGAGATCCCGCTGACGGGAAACGGAAAACTGGACGTGGCTGCGCTGCCGCTACCACAGACAGAAATACGCCGCAATGAAATCGTCCTACCCGAAACCGAAACGGAAAAGAAGATCGCTCAAGTCTGGTGCGATTTGTTAAACGTTGATCAAGTCAGCGTGACGGGAACGTTCTTTGAATGGGGCGGCCAATCGTTGATGCTGCCCAGCATGGAAATCCAGCTGAACGATTTGTTTCCGAATCAGTTTGCGATGGTCGACTTGTTCCAGCACCCAACGATCGAATCGCTGGCACGACACATCGACTCTCAAGCATCCAATGCTGGAAACCACGCCGGGCAACGAGCCAGCTTCAACCAGCCTTTCAGCATTCAGCCAAACGAACCGATTGCGATCGTCGGGATGAGCGGCCGATTTCCAGGCGCCGAAAGCGTCGAAGAGTTTTGGGAAAACCTAAAGGGCGGTGTCGAGTCGATTCGGCGGCTGAGCGAAGATGAGCTTTTGGCTGCAAATGTTCCACTGGAAAAGATACGTGATCCGAAATACGTTCCGGTAACCGCGTCGCTGGACGGCGTTGAGATGTTCGACGCGGAGTTCTTTGGCGTCAGCCCGCGCGAAGCCAATATTACTGATCCGCAACACAGGCTGTTTCTCGAAAGCGCTTGGTCCGCACTGGAACATGCCGGATACGACCCAGCGCAGACCGATCGCCGCATCGGTGTCTTTGCCGGCGCTCGACCCAACAGCTATCGCGAACTGGTCCATCAGTCGCTGGATGAACTTGATCCGTCGACGTCGTTTCAAACCTTGATCTCCAACGAGAAGGATTTCCTTTCCACGCGAGTTTCCTTTCGCATGGATTTGATCGGGCCCAGCATGACGATTCAAACGGGCTGTTCGACTTCACTGGTCGCAATTCAGCTCGCCTGCCAAGCCTTGCAGACCGGACAATGCAACATGACGCTTGCGGGCGGCGTCAGCGTCAACCTCGAATATCGCAACGGCTATCTTTCCGAAGAAGGCATGATTTTGTCGCCAGACGGGCACGTGCGAACGTTCGATGAAAACGCAAAAGGCACCGTCTTCAGCGAAGGTGTCGCGGTCGTTGTTCTTAAGCGGCTTTCTGATGCACAAGCTGACGGGGACACGATCCACGCCGTGATCAAAGGCGTCGCGCTGAACAACGACGGCGGAGCCAAGACAAGCTACTCGGGGCCTTCGATTGATGGCCAAGCCGAAGTGATCGCGATGGCACAACGAATGAGCCAAGTCAGCGCGGACAGCATCGGATATGTGGAAGCTCACGGGACGGGCACCTACGTTGGCGACCCGGTCGAAATGACTGCGATCACTCAGGCCTTTCGTCAGCAAACCGATCGAAAACAGTTTTGCGCGATCGGTTCAATCAAGACAAACATCGGTCATCAAGACGTTGCCGCTGGCGTGGTCGGCTTGATCAAAACCGCACTCACTGTTCGCGATGGTGTGATACCGCCCAGCCTTCATTTCGACACGCCCAACCGCAGCATTGATTTTGAATCAAGTCCGTTCTTCGTCGCTGGTAGCTTGCAAGACTGGCCTGTTGATGCGAGTGACCCATCGCGACCGCGCCGCGCTGGCGTTAGCTCGTTTGGAATCGGTGGCACCAATGCGCACGCGATTCTTGAGCAGGCACCAATCGCCGAAACAACGCCAATCACGGAATCGATCCAGCCGGCCGATGACGTGTCGCTACCGAAACTATTGCCGATTTCAGCTCGCAGTCCGTTCGCTCTTCAAACGATGGCCTGCAATCTTGCTGACCATCTAAAGCTGTATCCGGAGCAGAATTTCGCTGACGTGATTCATACGTTGCAGCGAGGCCGTCGAGAGTTTGAGTGTCGACGTGCGATTGTGGCACGCAATGCTGCCGAAGCGATCGAGCGACTGGAAAATCCGCCTGGTGAATTTTCAATCGTCAACGATGGCGAAGCGGTTCCGCGCGGCGGATACCAGCCGGCCTTTATGTTCCCAGGTCAAGGTGCCCAGTACGTTGGCATGACTCGCGACTTGTACGAATCGATTCCGTCCTATCGCACCGACGTCGATTACTGCTGCCAGGTGGCCAGCAAGCAGATGGACGTGGACCTGCGAGACGTTATCTTCGCCGAGGTCAGTGACGATGCTCGCGAGCGCCTGACGGAAACATGGCTCGCCCAACCGGCAATCTTTATCACTGAATTTGCATTAGCAAGACTTTGGATGCGAATGGGCGTGCGACCGACCGCCGTGGTAGGCCACAGCATCGGCGAGTACGCGGCCGCGTGCATTGCTGGCGTCTTCTCTGTCGAAACAGCGCTGCAGCTAACGATTCAACGCGGGCGTTTGTTATTCGACTTGCCGCGCGGTTCGATGCTGGCTGTTTCGCAATCCGCCGACGATGTTCGCCCTCAATTGCCCGACGGATTGGACATCGCCGTGATCAACAGCCCACAGGCTTGTGTGGTTTCGGGCGAAACTGAATTGGTAAAACAGTTTGCATCGCAACTGGAATCGGCCGGAGTGTCGCAGCGTTTGCTACAAACATCGCACGCCTTTCACTCGCCGATGACCGAGCCGATTCTTGACGACTTTGCGGCGATCGTGGCGAAACATGAACTGCGAGAACCAACGCTGCCGATCCTGTCGACCGTGACGGGCAATTGGGTGCAACCGGGACAGATGAGCAAGCCGCAGTATTGGGCGAACAATATTCGTCAGCCTGTTTTGTTCTCCGACGCCGCTGCTCTGTTAGTCCAGCAGCCCAACACCAAGCTAGTAGAAGTCGGCCCCGGCCAGACGCTGGGCACGTTGGCTCGTATGCAACCAGCAATGGAGCAAAAGGTCGTCCGATCAACACGGCACCCCAAGGAATCAACCAACGACGTCGATCAGTTGATGAAGTCGTACGGCGAGCTTTGGTCAAGCGGTGTCCACATCGATTGGCCAAGTGTTTCATTACAAGGTAAACAAGAACGTTCGCCGCGACGCGTCCCCTTGCCGACGTATCCGTTCCAACGCAAACGGTTTTGGTATGACGATTCGGTGCCTGGGGCGCTTCCACGGAACCAAGCCAATCCCGCAAACAAAACAAGCACGACGAAGTGCCTGCTGAACGCCGAAATCGCCAGTGCACTGCCACAAGAGCACCAGCCGTTTTCCGATTGGTTCTACGTTCCTGATTGGAATCATACGGACGTCGAATCAAAAGTCGATTTAGGTGACACCGAGCAAAGATGGCTGGTGCTGACTCACGATGATCCGTCGTCTGATCCACTGGTGGGTCGCTTGCGCGCCGCAGGACGCGACGTGATTGCGATTCAGCCGGGTAAACAGTTTGAACAAATCAGCGCGGATCACTATCGAATCAACCCGGAATCGGGAGCTGATTTCGACAAAGTCTTCAGCCAGCTTTCGGAATCCGATCGATTGCCGCAGCGGATCGTTCACCTCTGGCAATGGAACGATGAAAACGCGATCGATGTAGCGAATTCGGATTGGCCCGAGCAACTTCAGCAGCGTCAAACACTTGGGCTGTATAGTTTGCAGTTGCTCGCACAGTCACTGGGCCGTGTTCGTCTGCGGAATCAAATCAAACTGGATATTGTTGCAGGGTTTCTGTATCCGGTCGGCGACAATCAAGTCAATCCTTCCGGCGCGACGTTGCTGGGAGCCGCCAAAGTCATTCCGCTTGAGTATTCACAAGTCCAATGTCGCTTGCTGGACATTCCCTTTGAATCTGGCATGGAACCACTGCTCGCCGAACTCTGCTGCACTGACGATGAATCGTGGGTAGCCTACCGCAAGGGCCAGCGTTTCCTTCCGGATGTGAAGCAGACTCCGCTGGATGAAGATTGCGAAAATCTGAATCGGCTGAAAGTTGGCGGAGTCTATCTGGTCACCGGTGGGCTTGGCGGGATCGGTCACGCGATCGCACGTTTCCTGAGCAAGACCGTTCAAGCGAACCTGATTTTGGTTGGCCGTAGTCAATTGCCTCAGCGCGATCAGTGGGACGCGTGGTTGCAGCAGCATGCTGACGATGACGCGACCTCCATCAAAATCCAACGGATTCTCGAACTGGAAGCCGCTGGCGGTGAAGTCCTACATGTGGTCGCCGATTCCAGTGATCGCGAACAAATCAAATCTGCCATCGCAAGGTTCGGCAGAATTGATGGAGTCGTTCATTCAGCGGGCGTAGCCGACACCGCTGGCGCGATTCAATTACGTGATCGCGAGATGACGCAGTCGATGCTGGCATCCAAAGTCACCGGTTCGCTGGTGCTGGAAGAGGCGATGCGTGGTCAGTCGCCTGATTTTTGGATTTCGTTTTCTTCGATCTCCAACGCTCTGTACCACAATCGCTATGGCCAACTCAGCTACGTTGCCGGCAACAGCTTTTTGGAATCGTTCGCGGCTAAACTGCGATCTCAAGGCACCTTTGCCGTTGCGATCGCTTGGGACGAATGGCAAGACGTTGGAATGGCTGCCGAAGTCGCACGCGACTTTGCCGAATCGTTCGGCTTTGATCAGCAACTGTTCGATCCACTCGATTCCTTTTCGCCAGCCGATGGCGAGCGGATGTTCCATCGCATCCTTGCTTCGGACGCTTCCACCGTGATGGTGTCGACGCGTGATTTGAAGAGGCGGATCGAACTGGACATCCACGCCAAATCACCTTTCCTGGAAGCCGCCCAGCAATCGGCGTCCACTGGGCCCGGCGGTATCGCTGACACTGAGACGCCGCTGGAAGGCAACGTTTCCACAGGAGAGCAACGAATCGCTCGGATGTGGGAAAAGCTGTTGTCCATCAAAAACGTCGGTCCGGATGACAACTACTTTGCCTTGGGCGGAGACTCGTTGACGGCGGTGAAGTTCTTGGTCCAAGCAGAAAAGGAGTTTGGTGAAAAATTCCCGTTCGCGACGATCGTCGAATTCCCAACACCTCGCCGGCTGGCCGAATACTTACAAATCGAAGACACCGTCCCGCAGGCCCCACCGGCTGCGACACAGAAAGTCGCTGCCGTACAGGACGCTGGGGTGACCCAGAACGCTGCGGTCACCCAGCAAGCAGCGGCAGTTGCCCCACGCAATGGCACCTCCGCAAAGAAACCAACCAAAACCCGTGGGCCTCGATCAACTGTGATTGAGCTTTCGCCCGACGGCGATCTACCGCCACTGTTTTGCTGCCACGCTGCCGACGGTTACACACTGATTTTCAACGAACTGGTCAAGCGACTGAATCCGCGTTATCCCGTTTATGGAATTCAGTCGCCTGCCTTATTCGGTGAGCCGATCGAGAGTATCGAGGCGCTCGCCAGTCGTTACGTGAAAGACATTTTGCGCGTACGCCCGAAAGGACCCTATCTGTTGGCCGGTTACTGCATGGGCGGCACGATCGCTTACGAAGTAGGCCGGCAACTGATAGCAGCCGGTCACGAGGTTCATTCGGCGATCGCCATAGAGACCTACAACTGGCATACTTCCAAAGCTGGCAGCAAATCGAAATCGGTAAGCATGCTGTACTACTGGCAGAAGCTTGAGTTTCATCTGCAGAACTTTTTGCTACTGGATCTTGCTCGTAAACAACAATTCCTTCGCGATAAGTTCAAAGTCTTGTGGCGTCGAAAAAGCGTATGGCTAAGCAAGCTGTCGATGCGGCAAGCGGCAGACAAAGGCGGAGCTCGTACAATGAGTCTCGCTGAGATTTGGGAGCGGCACGATGAAGTCGCGGAGCTATACCATCCGCAAGAGTATCCTGGCAAGATTCACATGATCCGGGCCAAAAAAGATTACTCGCGTTATTCTGATTCTGATCTGCCTGCAACCGGCGGCATCGAACTGCATCGGTTACCCGTGTACCCTGCTGGCATGATGGCCGACCCCTTCGTCAACGACTTGGCCGATCAAGTCGAAAAGTATTTGCGAGAAGGAATTGAATCCGCCGCTCCAAAGACAAGCAACCCGGGACTACCGTTCCAACTGGACAGCGTGGTGTCAGAAACAAACAATCTTGGCCACAGTCAGTAGCTTATCGTTGACGACAGGAATGCGGTAAGCAGTGTTGCCAAATTAGAGCAAGAGTCTACTGCGTGCTGGCAAGAGCATCGTTGGTTCGCTGGGCAGCGATCTCTTTTGGCTTGGTGGCTGGCTTTTGAACTAGCTGCACCAATCGCCAACCAGCGAACAGCCACAGCACGGTGACGGCGACCACCATTGACCGATAAATCATCGTCGTTCCAAACAAGATCAGCAGTGCCGCAGCAACTTCGGCAAGTGGTTTGACGCCAACGCTGTTCATGGCGATCACAGCCCGCCGTTTCTTGCGGCGAATCCGAGTGTACATGCGATTCAAAATCGTGTCATGTACGCTGCGCCCCCAGATCTCTAGCGACTTACCAGTGGTCGCGACGGCTAGCCCGATCATCAATCCGAAACCGATCGCCAACAGAGAACTAACCATCAGCAGAATTACTGGCATCAACAGGATCGGCAGTTTTAAACGTTTCCGCGAAAGCAAGAAACTTGCCAAGAAGTACTGGGTGGCTATCGTCGCGAGGCCAACCACGCCGTAGTAAGTGCCAAAGAACTGAATCAGTCGCTCAGGGTCAGATTCAAAAAAACTATTCGCTGCAGTCTTCCACTCAAATGAGATCGTCGTGAACACGATCACTTTGCAGCAGACAAGCGTTCCAATCCAAAACCGCAACTGCCTGGAAACCATTTCCTTTCGGCTCAGGCCATTGGGTCCGAGTTTCTTCTTAGTGAATTTCTTTGACTGCTTGGCGACTTTCGATTTGGACTCATTTGATTTAGCCGTTAGCTTTTCGTCTTTCAGTTGGTCCAACCAGTAGCCAACAACGAATGACACGACGTCAAACGCACAACCAATCAATAGCCAAGCCCGCAAATCGATGACGGTCGATTCGTAAGCCATCAGTCCACCAACCAGCACGCCTGCAATCGGTGCAGCCAAGCCAACGAATGCCCACGACGGCTTGCTCGCCTTTTTTCCCAGCTTGCTGCTCAATACCGACACCACGTTCATCGCATTGACGCACCCGCGAACTTCGGCCAGCAAATAGATACTGGAAAGCAGCCAAAACGAATGGTGAAAACGAGGCAGCAGAGCCCACGCGACAAGGGTCAGTAACGCAAAGCCAAAACCGGAGAGCTGAATACTTTTTCCAATCGAAATACGCTTGGTCAGCCAGTACCAGGAACTGGCAACCACGGCTGTCAAACAACCGGCAATCACAAAGACCAAAGCGACGCGGTCGTTACCAACGCGAGAAAGAAAAAGACTATCGCCAACCGTCCTGGCAACAATGTACGAAATCGCAACGCTCAACGAATAAAGGAACAGTCGCCAAGCAATCGGCTGTTCTTGTTCAGGAGGGCGATTCATTCAGAGAAACCTTATACGCAGCGACCGATCGCACATCACGCGTGCTAAAGGATCCGCAGCCACCGAAGAAACTATTCTAATCACTGGTTCGACTGAAGGGCGAAGAGAGACGCAAACGGCATCCGACGACTTTATTTTCGCGCAACTGGCAGGCCTCGATAGTTGCTTTCGAGTCAACGCGACCTTATTCACTAGTTTCAATATGCCTGACTCGATCGCCCAGAACCTAACGAAAACTCCGATAAAAGGGCCAGACAATCAATCCGACTATCGGTTGTTCTGCAAGAACAGAAAATAACGCACCAAACAACGGAGAACGGTAGGCCGTATCCAGCAAAGTTTGCGTGCCGCAACTTCGCTCAAGCATTGCAAGCTGATTGCAACTAGTCGCTTGTGTTCGTAGTACCGCCTTCAGGCAGAATTTCCGGCTGAAGCCGGTACTACAAACTAATCGCCAGCTTTGCTCGATGGCCTGTTGAGAAATTCGGTCAGCCCCCTTTCGTGCTTTAGCCGAGGACCGCACAAGAAGTTGTGTCGGCCT
>CAYNNP010000104.1:4130-21747 GCA_964398215.1 uncultured Pirellulaceae bacterium | reverse complement strand
ACACCATGGTCAAGACGCATCCACGACGCAACAAAAAGGCCGGAGGCCGACACAATCCTAGCTGGTGGCGTCAGCCACCAGACAGAATCAGAATTCAGCTCAATAGGGCGTAGCCCGACACAGCTTCTTCTTCGGTTCAGTTAAAGCTATGTAAGATTGCTCGGCAATTTTATCTTTCTATAATCCTAGTTCTGGCGCGGCCTGGGCTGACGTTATACGACAAAGCACGTTTCCACTCGGAGCACTACATTGAACGAGACCATTGTTTGGATCACTGACAAAGCTGTACTTCCGGATAGCAACAAGTACGTTCTGATCGCATGGGCGAACCGTACTGGTGTTGGATACTGTAAGGAAAACGACTGGTACCACGAAGACGGTGGTGGTGTCGAATACGATGTAGACGCATGGGCGAATCTTCCATGCGGCCCGTACTCTGAGATCGACGACAGGATTGATCACACCGACGATTAGATGGCTACCCCTAATCTGCAGGCTCAATCTAAGTGCAAGTCTACAAGGCAGGCTTGCGAAGCTGCGTGTTCGCGATGATAGAATTCATATACACGCGTCGTATCGCATCGTAACCGCGATCATTGGGGTCTTCCACATTCGAATAGAACCAATAGTGCGGATCCTCGGAGCGGTAATGTTCTCGCCAAAACTGGCGGCAATGCGATCCGTGTCCAAGAAACGTTTTGTGTAGTGGCACAACATGCACGTTGTTCATTTCGCTCGCCACACTGCGAATGGTTTCGTTATAGCGAGCATGTATCGCCAGTCCATCTGGCCACTTCGGCAGAAAGATGCTGGGGGCATCGCCGACACCGTCAGTCGGATCATAAATGTCACCAAGGTAGATTTCGCAACCGCCAGGGAATTTTGATTTCAACGTGGTCAGCATTGTTCGCAACCGATCATCAAAGCCTTTGATCCATGGCTCAGCTTGCTCCAGCGTCGCGCCATACATCGCACACTCGCGCGGCGGACTGCGACCGTACATGTGAATCAAGTCGTTGCCGCCAGAAGTCATCAACACGATTCCGAACACATCTTCTTCGTAGGTGGGAATCGTTTCGTTGATCACGTCCAAGTGAGTTGCCGATTCAGATCCCGAGATCGCAAAGTTCTCGAAGCTTAGATTTTCAATGACGCTTGAAAGACAGATGCCCTTCATCGCCGCGAACTCGTCGCTTGGGTTTTTCAGCAATCGGTTGAAGTAAGAATGGCTTGGCCGCGCCGCTCCCAAACCTGCGGTGACGCTGTCGCCCACACCAATCACCTGGACTTTGCGATCAGTCCAAGTCGATTGAAAGCCAGCAGCGTCAACCATTGGCCCAGCAGGACCGCTGCCAACCGGTCGGGCGATGGAGTACTGAATATAGAACCAAGTCGCGCCACCCACGATCACCAGTATCGCAAGCAATATGAAAAGACGCCGTCTAGATTTGGTTTTCGTCATCGGCGAACTCACCGTGGTAGCGACGCCAAATATTGTTTTCAATCGAATTTAATTCTAACACCTGGAGAAAGGTGGCATAGGCTTCCAGCCTGTGAATCGCAAAAACACAGGCTGGAAGCCTATGCCACTTCAGATTTGCATCCAAGCGGCTTTGTAGCGCAGGCCTAGATTGAGGATCTGTTGTAGGAGATCTTCGTAGGTCATTCCCACTGTCGAGGCTGACTCCGCTAGGTCTTCTCCGAATTCGATATTGGGATTCGCGTTGGCTTCGATCACGAAGATTTCGCCGGACTCTGTCATTCGCAAATCCATGCGACCATAACCGCTCATGTTCAGTGCTCGGTAGACACGTTTGCAGAGCTTTGCGATTCGCTCGTGTGTTACGTCATCGAAGCCTTCTGCGGCTTGGGTCGTGATCCCATGTTTTTCTTGGTACTCGCGATTCCATTTCACGCGGCTGGTCGCGATTCGGGCAACGTCGTCCGGCATGGTCCCAAAGACCATTTCCCAGGCTGGAAACGTCTTGAGTCGATCGTTGCCCAGTACGCCAACATACAACTCGCGTCCTTCGATGTACTGTTCCGCGATCGCATCTTCGTTGGTTTTGTCATGGATGAATTTCACACGTTCGGCGAGCGCTTCGTCGGTATGAACAATGGACGCTTGCGAGATCCCGAACGATGCGTCTTCGACGATCGATTTGACGAACAATGGGAACGAAAGCTTCTTTGGTCGATGGACTTTGCGGCCCACTTTAAAGACAGCGAAGCGAGGTGTCGGGATTCGGTGGTAGGTCAAAATCTTTTTCGAAAGTGCCTTGTCCTTGCTCAGCAATAGTCCGCGTGGATTGCATCCCGTGTAAGGTTGCTGCATCAATTCCAGGTAGCTGATGATTGCAAAATCGTAGGTCACAACACCATGGAATTCTTCTAACATCATGAACGTGATATCAGGCTTGAACTCTCGAAGAGCTTCGCGGATAGGAGCCAAGTCATCGTAGACGCCCAGCGGGTTCACGTCGTGCCCGAGCAGCCGAAGCGTTTCGCAGACGTCATACTCTGCTTTCCACGGAGCGATTTCTTTTTCGTCAAGTCCTTCGATGGACTCGGGCGGAACGTGGCCTTCGCGAACAAGAACCAACACGCGAAGTTTGCTCATATCGCCACCCGACGCCTGCCCTCGTGCAGAAAGCTTGTCGTTCGAACGGCGACCAAAATCATTGCATCACGCTTGGCTTCCTCGTGCGGCGATCCCAATCGCAGTTTCAATTCTCGGCAACGTTCTATCATTTCCTGGACAACTTGATCGATTGTGTAAGTGTACTGTCCGGTCCATTTTGAAACGCTGCGCCGTAGTTCTGATCGGATACGGGTCAGAAAAGAAGCTGCTGTCATGTTGCGACGATGCTCGGGCAAATTCGAGAACAACTTTCGCAAGTCATTATCGTAGACGCTTGGAACATCCAGACCGTAGTGTTGCCGTTTGGACTCGTAGTATTCGCGCAACGTGCCACGTAGGCGTGAGAGTGAATCGGGTTTCGCGCGCGACCGGACCGCTGGCTTTTTGCCACTGATTGATTCCATGCATTGGTCTACGTAGTTCAATTTTTTCAAAGCGGGCCAATCACGGTAGATTGTGCGCCACCGTGATCCTGGACGCAGCCAAACAGCAAATGTCTCGGCAAAATCCTCTAAAGGATGGCTTTGAGCGTACCACATTTCCAAGTGCAGGACGTACTCGCGGCTTTCTGGGGCCGGCTGGTAATAATCTGGGTAAGGCACAGAAGCTTTGCCGAACATTTTACGATACATTTGCTTTCGGCGAAGGCGAAAGGCGGTATCGATTGCATGCCCGACTTCGTGCCGCAAGATCTTCATGCACCATTGGTGCGTGCTGCCTTCGACCTCTAAGAGCTGCTTGCGCTGCAAGCTGATCAGCCGGGGATGTGCCAAATAAAACGGGATGGCAATCCCTGGTACACCGTCGGGCGAAAACCAATCGTTGCTGAGCCAACAGTGAGGACGAAAGTTGAGTCCGCGGTCCTTCAGTTCTTTGTAAAGTAAACTGATTCGCTTCTCGAGTGGCGTGTCATTGATCGACAGATCCAGGTCACAGAAACGAAGGTCCATGAGCTGGTCGTCGGACAACTTGGCTAGTTGTTGCTTTCCTTGCTTTCGTCTTGCCATGGCAATCGTTGGTCAATCACATAGACTTCTGTAGATGCACGTCACGATGAGAGGACTAAGTCTATTCCATTATCGAAATCATGTCTTTACCGAAATGTTCAATCTGCAAGGAAACTGTTATCAGCATTGAAACGCCGAAAGTCGAATTCGAGTGCGCGCTGTTGACCTCCGTGGGACGCTCGGCGGTAGCAGTCATTGGGGTTCGGGGACAAGATCTGCAGCAACGATTGGCCAAGTGCTTTCAGCCTGCAACCGCCGGAGCGTTTTTGACTGGTCAAGTTCGCTATGGCACCTGGTGTTGTGGCGAAAATGACGATGCTGAATCGGTCGTCATCGTGCCTTTGTCCAATACGGAACTGGAAATAAATTCGCACGGCGGCATCGCGGCACCAACGCGAATTATCAGCGATTTGCGGGGTTTAGGAGCATTTGTGCGTGACCAGCAGGACTGGAATCATGGCGAATCCGGCGACTTGCTGATTGCGGAAGCCACACAGCATTTGTGTCTGTGTCAGACCACCCGGTTCGCTGCTGTTTTGATGGACCAAGTTCGTGGTGCGATGAAAAACTGGGCCACACAGCAACTTCAACGGCTTGCCAAATCGGCAGACGAATCGTTGGCCGAAGTGCAGGCTGACGCAGATCGGGTTTCTAAGTATGGCTGTCTAGGACTGAAGCTATCTGGGCGATTCGATGTCGTGATTGCAGGGCCACCAAATGTCGGAAAAAGCAGTCTGATCAATGCGATTCTCGGTTACGAACGCAGCATCACGATGGACATGGCAGGGACGACTCGGGATGTCTTGCATGCGGAAACGGTGATCAATGGGATTCCAATACGTCTGTCTGATACCGCGGGCATGCGTGACAGTAGCGAATCCATTGAAAAGCAGGGTGTAGAGAAAGCGAAACGGGTTGCTGCGACGGCAGATTTGCTGGTCTTGGTCCGAGATCACAAGAGCGGGTTGGCGGTAGCACCACCGTCGGGCGTGCCGGTTTTAACGGTTCAGAACAAATCGGACCTTTCCGGCACCGTATCGGGCGATGCAATTTCGACTTCGGCGACCCGAGGCGATGGGGTGCCCGAGCTGATGGCACAGATCGAGCATTCCTTGGCCCGCTTTCCAAATGCCGGGTCTCCGGTACCGATCAATGCACGTCAAATGCAGTGTTTACGGGCAATTGCGGAGTCAAGCAGTGTTGACGAAGCTCGCAGGGGCTTGCAAGATCTGCTTGGCAAGAACCCACCTACCGAGCTGGAGGAAATATGACACGTTTGTTTGCAGGAACCCAATTTGATCGTCCGCCACGTTGTGAACGCTGTAATCAATTGGAAGAGGAATGCGAGTGTCCGCCGCCAGCCCACGAATACGCGGATCCATCGACGCAGACCGCAAAAGTCCGGGTGGATCAAAGAAAGCACAAGCGTAGGATTACCGTTGTCTGGGGCCTGGATCCAGAGTCAACCGATCTTTCAGAGCTTTTGTCGCAGCTAAAGTCCGCTTGTGGGGCGGGAGGCTGTATCCAAGATGATCAGCTGGAAATCCAAGGCGACCATCTTGAAGCCGTTCAGTCGAAACTAAAAGAGATTGGCTTCCGCGTCCGTCGGTAAATCTGACGGGGGCAGACGGAGTCGCCAGACTTCGGTTTTCACCAACCGGCCTGAATTCTGGCGAATCCAGCTACACCAAAATGATGAAGGCTAGTCTTTTGCCCACTCGGGTTTGTCGTCGTAGATCTCTTTCAGCTCATTGAGCCGATCCCATTCGATGGACCCTTTTTTAAGGTCATCACCCATGATGTCCTTGATCAAATCAGCCTCATCGTGCAGCTGTTTTTTTTGTTTTTCCCAGGTCTCTCTCATGGCAGCTTTTGAAGGCGCTGGCATCGGTGTGTTCTTTTCTTCGAGCAGTTGCCGAAGTTTCCGTTCGTCCGCTTCTAGTTCTGCAACATATTCCTCGTCAGAAAGTTCACGATAGAAATCATCATCTGCGTACTCGACGATATCGTCTTCGACAACGCTGTCGGTCATGGACAGTGCGTTCTTGCGGAATGGAAGCGTGAAGGCCCAGGCAGCGATGCATCCGGTCACGAACATTGACAAAATGAACCAACGCTTGGTGGTTTTAGCCGCCATCGATTTATCATTCTTTCGGCGTCCGCCTTCGCGAATACCACCAGAGTTCTGTCGGCGATCAGATTTTTGGCCGCTCATGTTCTGTTCCTATAAATAGAACCCGCTTGCAATTGCAGCGGGTTTGGTTTTTCAAGTTATGTGTTGTGGAAGTTATTCGACCAAAACTGTCGGCAAGTTATTCGCGATCTCTTGAAAGATCTGGATCAACCGGCCGCGGTCATCCGCGTGATAGTGGTTTCCACCGCCGATTGCCGCGACTTGTTGCATCCGACCGATGTCCGCACCTTGACTAAATGTCACTGTGTGAATGGTCAGGTTGTAATTTGCAATCAAGTTGCCTGCGACAATAACTGGGTCAATGCCACTGTTGTGCTGACCATCGGTCATGACAACCATCGTCTTGGCCGCAAAAGGCCGAGCCGCAGCATCTGCTAGCGCTGTGATTCCTTCTTCCATTCCACGTCCAATCGCCGTTGCTCCATTTGGGCTAAGGCTGGCCAATCTATCCCGAATGATATTGTGGTCTTTCTCAAGGAACGAATGCAGACTTGCACTACTAGAATAGCTTGCTAGTGAAACCTGTTCTTCTTGGGTGGTGTGATCTAGGACGTCAATGAAAGCGCCGACTGCAGCCAGCAAATCTTCCCATCGTGACGGTGGAGCGTCACCGAGTTCATAGTATTCTTCGTAAACCCAGTCTTGGTAGTTACGAGAGCTTTGCCCCTGCGATGAGTTGTAGAAAAAACCACCGTTGTAGCTAAGTTGGCCAGCGAAGAATCCGGCAACTTTCGTGTTGAAGAACCACGGGCTGTGTCCAGCGGGCCAATTGTATTCAACGGTATCCATTGATCCTGAACGATCAACCACCAATGAAATGTCGCGGTCAACTTGCATGGCAACTGACGCTGACGTTACATCAAAATTGCTCTTTGACAACAAGCCAGGAATGATGAGTTGAACGTCACCCGAAAGGCCCTGTGGTGTTCGCAATCCATGGACTCGCACGGCACTAGCAATTTGGTTTCCAGATGCGACTTGATTTGTGTCCACCTTTACGAATTCATACCGACCGTTGTATCCGTCGGGTTGCTCAGTCAGTCCGAATTCGATTTCATCCGCATCGCTGCTCGTTCGAATCATAAGCGGCTCTCCATCAACACGGTTTCTGGCTGCCGTCAATCGAGCAGCACCCTTAGCTGCATTGACCGCCTCGAATGCAGAGACACCTTGCATTTCGCTAAACGTTCGGCCAGCAGCTTTTGCAGCTGAATCGGTCGAGACAAAGAGTTCGGTACGTGTGAGTTGCATTTGTGCAGCGTTCACACAGAAAGCTGCCAAAATTGCGAGGACGGGTAACACGAATGCCATCAACGCCATTACACTTCCGCCCCGTTTCTTGGCGAGCATTCGGTTTGATTGATATTTCATGTTAGTCTTTTCAGTTGGGAACAAAGTTGTAAATCAAGTTGCTTTTTCTATTGTCGGAAGAATCCTTGGTAACGCTCTGTGCCTAGCTGAGCGGTTGCCAAGAAATCTGTTGTGGGCAGGAACAGCGGCGCGAACAGAGCGATGTCGCCCAAGTTGACGCGTATTTGCACTCTTGCAAATGGTTGTTCGAAACTCACTGGGTCAACGTCAATGGTATATCCGTTGCTGACCATCGTGCTCATGATTCGATCTGCTTCAGTGATTGCTTCCGATTCATCGGCTCCAAACACGATGATTTTTCGGGCAGCAAAGTACGCTGCGTCTTGTGCCAAGTTGCGTACCATATTGAGGCGTGCAAACTCCATGCATGTCATCACCATGACAAACATCACATTTGCGACGATTGCGAATTCAACAGCGGTCGCGCCTTCACGATCTTTACGACGTCGACGCCAGCTCATCGCATTTTTTGGGGGTCGTTTTTTCATGTTCGCCTACGGATCCAGGTTTCTGTATTCTTTTCGCATTGTGCAAGACGCGGTCACTAGCCCATCGTTGAACATCGCAGATGGGATCAACAAGTTGCCTCTGATGGGGACTCGCACGTTTACGCGTACATTCTCAAGTGTGTCGGCGGTATCGAAACCGGGCGAAGTGAATAGGACAACATCTGCGTCGTCAAACACAACACCACGCTCGTTCAAGAATTCGACCACCCGATCCTTGGCATCTTGATTGGTATTGCCTCGGCCAATTCCACGACGCGCACCTTCGTAGGAGGCAAGCGTTATGGTTTCCTTCAGGAACAGCATCGAGCACAGGTCCAGGGTGCCGATTGTCAGGATGAACAACAACGGAGCGCAAACAGCAAACTCGAGGGCTGCAGCGCCTTTCCGTTGGCGACGTTTTTTGTGTGAGCGTGAGAACTTCATGACAGAAGATGGGAGTGGGCGTGAAAAAGTAAGTCTCACCTGAAACCTAGGTCACGAATCGCCCAGACGCTGAGGGCAGATCTGAATTTGCCCCGTTTTTTTGGAACCGTTTTAAACGCAATACGTCTATTTCCAGCCTTTTTTAGTGCAAGACGGCTATTGCTGACGCGAAACTGCGCAATTGAGCAACGATTTTCAGCCCCGTACCCGTCCTTCATCGCCGCAAAACCCATAGCGAAAGTCGCCAGGATTTTTGGCAAACCGCGTAACGTTGTTTTGCGAAAACTGAACCTGGGATACTTGAGCCGCTTCCACGATTTACGCCACAAGGCGCGAGCTATTAGCCGTCGGCCAATTTGCGCAGAAATCGAACGCCACAAAAACGGCGGCTATCGCCTTGCCGCTCGCAAAACAAAAAGATCCAGCAATGGGATCGCACCGGCAATCGTAAACCGCCGGATGTCAATGTCATTACAACGTGATTGTCTTTGTCATCTTGAAGTGGTCGATTCCTACTTCGATGAAACGTTCGCCTTCGATTTTGTAACCCAATCGCTCATAAAATCTGACTGCGATGTCTCGCGCTGACAGTTCAATGCATTGAAACTTTCGCGTTGCAAGCTCTGCTTCAACCGATTGCACTAACTGCGTGCCGAATCCACTTTTCTGATGTGCATCATCGACCACCATCTGACGCAGTTTCGCCCTCGATTCTGTAAGGGGAATGATCACCACGACCGCAACAAGCTGGTTTTCGCTCGCTTGTAGCCCGAAATGCAGTTGTGTTTTTTCAGCTGCGAGCTCGCTTTCACTGAAGTTCAAACCGAGTGGTTTTCGCAGCAAACGATCACGGAGTTGGACTGCGGACTCATAAAGTGGCGATCCCCATTGCAACTGAACGAAATTGGCGTCCATCTAGATTTCTCGGTTGATTGTTTTACTCAAAGACAGCATCAACCACATGCCCATGCACGTCAGTCAAGCGAAAATCACGACCAGCGTAGCGATACGTCAGACGCTTGTGATCGAATCCCATCAACCGCAAAACGGTGGCGTGCAAATCGTGAACATGCACACGATCCTCCACCGCTTGAAAACCAATGTCATCGGTCTTGCCGATCGCTTGGCCGCCTTTGACGCCGCCACCGGCCAGCCACACTGTAAAACCGTAGTGGTTGTGGTCGCGGCCATTCATCTTGCCTTGATTGGAGCCCTTTTTGGGCATTTCAACAACAGGAGTTCGGCCAAACTCACCGCCCCAAATCACCAGCGTTTCATCAAACAAACCCATCCGTTTTAGATCTGCCAGCAATGCTCCAATCGGCTGATCAACTTGCTGAGCAACATTTTTGTGTCGTGGATTCAGGTCATCATGCGTATCCCAAGGCTGTCCCGCGCCGGTATACAACTGCACGTAACGCACGCCACGTTGAACCAATCGACGGGCTATCAATGCTTGTCTGGCAAAATCACCCTTTCCATATTCTGAACGAACCTGCTTGGATTCCTTTGAAACATCGAACGCCTCGGCGGCCTCGCCTTGCATGCGATACGCCAGTTCAAACGATTCAATCCGTGATTGCAAACGGGCATCCGTGGATCGCTGGGCCGCATGGTTTTCATTCAGCTTGCTAAGCAAGTCCAATTGTTGGCGTTGATCCGATTTCGATACCGCGGTTGTGCGGATATTGTCGATCAATTTTTCAATCCGCTCGTGACTCGAGTCGACATAGGTGGCTTGGTATTTCCCAGGCAAGAAACCGTTTTGCCAATTCTGGGATTCTTTGATGGGATACCCGCCTGGGCACATCGTCACGAACGCTGGCAGATTCTCGTTGGCGCTGCCAAGTCCGTATGTCAACCAAGAACCCATACTCGGACGCACCAATCGTGATTCGCCGGTATTCATCAGCATCAACGACGGTTCATGATTGGGAACATCCGCGTGCATCGAATGGATGAAACAAATGTCGTCCACATGTTTCGCAGTGTGCTGAAACAACTCGCTGACTTGATGACCGCATTCACCGTAGTGTTGGAATTTGAACGGTGACTGTAGTACGTTGCCCGTCGGTCGCTCGGTGCGCAGATCGCCCGTCGGAGCCTTTTTGTTATGAAACTTTGCCAGCGCGGGTTTATGGTCAAACGTATCGACTTGGCTGGGGCCTCCGTTCATAAACAAATGGATGACATACTTTGCCTTGGCGGGAAAATGCGGCGTCACTTGACCGGCGGCATTGGCGTCACGGTGCAATAGATCTGCCAAAGCCAACGAACCGAATCCGGTGCCACAGGACTTCAGCATCTGTCGACGCGAAGGTAACCAATTCATGTCGCCGTTACCCTTTGATCAATCAATGAAAATGAATTCGTTGCACAACATCAGGACTTGAGCCAGTTGCCCTGCACGGTCCAATCGTAAATGCGTTTTCTGGTTTGGACCGCCAAAATCAGAAACAGAATCGGAATCGATCACCTGACCGTCTGTTGTATTGAGTTTGATTTTCAGCTTGCAGTAGAAAGTATCGAAGCTATCAGATTTTCCAGGCGTCATCACCATGTCAACGTTCTGTCCTTTCTTGATTTTCGCCAGCAGCGGTCCGAAAGGGCGATTGTTGGATTTTTGCGTCTCGGTAAAAATCCGTTTTCCGCCAACAAAGATTGATGCCTGCACACCATCGCCTTGTTGGCTGCGGTGTCCCATCTGACCAATGATGCGAACGGTGCCGTCAGCCACCGCTGTCCAGCGCCGGACGACGGCATGCAGTTCTCCGCGCGGTGTGTGCCCGGCTTCGACTCCCAAGTGGGCGTAGCCTTTGTCGCCGTCAACGGGCACCTTGGCTCCGATTTGCCAATTCGATTTTACAAATTTCGGAAACGGTTCAAATCCAATTGGCCGGTATTCTTTGTCGGTTTTGGAAGTCCCGTAGCTCCACGGTGATTTCGTCGCCAGCTTTTGGTCCAAGGACACCAGCGGCGGTGTAGATAGAAACTTGGTGGCAGACTGCAGTTCGTCAGCGGTAGGGTTGCGAGAGAGGATCTGGCGGAACAAATTCACCGCGATTTGCGATGGATCTTTATTTTTCTGCGCCGCTGTACTGCCAGCTCGCGTTGCCAAAAAGTGCATCTGACCGTTGTTCAACAAATACAGAGCTTGCTGCGGTACCGTCGTGAAATAGCGTTTGGGGGAATGCGTATCAGGGCTTGCGAAATCAAAGGTGCGAAAGACAGCGGGCAAATTCTGTCGATCGACTTTGCCGTAGATGGTTCGGCGACGTGCGGGCGACGCCAAAGTCAATTCGACGGACGGCCCGCCCATGGTTCGATCCAACGAATCAGCGACATGCAAAATCGAGTCGCGGAGAGATTCAAAATCGCGTCGTTTACGATTGGCACGTGCCAAGAATTTGTTTTCCGGATCAGTGTCGATAACTTCGCCGGAAACGAAACTACTTTGGCGATAAATTTGCGAAAGCACGATTCTGCGAACAAGTTTCTTGACACTCCAGTGCCGTGCGAAATCCGCTGCTAAATCGTCCAGTATCTCGGGTACCGCTGGAGGCTGAGTCCGGAACCCAAAATCGCTTGGCGAACCAACAAGCGGTTTGCCGATCAAGGTTGCCCACACACGATTTACCATCACACGAGCTGTCAACGGATTGGTTGGGTCAACGATTCGATCCGCCAATTCTTTGCGTCCCGAACCATCGTTAAATCGGCCTTCATTCTGACGTCGCAGCGCTGTCAAGAAGCTTCGCGGCGCAATCTCACCGCGATTGCCGGCTTGCCCTCTGATGAAGACGTGCGTATCCCTTGGCTTCTTTTTGTCGACCAGCATCAAAGGACTTGGTCCATCCTTGGGACGATCATTCGATTGCATGATCCCGTACAGTGAGTAATAGTCCTTGGTCGGAATCGGATCGAACTTGTGGTCATGGCATCGGGCGCAGGAAACCGTCATCCCCAACAGTCCTCGCGAAACAACATCGATCTGATCGTCCAGCGTGTCATGGGAACTCAAGAACTTTCGACCAACCGTCAGGAACCCCATCGCGTCCAGATTGCCAGCTTCGTTTTTGGGATCTGTACGATCGGCGACCAATTGGTGGCGAATCATTTGATCGTAAGGCATGTCGCCTGCGAACGCGCCGATCACCCAATCGCGATATCGATGACTGCCCTTGATGTCTCTTTCTTTTCCCGCCAACGCGTAGCCAACGGTATCGGCATACCTGGCAACATCCAACCAGTGTCGCCCAAAGCGTTCGCCAAACTCCGGTGACGCCAGTAACCGATCGACTGTTCGGCGGTAGGCCGCAGGATGTGAATTCGAAACGAATGTTTGAATCTGCTGAACCGACGGCGGAAGTCCTGTCAGATCGAAATACAAACGACGAATCAGCTGTTCGCCAGTCGCAGGTTTGGACGACGGTAGATTCGCGCTGGCTGCTGCACTCGCGGCAAAGGCATCAATCAAGTCGCGAGCGTCTGGCGGTGGAGATGAATGGGCCACGGCTTGCTTTGGTGGCACGAAAGCCCAATGAGTTTTGGGGTCACGTTTCATCGGGTCAGCCATGACCTCGGTTGGCGCCGTTTCCTTTTGCCGAGGATCTGGCGCTCCGATTTTGATCCAACGCCGAAGTACTTGGATTGCCTGTTCGTCAAGTTTTTTACTTGGCGGCATTTGCAATTGCTTGTCACCGTAGCCAACAGCCTTGATGATCAGGCTCTTGTCCGGCTGCTTTGGCACCAAGGCTGGTCCCATTGTTCCACCACGCAAGATCGCGGGGGCCGAATCCAACACCAAGTCACCGCCGGCTTCGCCACTCTCGGTTGAATGGCATTCGTAGCAGTGATCGATCAGCAAGGGGCGAACCTTGGATTCGAAAAAGTCGATCCCGGGATCTTGGCCTTGTGCATTGCCCGATGCCCAGCAGGCGAGCAATACAATCAGACCGGTGATTCGTTTGTTGTGCGAATTCGACAATGCAAGAGTCATCAAGGTGGGACACGGCGAAATCTGAAAATCGATCGCGAGTGCTAAGTCGATATTGTAGCTGCCCACCCACGACTCGCAAAACGCACAAATACAATGGCATACAGTTGCTGACATCATGTGGCGTTTGTTTGTAGGCCGGACCGAGGACGCGATCCGTGCCGGAACAGCGCAAACGCCTCCATTGTGTCGCAGAGATTGCGCTATCAACGAAGTTTCTACTTGGGTCCGAAGTTCCGGCAATTGCAGCGTTTGCTCGGTCCGGCCTACCAAAAGAGCGCAACATCAAAACTCACGCCTCGGGTTACCAATGTGACCCAGAACCAAAAACTGATTTGCCCTGCTTTCGCTGATAGCCACTGACTTGATCACCCAAGTTACGCCGAATGCTGGTTAATCGAACATAGCATTGGATTTGTGGCGGACTGGGTTGACAGTAGGGTGGTTTCCTGTTGTCGTACCGCTCAAGTGCTGAGGAAATGCATCCCATGCACCCATAATTTTAGCAGTTGGCTTTTGGTTTTCTCCGTTTGAGAAAAGGAAGCAATTGCCACCGAGCACTAGCCGCGGGATCTAGCGTTCAATGTATCGCCCGCAAGTTAGAACGGAAAAGCCTGTTTCATGCGACGGACTGATGTACGCAACATTGTGATCATTGCCCATGTTGATCACGGCAAAACAACCTTGCTGGATTGCCTGCTGCGCCAAAGCGGACAGTTTCGCGATACGGAACTCCAAGGCGAGCGGATTCTTGATTCCAATGACTTGGAACGCGAACGTGGAATCACGATTCTTTCCAAAAACATTGCGTTGCCGTATCGCGGTGTGAAAATCAACTTGATTGATACGCCAGGTCACGCGGACTTTGGTGGCGAAGTCGAGCGGGTCGTCAAAATGGCTGACGGTTGTCTGCTGTTGGTCGACGCTGCCGAAGGACCGATGCCGCAAACACGGTTTGTTTTGGAAAAAGCGCTGGCCGCTGGTGTTCGTCCCATCGTTGTGGTCAATAAAGTTGACCGTCCCGATGGACGCCCGAACGAAGCGTTGGACGAAGGACTGGAGTTGCTGGCGGAACTTGGCGGCGAAGAACAACTGGATGACGCAAAGTATGTCTTCACGAGCGCTAAAGAAGGTTTTGCGACGACTGATCCAGCGGTCCCCGGCGACGACATGCGGCCTCTGTTGGATTTGATTGTCGATTCGCTGCCAGGGCCTGATGTTGACCAAGACGCACCACTGCAGATTGGCGTTACCACTCTGGACTGGAGCGAGTACGTTGGCCGGATCGCGGTTGGGCGGATTCAGGCAGGCACAATCAACGCTGGCGAGACCATCGAGCTTCATGGCGCGCAAAAAAGTACCAAACAAAAGATTGGCGGTTTGTACGTTTTCGATAACCTGGGACGAGCCGTTGCAGAAACCGCCAGCGCTGGCGACATCGTTGCCATCGAAGGCTTGGCGGATGTCGAGATCGGCGACACGATCGGAGCCGTTGATGCGAACAATGTACTGCCGCGGCTGGCGGTCGACGAGCCAACACTGGAGATGGTTTTCAGTGTCAATTCATCGCCGATGGTGGGCCGTGAGGGCAAGTACGTAACGACGCGACAATTGAAGACGAGATTGGAAAAGGAGCTTGAACGAAACGTTGCCTTGCGGGTCGAGATGGTCGAAGGCGTCGAGGCCTACGCTGTCAAAGGACGTGGCGTTTTGCATCTGGCGATCTTGATTGAAACGATGCGCCGCGAAGGGTACGAGTTGAGTGTCGGAAAGCCGCGAGTGATTTTTCGTGAAATCGATGGCAAGAAACACGAACCATTCGAGACTCTGCGGGTCGAAGTGCCGACGGATTCGATGGGGCCAGTGATGGAATTGGTCGGCAACCGTCGCGGTCAACTGGAAGAAATGGCAACCCGTGGCGATTTCAGTCTATTACGGTTCATCGTCCCGTCGCGCGGCTTGATTGGTTTGCGAACCCGGTTGCTGAATGCAACTCGCGGTACCGCCATCATCCATCATCGCTATGAAAGCTATCGACCGGTTGAAGGGGAAGTCCCCAAGCGGGCCAACGGTGTGTTGATCTCCAACGTCAGTGGCAAGGCGATTCCGTTTGCACTGTTTGGACTGCAAGAACGCGGCGAGTTCTTTGTGGCTCCAGGGATGGAGATTTACGAGGGCATGATCGTGGGCGAAAATTCACGAGACAACGATATCATGGTCAATCCATGTCGCGAGAAAAAGCTAACAAACATTCGTGCCGCCGGCAGCGATGACAATGTGATCTTGAAACCACCACGCGACATGTCGCTCGAAACGGCACTCGAGTACATCGAAGAAGATGAGTTGGTCGAGATCACGCCGGAGAATATTCGTCTGCGAAAGATCTTGTTGAAAGAATCGGATCGTCGGCGTAAAACCCGCAACGCGAAACAAGCCTAACGCAAAAACCCGCCAAGTCTTCTGGTAGCGAGTACTCGTCAACGGTTTTGGCATGCGCCAACGATTCCGTGTGCGCCCTTATTTCTTGGCGTCGGGTTCTTAGAACTGCGAAAACAAGTCTGTGAATTTCGCTGCATCGCTGGCCCAATCTAACGGCGTTTTTCCTTCATGATCCCGAGCCTGCTTTTTGGCTCCGTTTTCCAAAAGTAATTTTGCGATTCCAGCATTGCCCAGCCTAACAGCCTCGTGAAGTGGAGTAACCTGTTTTTCGCTGGTCGCATTCACATCCGCGCCTTCACTGATAAGCAATTTTGCAATTTCCTCGTGCCCCCAAAACGCAACACACAAAAGCGGGGTCCCACCTTTCCAGCCTGTTGATTCGCTCTTGTTTCTAATATCAACATCGCATCCAGCGTCCAACAACATTCTCACTGCCTTTGCTTGATTCATTTTGATTGCCATGTGCAATGCTGAGTAACCATTGAAATAGGCGTTGGAAGCATCCGGATCCTCGTCGAGCAATTTTTCAAGCGACTGAAAGTCTCCAATTGCTACCGCTGAGAAAACGTCCAATTCAGCTCCGTGTTTTCTTAGCACAGCAACCACTTTCTTGACGCTCTTATTGTTCTTGTTTCGCTTTTCATTGTCTGGACTGATTTGACTGACTGCAATTTGTATTGGTAAGTGATTCCTGTTGTTGGTTACATTGATGTTCGCACCGTGACGTAGCAGAGCGTCTAGCAACTCAGAACGATCCTGGCTTTCAAAAGCCAACCAACTGAAATAGGAAGCGATTAGCAGCGATTCATCGATCGTATGCTGACGGAATTTCGCAGCTGCGTTACTGAACCGTGGATGTTCAAGGATCGCGATCGCGTTATCGGTTTTTCCAAAATACGCCGCAACCCCCAGCGCTGTTTGCTTGTCCTTCTTGTCAAACGAATCGTGCGCGGTTGCAAATGGATCCACACCAGCATCAAGTAGAATTTTTATGGTCGCCGGTACACCATCGGCGGCGGCATAGTGTAGTACCGTTGCATCATCACCAATAATCCAAACGCCCGTTCGCAAGCCATTCCATGTAATCCGAGTTTTTAAATCAGCACCTTGTTCAACTAAATACTTTACGATTCTTGGGTGCTTTACCGCCGCCTTGATAATTGGGTAGCCAGTCCCGCCTTCAAAGTCATCGATGTCGACGCTGTGTTCTTCGATAAGAAATTTGCAGATCGCGAACTGTCCCCAGTTGGCTGCTTCGCGCAGCGGTGTAGGACCGTGCCCTTGTCGATTTGCAGTAGCAGGATTTTGGTTGACAATTCTTCGAACCGTGGCCAATTCTCCAAGTCTAACTGCCGAGATTATGTCGATGTTATCGCCAAGGTGCTTGACGTATGCATCGACTATTTTCCGCAAAGCTTCTACTTGTCGTTTTGTATCAGGCGCCCGATTCCGAATCCTGTCATAGTGACGGAGGTCAGCAATTGCTGCCTGAAGTGGGGTTCCAGTAACCGACTTAAGCGTGAGGTCCGGCTTTTTTTCAAGGATCAGTTTTACGATTTCGAAATTTTTAGTCAGGTGAAGCGGCGTGAATCTGTTGTATGCCTGTGCATCAACATCAGCACCATTTCCCAACAACCACTTCACAACTTCTGTATGGTTAAAACGCGCCGCCACATGAAGTGGTGTCCGGTCATCAGAATCCCTTTTGGTGACCCATGTAGGGTCGTTCTTCATCATTTCCAGAGCCTTTTGTCCGTCCTCGGGTGTGCTGTTCCAAAGAAGTGTGTGTGGAGTCTGTGACCAACAGGTTGATGAAACACACATGGCTGCAAAGCAAAGAGGAAGCAAGGCTCGAATCATCGTGAACTCCGTATGAACTTGCCGAGGCAGGACAATGATCAGCATCACCAATTTGAGAAAGTTGGTTGCCGAATTCTAACCACGTGAGTGGTACAGAATGTATTGTCTGCGATTGTTGAAGCTGACGCAAGATTTTCTCAGCCGTAGGCCAGGCAAACGCGTCAGCTTTGATGTTGT
>CAYNNP010000104.1:0-4030 GCA_964398215.1 uncultured Pirellulaceae bacterium | reverse complement strand
AATAGAGGCGTTTGCGCTGTTCCGGCAAACAAGGCGTAATTGGTCCGGCCGACAATTAAACGCAAGCGCAACATCACAACGCACGCGCCGGGTGTTCATCCACCTAGTTTTTCTAACGCCGCGATGGCTTGTTCTCGGTCGGAAGGAATCAGTGCTGCAGCTTGATAAAACTGCAATGCCGTTTTTGTGTCACCGCTCCGTTCAAAGATCTGTCCAAGCAGCAAATTCGCTGATGGCAAATTCGGATCCAATTGGGTCGCGTTGCTAAGAAACTGGACCGCTTTTTGAACTTGTCCGACTTGGAGATAAGCGTAGCCAAGATTGAAATGAGTATCCGCGAACCCAGGTTCGATCTCCATGGACCGATACAAGATCCCAATCGACCGATCGTAATCGCCGCTGCGTCCAACCGCGATTCCTACGTTCTTTAGTGATGACGCATTCAATCCGATTTCATCGTGCACTGGTAAGTTTGCTAGAACGGCAGCCAATACACCCAAGACCAACGGTAGTTTGAGTTGTTTGAATAGTGTTTTCTGCCGCAGGTGAGTCCAGACTTCGGATAAACCAAAAGCGGCAAAAGGAATCAGTAGCGGTACTAGCGGAAACCGGTAACGTCCCAGAATAAAGAATCCGACGACGGCTGCGATCATCATCGCAATCAAAACGTAATGTAAAACATGATCGCGCCATCTACCGCGTGATGCGAACAGACCAAAGACGCCGATGGGAAACAAGAAACCAAAATTCCAAACGCTAGAGAGTTTCAGTGGTGCGGACTTTTCACGATGAATCTCCAGACTGTCAACATCTGGCACTTCGTAGCGGTTGATCACCATGAAACTCTTTTGCACCAGCAAAGCGATCCAGCGCCCTGGTGCTTCGCGAATTTCCGAGAAAGACTTGGACATCCAAAATTTTGAAACTTCGCGAGCGGTCAATTCGCGGCCAGACTCTGCTTCTGCGATCTTTTGCGCATCGGCTCTCTCATAAAACGGAGTCTCATGCCCTGGTACCAACGGGCGATAAATCCCGTCGGCTTGATTGTTGTTTCCGATATAGAAATTTGGACCGGCCTGAAACGTCGTCGGTGACCATTCGCCGCCCAAACTCGCATTCCGCGCAGCGACTGGCAACAGCACCATGGCCAAACCGGCCACATACGCTGCCAACGTTTTTGCGCGTGCTTGCTTGCTGGGTTTCGCATTTGCAAACCAAACCCAGATGCCGATGACAGGAATCCACAGCAAAGCGTTCTCACGCGTCAGCACCAACAACCCTAAAGACAAGCCGGCCAAAACCGCTGGCACTGGTTTCCAATTCTGTTGCAATTGGCTCAGCATCAATAGCAGTCCGCATAGCAGAAACGATGCCAAGCTCGCTTTTTGAATGATGCCGTCATAGTAGATCGCTGCAGGAAACGTGGCCATCATGCCTGCCGCTGCGATTCCGACTTTCTCCCCAAACTGTTTTTTTGCGGCCATTCCCAACATGGCTACACCCAAGGCGCCCATCACCGCTTGGGTCAATCGAATTCCCATCACACCGAGATTGCACTTCAGTAGCACGGCCAAGAAATAGGGATACAGCGGCGCTTGATAAAACGTTGTATCGCCGTACCAATTCCCAGCAGCGATTTCTTGTCCCCATTGTACGTACCGTTCCGCGTCTCCCAGCAAGACACTGACGGTGGGAACCGTGGTCGTGAACAGCACATTCATCAACCGAAGCAAAAGAGCCAAGCCGACGCACCCAAAGAACACGTTTTGCGCGGTGAACAATCCCTTGCTTGGTTCTTGTTGCGGCGGGGGGTCCGCATCATTCTCTTCTTTGCGCTGCGGATTCCGCGGCGGCTCTCTTCGTTTCGGTTTTTGCTCACGCTTTCCCATTGCCAGAATATAACTTCCTGCAATCCAATTGGGATGGGCGGGCAAGATGAAAAAGCGTGGATTGAGTTAGACGTTGAACAGAAAGTGACAAATATCACCGTCTTGCATGACGTAGCTCTTTCCTTCGACTCTCATTTTGCCAGCCTGCCGAATTTCCTTTTCGCTTTTGAATTCTTCTAAATCGGCCAGCGAGTAAACTTCAGCGCGAATGAATCCGCGTTCGAAGTCACTGTGGATGACGCCCGCGGCTTGCGGTGCAGTTGCTCCAATCGCAACCGGCCAGGCCCTGACTTCTTTTTCACCAGCAGTAAAGTAACTTTGCAGGCCCAGTGTTTTGTAAGCTGATCGAGCGATGTGATTCAGCGCTGGTTCGGCCAACCCAACGTCCGTCAACATTTCAGCCCGGTCGGCTTCGTCCAGTTCAGCGATCTCGGATTCAAGCTTCGCACTGACGCAAACCACATCCGCTCCGCTTTTGGTCGCGTGGTCACGAACTTTGCCGACCAGTGGATCGTTTCCTTCCAAATCGTTTTCGGAAACATTCGCGGCATACAAGATCGGTTTCGCTGTCATCAATCCGTAGCTCGAAATCGCAGTCTGCTCCGCATCGTTTAACTGCAAAGTCCTCAACGGCTGGTCGGTCTCCAAGTGCTGGTTGCACTTTTCAATCACAGACACACGCAACTTCGCTTCTTTGTCACCACTTCGCGCGGTCCGAGTTGCTTTGGCCAACGCGTTTTCCAGCGTTTGGATATCGGCAAGCGCAAGCTCGGTTTCGATGGTGTCGATGTCGGCAATCGGATCGACGTTTCCAGAGACATGGATCACATCGGAATCTTCAAAGCAACGAACGACTTGGATAATCGCATCGACCTGGCGAATATGACTCAGAAACTTGTTGCCAAGTCCTTCGCCATCGCTTGCGCCTTTGACGATTCCAGCGATATCCACCAGCTTCAAAGCCGACGGGATCACCTTTTGAGGAACGATGTATTCTGTAATTCGCTTCAAGCGGTCATCGGGCACGCTAACGATTCCTTCGTTCGGCTCGATTGTACAAAACGGATAGTTTTCGCTTTGAGCTGCTTTGGAGCATGTCAAAGCATTGAACAACGTGCTCTTGCCAACATTCGGCAGGCCGACGATTCCGGCTTCCATGGCTGTCTATTTTCCGTGATCGATAAAGTAGGTGTGTTTGGCAAAATCGTATCAGGACTGGGCGTTTGGTCGAAGCCCACCGACAGCCGGATGTGGATCAGGCTACAAAATCTTCCCTTATTTTGGATTTTTGCTGGCCTCGCAATCCACCAACAGCCGATCAAAAACAATTGCAAGATGCCTCGATCGTATGTTTCATGGACGAAGCTGGTCGCCTCCGCCACAAACGGATGGCTTACTTTCTCCAGCTCCGAGCCAATCTCAAGTGCGTACCCTTACAATTCTGGGCATGGTCATTGCCTTCGGTATGGTGGCTGCTCTGCCATTCAAACGGTACCAGACCATCCAAGACGCTTCTACGATGGATACCAACGCCACCGGTCCCATTGGTCCGGCCCAAGGCAATTCGGATATCTTGATCGAGGATGTCCCGCTTGGCGATATCAATATTCCGTCGCTGGCAGTTTCTCCCGGCAAGCAGTGGCCGCCACCGTTGCCAAATCGACGCATCCAAATGCCGCTGACCTACGAAGAGCTTTCAGTGCCCGTCCAAGCGTCGATGCACGATCCAGAACGTTTTGATGCGACGGTCAAAGCACAAGAGGCGATCCGTGCTAAACGAAAACCGGATTTGCCACCTAAAGTTCAACCAATGCAAACGACGGCCGAAGAGGCGTCAAAATTAAGAGTTGATTCTTCGGCACCAAAATCGATCTTGGTTTCTGTCGCGCCGAGTAATTCGCTGGCACCACCAACGGGAACCTCCAACGTCCAGCGTCTACCAGCCGACAGCAACGTTGACCGCCAACGTCATTGGATTCGCCAGCCCTAACGATCTCGTTTGTCAATGCAAATGTTGGACGGGCACATTGCCCGTCGCGCTCTGTTGGTTCTGGGTTACCATTCCTTCTTGTAGGCCGGACCAAGGACGCGATACGTGCCGGAACAGCGCAAACGCCTCCATTGTGTCGCAGACATTACAC
>CAYNNP010000103.1:0-21788 GCA_964398215.1 uncultured Pirellulaceae bacterium | reverse complement strand
GTTCACTCAGTATCGTCCAGGGAAAATCGATATCGGCGCGAATACATGAAATCTCTTGGCGAGCCAATTCGTAGCCGAATTTTGATCGGTCCTTTGATTCCCAGATCGCTGGTGCACCTCCTTTCCCGTTCAGTTGAACAGAGTAATCCTTGTCTGTCAGCGGAATCAAAAGCGCTGGGGCTACCAACGCGGCGATGTAGCCGTCGCTGAAACGAGTGTTTAGACCAAAGATTTGACGGCTAAGAGGCTCGCTCCAAAGTGGACCGTGTTGGCCAAAGTAATTTCCAACCACCGTCGCATCGATACGCTCATCGACGGCTCCGGCCATCAAAGCGACCATGCCGCCCTCGCCAGAGCCACAGACAACAATGCGTTTCCCATCACCCAACCGATCGATCACGGCTTGGACCATCTGAATTTCGTAGGCCGTCAACGTTCGACCTAACTCGAACGCGGCTCGATGAAGGTATTCGCGGCGCGACATATTGGCATTGCGATGCTTGTGTTCCTCTCGGCTGATCGTCGCCATCAACACAACATCGCTTCCGTCGCGTGCTAAATCCGTCGCAAAGTTTTCGCGCCACTCAGCCAGGCCAGAATTGTCGGCCATCCCCAATGGCAACCAATGCTCCGGTAATTCGCTGGCGTCAGGCAAAATGATGACAAGCGTTTGATTGGATTTGTTTGGCGACAAATGAATGCCTTCGCCCCACATCGCAGCGGCGTTGGCGGTTTGTGGAGCTGGGTACGACAACACTGGCCAACGAACAGCATGGGCAACAAACGAATCACTGGTGAAAATCGGATCGCGCTGCACAAAGAATCCTTCGTTGACATCGTGTCGTGATGATTCCAGCCCCAGCAACTTAATGAAATGCTGACGATTCTGGGTGAACTGTTCCTTGTTCCACCAATGATCTGCTCGTTTGTCTCTGGCTTGATCCCATTTGCGCAGCAAAAACCGGTCGATTCCGGCGACCATCTCGGCAGCCGGGTCGGCCGGTATTTCGCTTGCCGCTTTGGTGGCAATGCGATCTTCGGCGATCAGGTGATTTGAAAACAGAAGCAGAAACGAAAAAATCAGGGCCGCGATTCGCATATTGATTTTCCAAACCGGTGTGTTTTTGGGTCAGCAACTTTCGCAGCACTTCATACCAAATCGTTTTGTGTTCGCCAGAAAGGGTAAACGAAGTGCCATTGGGACGTCGGTTTGCACGGAAACTTTGCCGATGCGTTTTCCGGTTCCGTCCAGAGCAAAGACGTCCTCTTCAGGTGGATTGTGAAAATCGCTCTCTATAAACGCCCAGAAAACCCTGTGAACTACCAAGAAAGCAGCCATATCTGCAAAGAAACCCCAGAAAAAATGACCGATTAACAGAACAGGGTGCCATCCTCCCCCCCGTACCGGGTAAAAAGAACGTTCCCTCTTTTGTCAAACCATCCGTTTTAAACGACTTTAGTGTCAGTAGCTTTCAAGGGTTCATTCATGAAATACGTTTTCCATTCGCTTGTATTGGTCGCTGGATTCTCTTTGCTGTCCGTTTCAGTTGGCTGCGAAAAGAAAGAATCCACCGTTGTCAAAGCGCCTGAGAAGAACAATGAATCGGCGATGCCAGGCATGTCTGATGAAGCCTACAACAAGGCACAGGAAGACGAACTGAAAAATCAGGAGTAACAGAATGGTTGCGTCTCGGGCGTATTGATACTCGAAGCGATAGACCGGAATCATCAGATTCCGTGCTGAATAAGTTTTTGTTTTTTTCCATTTTTGAAAGGGCTTTTTATGACACGGTCTAGAAAAGGTTTCACGCTTGTGGAACTGTTAGTCGTCATTGCCATCATTGGTATCTTAGTGGGACTGCTTTTACCGGCAGTCCAAGCGGCACGTGAAGCCGCGCGGCGAATGAGTTGCAGCAACAACTTCAAGCAAATTGGATTGGCCCTGCACAACTATCATTCGGCCTACAAACAGCTCCCCGTCCAAGCTGGCGGTACTGGTGCTGGTGTTAACACCACCAACTGGTGGCAAACCGGTAACGATGCCAACAAAGAATGCTTGAGTGCACTTGTTCCTCTGACTTCTTACTTTGAACAGCAAGCTGTTTGGGAACAGATTAGCAATCCAAGCACTCAAACCGTAACTGGTGCGGCGCCACCTGCTAGTACAAACCTGACCAACCCTCCTCGTTGGCCAGCTATGGGTCCAAGCCCTCGTAACTTTAGTGCTACCCCAGGCTACGTTCCTTGGGCGACCGAGATTCCAACTTTGCGTTGCCCAAGCGATCCCGGAGTTGGTCTACCAGCTCTTGGCCGTACAAATTACGCATTGTGCATGGGTGATTCTCACGGTCACCACCACCACAACATCACAAACGGAGCTTTGGTTCGTCAAACTGGCACATTCAATGTCGGTGCGTATCGCGCTGTTAGCCGTGGTGTTTTCACCATTCGTCGCGCGTCGAAGTTCCGTGACATTCTTGATGGCTTGTCAAACACTATCGCCATGGGCGAAATCGTAACAGACCTGGGTGATCGGGACATTCGTGGATCTGGTTCTTGGCGTGCTGCGGGCAACACCGCAACGTTCGACAATCCAAAGATCTGTGCAGACAGGAACGAAATCGACCCCGAGCGTCCTAGGTTCTGGTGCAGCAGTACGAGCACAAACTGCACGGAGCCGAATTTGGTTGCGTTGAATGACAATCGATTTTCTCGTGGTTCAGTTTGGTCATCATTCAATGCGATGTGTTCTCAAATGTTCACAGTCCTGCCCCCCAACAGCGAAGTTTGTATCGCTCGCTGGGTTGACGGACCTGGTACTCACTCAGCCAGTAGTCATCACCAAGGTGGTGCACACGTGCTGATGGCTGACGGTGCTGTGATCTTCATGACCGATTCGGTTGAAGCGGGTAACAATCGACAAGGTGCGGTTCGAGTCAGCCGAACAGGGCCACGTGAGCCTGGTCAGAAAAGCCCATACGGTTTGTGGGGTGCTTTGGGATCAAAGGCTTCCAGAGAGTCCATCGAAGAACAGTTGAACCAGTAATCAGAGTTTGACCGCATCGCTTGATGCAAATCAGTTCATAGTCCAAACGCGATCAGAGATCCTGATCGCGTTTTTTTTTGACCATTTCACTGGTTCTTGCGTATCCGAATCCAGTGATCATGAAACGACAACCCAAATCCAATTGACACTGCTGGCATGTGGCAGTCAATGCATCCTTCTGTGGTTGAAACTGGACAAGCGACATGCTGATCGTTTTGTTCCTGATGACAGGCGATGCAGTTTTTGATGTGGCGTGACAAACTCACCTCGGCCGAAGGTTCGTGAGGGTTATGGCACGTCGTGCATTTCATTTCACCCTCGGACTTTAGGTAGCAAGAACTGCGAAGTAGACCAATGGGCTGAAAACGGACAAGCACATCAGGATACTCTCGAACCTCTTTTTCAGTCACGTGCCAGGGCAGCCGGTGGCAGTCCCCACAAAGCTGAATCTCCGACTCGGCGTCCCAGGTTGGCATGCCAACAGAGTAGGGCACAGGCTTAGGGTTCTTTCGGGCCGAAGCGACGTGCTCACTACCTGGACCATGACACTTTTCGCAGTTCACATTCGATCTCAAGTTGACGACTTGTTCATCCTTGATCGATGCTGTTGTAGTGTGGCAATACACACAACGTTCGATTTTGTCTCCTAGAACAAACTGCCCAAACAGCTCCAAAGAGTTCGTCGTCGTCATGGTGTCGGTTTGCCCAGGCGTTAGTCCTAAACCTCGATCAGGAAAGAAACTAACCCGATGCTCCACACACTCGGTTTCATTCTTCAAGTTAGAGATCAAAGTAATGATTGTTTGAGCGTGTTTTCCTGACCCCAGCACATACTGCAGTGGAAACCGTTTTTCTCCGAACTTATCTGGCAAAGACACCGACAATTTCCCGTTAGCTTCGCCGTGGTATTTAAATTTACCAACCACCTTGCCTGCATCATGTTCCTTGCCTGCATACTGCGACGACAACGACGACTGCTCCATGACCGAAAACGTTGACGCATGACCGTGCCTGGAGTGAAAATCAAAGTTCGCTTGATGGCATTCTTTGCAAACCGCTTTGCCCACATAAGTTGGACTGGAGCTCGCGGCGTGTCGGTCAACGCCCGGATCCTGATCAGGAGGCGCAAGTCCCCAACAACAGTAAAACACTGTCGCTTGGCTGATTAGCAAAAGCCCGTATCCGGCGTACCGAACAAATTTCATCAAGGTCACACAAATTCCAAGAAACTAACGCCAAAGCGCATAAACCAAACAAGCGACCATGCACAACGGTTATCCTAAACATCGCTCTGCTAGTCCCAAGTTCGTAAATTGTACCCGACTTTGATGGCTGAAAGTTCAAATCAATTCCGCCTCCGCGAATCGAAACCTCTGTGGGTGTGGGGTGTCGCTTGCGCTGTGTTGATGTTCAGCATTTTTGGTCTACGGCAATGGCTCAAGCCAGCCAAACCTCAGGTCGCCAAGCAACAGACAAAACCGAACGGAACTTCCGCATCCAAGACAACGAACGCAATCCGAATGGATGCTTCCGACACCACGAACACCAACCGTGATCCGTCAAAACCAGTCGAACAACCACCGACACCCGATACGCTGTTAGACAAAGGCGAATTGGTCGAACAGGTTGGCGCGGCTTTAGAATCAGCCAATCACGTCCAGGCCTACAAACTGGCTCGCCAACTGATACGTCTTGACCCTAGCGATCCGACATCGAACTTTCTGATGGCTCGAGTCCTTGGGCTACGTAAACGTTATCCCGAGGCGATTGCAATGCTGGACAAGCTTGCCAAAACAACTCCGGACGCAAAGCTCGCGGTACTCGGGCAAACCTCTGATTGGCTGGTTCGATACGGAAAATTTGACGAAGCCGAAGAACGATTGAACACTTTGTTGAAGTTCGCGCCGGATGCCGTGATCGTTCACCAGTCGCTCGGTCGCCTGCTGTTTCGTCGCGGGGAAAACCAAAAAGCTTTTGAACATTTCGACAGACTAAACGAACTAGGTGACATCAGCGAATCCGATTTGCGTTGGCTTCTCAGGCCCCAGCGTCCGTTTAAAAAAGATGCGCAAAGTATCGAACCGATAGGCTTACTGGGTGAAGCCAACAAGCTTGCGGGAATTGGTGACTGGCAAGCAGTAATCGAGCTGATTGAGTCCAAAGATGTGGATCTGACGCACGCAGAAAACGCTATGCTCGGTTTAGCTTTTGCTCGTCAAAAGAACAATGAACAACTTTCGGCATGGGCGAACATCAATCAGAAAGTGGCTAATAAGAATCCTGATGCTTGGTTTGCTTTTGCAACTTTAGCTTCCATGAACCGACAACCGCGCAAGGCCATTGCTTGCTGCTGCAAATGTATATTGCTGATGCCAACATACGCAGAGGCCTACGAGTTACTAGCAGAATCATTGGCGGACTTTGACCAATTTTCAAAAGCCCAATCGCGTGCTTTCGATCGTGCGAAAACGCTCCGACGAACGCAGGAGTTGGGTGAAGCGATGGCCAATGGAAAAACCCTAACGGATGACGATTTTGGCGAACTCGTTAATCTTCTTCAAAAACTTCATCGACCCAGCGAAGCGATCAATTGGGAATATGTGCGACTGACATTGGCAAGCCAAAACGGAACGTTGTCCGAATCAGAAATCAAGACGGCGTTCCGGCAAATTGAATCGCAAAGCCAACAAGTCTCTCCGTTGTCTGAGTCGGCGATGCGAAGCTTTGTCCTCTGTGGAGTCGACCCAAATCATGAATCATTCAATGCCGATCGGTGAATCGATCGTTTCCAAATTCGAATTGGCAACGCCCACTACTCTGGTAACGATCTGCTAGATGTTTCCGCTGCGGGGCCCATGTGCTGGTTGTGATTACCGACGAACACAACTTTGGCACATAAGGCTACTTTCGCAGCACTTCATACCAAATCGTTTTGTGTTCGCCAGAAAGAGCAAACGAAGTGCCGTCGGCGTCGGTTTGCACGGAAACTTTGCCGATGCGTTTTCCGGTTCCGTCCAAAGCAAAGACGTCCGCATCGATATTCTTTAGTTGGACTGTTCCCTTGATTGCCGCGACAGTCGTTGGACCCTCGCCCCAGTTGGTGCCAACGCTGGTACGGTCTTCATTCCACTTCATGTTCTTGTTTTGCGAACTAGTGGCAGTCATCAAAAGGATGCTTTTCGCTTGGCTAATCGGCTGGCCATCGTTGGAAGTCGCCACAACAAGTCCGTAGTTCGGGTTGACGGCGTCTACTTGAATGTTCAGATCGGATGTTGTGCAACGTTTGCCATCGATCGTTCCCCAGAATCCTTGCGTGTTGGGCGTATCGATCTTCATCGTCCCGCGCGTTGGTGGATCCGAATTCCATACAACAGAACCATTCTTGCTGCGTAAATTCTTTGCGTCGGGTAACAAATACGTGGGCACTGTTTTGACTTTTGACGAAACGCCAAGCCAGTGGGTCAGTGCTAATGTGCCATTGATGGGTTGGTCAATCGGCGCGATCAATTTTTGTTTCAGCGGCGGCAAGTCACCACGTAGGAACACATTTGCAAACACAGAAACTGTCGCCAGTTTGATCGGCTGTCCATTGAAATCAAAAAAGTTGATCGAAGCGGAACGATTCCACGTCGCAACGTCTTTTGATTGGGAATCGTAGTCAAAGAAGAAAACGGCATCCCAGTCTTGCAGTGCTCCCAAGACAGCGGCCATCGGCACGCAACCGGCCGACGCGTAACTGGGTTCGGACACATTCCACTCCGTCAGCGTCATCGGCTTGCCCGCGACTCGCCAACCCATTCGCATCAACAAACTGTTGGCGGGCCAGTCCGCTCTGGTCGGGTCAGCTTCCATCGGATCATTTTCAACCGTCCATCGATTCGGATTCCAGTCGGCTCCCGACGGAAACAGCGGATGGTGCCAGTAGTTGTGCAGATCCACAAAGTCATTGGGGCCTTCGTTGATTGCAGTGGTGTGGTAATTGATTTGGCTGGCCGTGATGGGCACTTTGACGCCCAGTTCGTCAATCAAAAACGTCTTCAGTTCGTTGACCCAAGCGATTTCCGTGTCGACCATGAACTGCTTCATGTCTTCATGGGCACCAACGGGTGACAGGGCAGTTGGAATTGGCACCGTGTTGTCTTCCAACCGCTGCTCTTTCGTCATCGGTTTGGCAAAGGCACCCTGTCGAAGTGAAATGCCTGCGAATTCGATCGGGACTTTAGAAGTTCCAAAGCTGAATTGCATGTTCGCTTCTTCGTCGATCGTTTCACTGGGAAACACAACTCTTTGCACTTTTTGCCATTTCGGCGTCGCTTCCAAAGCTTCAAAAACTCCCAAGTCACGCCATCGATCGTCCTTATAAGTACTCAGTTCCAATTGGTAGGGGCGTGGCTGATCAGCGCGAACCCAGTAGGTCAAAGTCAGCGGTGCGTCTTTAGTGACAGAAAGATTGGTTTTACGAAGCTGCTGTTGGTAGTTCTTTTCGGTCGCCATCAACGGCATGATACGAATGGCTTTCGCGTCATCACCCAGCTCAGTGGATAGTCCAGTGGGTGGCGGCGCACCAAAAGAACGCGGCAGCTCTTGTGCGGATTTGCTGATCGCCCAGCCTTGCAGTTCAGACGACCAATTCGCTGGCTTGAGAACAAAGTCACCTAGTGGAGGTTGATTGTCGAACCACTTTTTGTTGACCGCTTCGGTCGATTCGTACTTTTTGTTCAGCCATTGATTCCAGGCCAGAACCAGTGATTCTTGAAAACGTTTTGGAAGGCGGTGAGCAAGCGAGTAGCCTTTCACGGTGAAGTAGTTTTCGTTGAGCATTTCGACCATGGCGAGCCCAGGGTCATCCACGCGCCGCATGTCGTTGCGATACGGATTCTTGTGGGTCAAAAGATCTCGGCAGTACCGTTTGACTTGCTCCTGAACGGATTTGTCGTAGTACGTCACCCATTTATTACTGTTCGCCCACCAAGGCACTCCGCCGAGTTTCGGAAAGCCCTCTGCTTCGGTCAACGTTCTGCCCGTGTGCATGTTCAGATTGGCATAGATTCCGTTTTCATGAAGCTTGGCCATCAAGTAATCCAAGCGATCAATCATTTCTGGATCGAACTGTCGTTTCCCGTTCTCATCGACTTTGCCCCAAATCCCATTTGGCGATCCCTGTGTGTCCATGTGGTGAAAACGTATCGCGTTGACGCCAAGTTTCGCGAGGTGTGGTGCCAAGAAGTCCGAGACGTCATGAGTGGGAAAGTTGGCAGAGAAACAGAGGTTCATTCCCCAAAATCGAATTCGATCGTCTCCCGCATAAAAATGATCACCTGCGACGCGAACGAACCCGTGTTTGCCAGCGGGTGCATCAAGCAAGCTGGTTCGGCTAGTAACGCTTTGCGATCCGTCGTCACCAGGAATCACAAACGGAAACGATTGCGAAACGCAAACGGACGAACTTGAAAGCAGCACAAAGAAAGCCAAGGCAGAGCGGAGCGTCAAAACAGAATTGAAAATCATCTTTTACAGAAAACCTTGTGGCTCGAAACGGGTAGATGCTGGATCTGGGGCACGGGACTACGCCCGTTTGCACGACGCGATATTTTACGCCACCGACTCAGACAACTCAGATACTATACTTCACAGCGGTCAACTGCAGAGACCTGGGCAACTTTGGCAGTTTGTGGATCAAAATTTGCCCAATGTCGTCAGAAGCCGCGACAGTTTCGCTTCAACCTTAGCCACACCTAAATTTCGATTCGTTCGCCAACACAATATGCTTGACGATAATCCGTATAAGCCGACGCTGGTTGACGAGACAAAGGCGACACTGGTTGATGAACCCAAAAGTTCTCACTCGCGTTTTGTGGTTACGTTGTGGTGGTTCGCCTATCTCCACCCCGCAATTGCGTTGGCACTCATTCACATTTGCTGGACGATAACAACGGTTTCACTGGGTCGCCCACCAAAATTTGGAGAGCACCCAGAAAATGAAATCGCTCACAGCGTACTACACTTGTTGGATTTGCCTGCCGTATTACTCTCGCTGGCAATGCCAATTCTGATCCCCATTGCTTTGTTGTGGGGATTCGTCCAACCGTTTGCCCAACGGATTGAGAAACAAATGACGAAGAAACACATCGTCTGTGTGGTGGGGCATCTGCTGATTTTGGCAATCGTCTTCGCCGCCTACCGCTACGATCCGATGGGCGTTCTGAACTGGTTCTGGGACTGACGTTTCGAACGCGAGGTTGGCAAGGCGACGCAGATATTTTTCAACTACAAAAGTTATTGTCTGGCTTAAAGCAGGTCGCAATCTGGACCGGTTTCGTCAAGACTGGGGTGCGGTTTGCGGTTGGTCACTGCGTACGCATCCGGATAGCCAGTTCTTTCGCATTCCGTCCGCGCGTTAACAAGTGATCGATCAATCAGATACACTGCCTTTCTTTCATCAACGATCCAATCAACCAATTCAGACCGTTCATGGCCATCGGCATCGACCCCACGGTTGACTACGCATTCAAGTTGCTGCTGGGCAGTCCAGAGCATCCAGCGATCACATTGCATTTTCTGAACGCAGTCTTGGGCGACCAATTTGACATCACTGACGTTGAAATCATCAACCCGATTCTTGGCAAAGAAGACGACGCCGACAAACTGTCCATCCTGGATGTCGCTGCTACCGATTCGACTGGCAGGCGATACGACATCGAAATGCAGACCAGTTTGCCAGCAGGTTTGGCGCAGCGATTGGCGTACTACACGGCATCAATGTACGTCGGACAAATAGGTGAAGGCGACGATTACACGCTCCTGCGGCCTGCCATCAGCATCTGCGTACTTGACGCAATCATGTTCCACCAATCGTCGCAAATTCACAGCGATTTCCGTCTGCGCAGTCGGGGCGGTGACCTGGAACTGACTGATGGCCTGCAAATTCATCTTCTTGAGTTGCCAAAGTACACAGTACCGAGCGATAATAAGGTGATCACCGATCCGGTCGAAGCGTGGTTCTACTTCTTTCGCCAGGCCGACGAGATGACCACCGAAGACATCGAGCAACGATTCGACTCCCCCGCTTTCACCGAAGCTGCCCAGGTACTCGATATGATCCAGCGAACTCCACAACAACGTGACCAATACGAGCAACGGCTCAAGGCCCAACGCGACGAACGAGCAAGAATGCAACACGCAGTTGAACAAGCAGTGGAACAAGCAGTGAAACAAGCTCGACTAGAAGCGAAAGCTGAAGGAAAGGCTGAGGGTAGAGCTGAAGGCAAAGCCGAGGGTGAGGCACTCGGCGCAGTCAAAGGGCGAATTGAGTTGCTGACCAAGCTACTGAACACGGAACTGGTGTCCGTTGATGGGCTGACGATGGAACAGCTAGTAGCGGTCGAGAATGATCTTCAGCGTCAACTCCGCGATCGAGGTGTATAAAGCTTCGAGACCTACAGGGAACACGCTGGCTGTTTTGTGCCACGCTCCATCTCAATGAATGCTTTTTTAAAACACTTCTCTTGAGCATTGATGCTAATGATGGTCGCTAAAAAAGTGAGTGCTCGCGGCTGCCTTCCTTGGCGAGAAATGAAGTCATTGAACTTCTCTATCGCACAAATAGGCAGGCCACGTAAATTGCAGGCACCTTGAAAGCCCTGGTCGCCAAAACTTTCGGCGATTCATGGGATGAATAAATCACTCTCCCATTGGGCCCTGCTCAGGCCTGAGAGCCCCGACCCAGCTGCGCAGGAGGGTGGCGCTAGTGGGCTCGTGGGTGCGCTTTTTCGTAGACTTGCAACAAGCTTGCAGCGCTTACGTGGGTGTAGATTTGTGTTGTGGCAAGGCTCTTGTGGCCTAACAATTCTTGAACGCTTCGAATGTCAGCGCCACGATCCAAGAGATGCGTTGCAAAGCTGTGCCGCAGAGTATGGGGGCTGGTTCGCGTGTCCAAGTCTGTTTGTAAAATGTACTTCTCTAACATGCGACCAATGCTTCGTGTCGTCAGAATCTTGCCAAATCGATTCACGAATACGGGAGCAGCTTGCCCCAGCCCTTCCGCTTTGGAATCACGAACACGTTTGCGTGCATAAGCGTCGATTGCTTTGATCGCAAATGAACCCAACGGGCCCACGCGCTCTTTGCGTCCCTTTCCGCGAATGCGAACGATCTGTTCATGGCGGTCAATATCGCCATCTTGCAGTCCAACCAACTCGCTAACACGCAGACCTGACGAGTACATGGTTTCTAGGATCGCACGGTCACGTAGTCCCATCACTGTTGAACCACTGGGCGTCTCCAGCAGCTTACCAATCTCATCGCCAGTCAGAACCAATGGCAGCTTGCGTTGTTGCCGGGGGTTCCGAAGCGGTTTGGCGGGATTGGTACTTGCGATTCCTTGACGCATCGCAAACTTATAAAAACTGCGCAGTGAAGCTAGCTTTCGAGAGATCGTTGTGCGAGCATAGCCGGCTTCCTGGAGAGCGGATTGATACGATCGCAGTTCCTGTGGCGATACCGAATCAACGCTTGGCAAATCGCCCCGGACCGCTTCAAACCAATCTACGAGCCCAAATAGGTCTTCGCGGTAGGCTTTGATCGTCAATTCTGACGAGTTCCGCTCGTTTGCCAAATACCGAAGGAACAGTGCGATAGATTTCCGCATCCGATGAACCCACGATTGTTACTAGGCAAGAGTGTTAGATATCAATTCACCAGTGATGATTAACAATAACGCCCCACACACGTCTAGTGAAAATCTTCGATGGACAGGCTATCGAATTCATCGTTGAAGAGCATGTCTTCTTCGGTCGGAACCGCGTCGCGAATCTTTCTGCTGAGCATAGCAGCATCGTGCCAGGTAAAGTCCAGTTCTGGATTCGCAGCAAAACGCGCCAGTTGCCTTAGCGTTTCGTCACGATTCTGATCGTCAAAGAGAAAGATAAATTTCTCTTCGCCCTTTACCAACGCTAGTACGTTGACTTCTGTGTCCATTGACCCACCAATAGCATTCAAAATCAAATATGGCAATTCGCATGCCGTTGTGCGAACGCAGAAAGTACTCGTCCGTCACACAGATCGTATCGGTACAGAATCTGCATAGGGTTGAGGTCCGTTTCGACGGAAACGGCTAACGCGTGCAGCTATTTTGAATGTGAAAACTGACATCAGAAACAAATCAGAAGATCGGCAAGTAAGCCACTTGCGGAACAACCGGTCCAGCTTTCCAAACGCTAGTAAGCGGGGTGATCGATTTGACATGGAATCAAAGGGCTACTGTCGCGACAAACGGAACGCAGGGTTACAGCTGTCGCTCTATCAACACTGCAGGTCAACAAAAAAAGCCCGACGATGATTCGTCGGGCTTGGTTGATCGGATGATGCGTGCGAGTTGTTTCAGTCTATCGAATGTAGATAGGAACGTAGATTGTGCGACGCATTATAGGTGGGCTTGTGAACGAACCCCAATGTGGGCGTAGTGGGTTGTAACCAATCGACTTGTTGTACTCCAATCGCTGGATGCGCAGTTGCGATCGATAAAGTGCCCTGGCCTGACGCAGTTCTTTTGCTGACATCTGCAATGGCGATCGGTTCTGGGACGTCGGTTGCGACCGAACGAACTCAATCATTTCCTTCTCAGGCTGCTTGATATCACCGCCACCCAAGCCATCTTGTGCGACTAGATTGCCAGCCAAAAATGACAATCCAATAAATGCCAGCGTACGCAATGTCATGGGAGTTCCCTGAATGTGAATTAAAGCGACTCTTTTGTTTGAAATCGGAGCCACACCCCACTGCCGTGCACATTGAGTGTGTGTTCTGGGCGGCAAATCCCACCTCGTGTGGGAACGTGACGATTATTTCGGTGATGACTCTTTCATTTGCCGCAAAAGTGATTTGAGTAAGAGGAAGAGCTGAAGGCAGAGGAGTCTTTGCTTCCGATTTAACTAACTTCTGCGGATCAAAACTTGCCTGTGATTCGCATCTAGACCCAAATTTGCTGTGGAGACTTTGCCATGAAACGAACTATTGAAACACTCTTAAAATCAGTTGCTAGTGCTTTTCTGGCCGTATCGATCGTTGGCTGCCAGCCTCCAGCGGAAGACACCGATATTGATATCGATATCGACACCACCGAAGAGTCCAAAGAGGCTGTAGACAAAGACAATTCAAACGCTACTACCAGTGGTGGCAATCAGACAGGGTCAGCGGAAACACCGCTCAGCGGCAACACAACCGCAGGAAGTGAAACACCCCTCAGTGGCAATACAACTGCAGGAAGTGAAACGCCACTCGGCGAAACTCCGTAAACGGAAATATCCGCAGGTGCAAGACAATCGACCTGGCCAGAGCTGAGCCTTTGCTGTGATGACATCAAAACTCGTCTGGCGGTATCTCGATTGCATTCAACTGACGTTCTAGCTGTTCGTCGCCACGCAAAATCTGCAAATCAATAATCACAGCGCACAAGACGCGACCACCGATCCGATCGGTCTGCAGCTTCACTAGGTCTTTGTGAGTGCAAGCAATCATCGTTACGTCATCATCCAGTTCCGATGCCCATGCCTGCAACTTTTTCATCGTCTCGGGTGCGTAAGCATCGTGATCTGGTAATTCATAAGTCGCTACGATGGATGCCCCCAACTGCGTCACCGTGTCACAAAATGACTGTGGGTTACCGATCGCGCTGACGATGGCGACTCTCGAACCACTCAGCGCACCGATGTCTCGATTCTGATCCGGGTATTCAAGCAATCCTGTTGGCTGATGATTGCAAAGGATGATTTGCAACTCCGGCGCAACGTTTTGGATTTGTTCTTCAATCGCAGCAATCTCGTCGGGACTTGCTGCTTTGCACTTTGAAATCATTGCCAAGTCTGCACGCTGCAGTCCGTTGATGTGCTCGCGCAACATACCTCTTGGCAGCAAATGTCCATATCCGAACGGACAAGTCGCATCGATCACAACGATATCCAAATCACGATGCAACCTGCGATGTTGAAATCCGTCATCCATCAAGATGACTTGCGCAGCCAATTCATCGACTGCAACACGAGCGGCTTCAACGCGGTCCGGATTCTGTACATGTGGAACGTCTGGCAATCGCGCATGCAATTCCATCGCTTCATCATTCTGATCTTGTTTACCACGACCATAGCCACGGCTAACAATTGAAACCCTGATGTCGCGCTCTCGAAACCACTTGGCCAGCATACAGACAACGGGAGTTTTGCCTGTACCGCCGGTCGTTAGATTTCCGACGCTGATCACCGGCGTGTCGACTGACAAGATCTCTGTCTTGCGTTGGTCGTAGCGTTTGTTTCGGCGAGCGGTGACGAAACCATAAGGAATGCTGGCAACGCGCAGCCCGGCTCGCATAACTGCAGCGACAATTCCCTTGCGCCTTCCGCTCATCAAAGCTCGAATGTTCATTGGCCGTTTGCAAGCTTTGGTTTGACTAAGCGTTCCGTCGACCCAACTCGACCAAGTTGTCTTCTTTGGAAGATGGATCTGACAGCATTTCATCTGTACTTTGCGGATCGATCTTTCGACATGTTTCGGTCAACCTCTCCGCCAAGTCGTCAAAAGGATCTTCCCAAGTTTCAACGGTTGATTCCAGTGGTGGGATGTTAGCCATTTCGTCCAGCAGCAGAATCATTCGCAAGCAATGCCGAAACAGAATGCCTTCTTCTTTTTGAAGTTTGTTGGCGGTCACGTATTTGTCAAAGTCAAATTCGTACTCAAGCAATCGTCCGACAATCCAGACAGGCCGCACACGAATGCCATCAACACGCGGAAACTCATCACGAAATAATCGGTGGATCTTTTCGCCAATCGTCAGCGGCCAAACTCTCGGTTCTTGAAACATCACCCGGCCGAAACCACGATCCTGGACATCATCGTCTTCATCTTCATTGACCGCTCCCAACTCTTCGGCAGTCGCCAATCCCATTTGCAAGAGTTGCGGATCCAGCCTTGTCGTCGCCAACGTACCAGCGGGCATGTCTTCCAAAGATGGCATGCGAGTGAATCTCGCAACCGTACCAGGAACCTCAAGCACACTTTCCAACGCCGCAATCCGTTCCTGCGGATCAGCGATCGCCAATTGGTCTGCCAAGTAAACGCCGAACAAAGGATTGATACTGCGCAAGTGGACCAGGCGTTGCAGTCGATCGGTTGGCGTTGCCGAGATCGGTTCGTAACCATCGACTTCAAAACCTCGGCTCTTGATTCTCTCGCTATCGGAGTCTTCTTCAGGAGTTGCATCGGCTGATTCAATCGACTCGATCGCGGTCGCACCAAGCTGATCAAGCAATTGCCCAAAGACACCGCCGGTTTCCTTTTTGGTTTCACCAGATTCATTCGACTTACCAGCGACCGGTTTGGCAGCCGCAGGTTTAGGCTTCGGATCCAGTTCGATGTAACCTGCGGTCCACAAAGTGATTAGCATTCGATTCAAATCACGTTGTGCTTCGTCAATCTGCTTTGGTTTCAACAAACGCTTGCTGACCAAGTCCCTGAGTGGTTGGACTTCTGGATTTTTGCCAAACATGTACGCCAACAAACGCCACGGAAGCCGCCCTCGGCTAGCCAGATCCGATGCACTGGCGTCGCGCAATTGCACAAACTGTTGTTCGTTCCAGTAGAACTCTCCACTCCGCCGCTTGGGCATCTTCTTTTTCAGCTGCTTCTTTGCCTTCAGCAGCCCAGCATCTTTGGTGTCTTCGGGAATTGAATCATACTTTTCACGCCAGCGGTTTATTTTGACGTCGTCTTCGTGAGCAAGAGAAAATACATAACCGCGATCATCGAATTGTGGTCGACCAGCACGACCAAAAATCTGTTGCGCGGACGCGGTTTCGATCAACTTTTTCTTGTCCCTGGGCCCCTTCAGTATTGTGGGCAACACAACGCTTCGCGCCGGAAGATTGATTCCCGCTGCCAGCGTCTCGGTGCAAACACAAACGCTCAGCAACTTTCGTTGAAAGAGTTCTTCGACCATGCGACGGTAGCGCGGCAGCACACCGGCATGATGCACGCCGATCCCGCGCATCAAAATCTGCTTTAGCTTTGGACCGACTCCCGAAGACATGTCTTTTTCGTTCAAGTATTCCGATAGCTGCGGCACGTAGGACTTGTCGACCAGGCTCTTGCCCTTTAACAATTCCGCAATCGTCCAACATTGGCTTCGGCTGAAAGAAAACAACAGCGCGGGTGTCCGCCGTGAATCTACCTCACCCGCTGCAATTTTCTCGCAGAACTCAGCTAGGATTTGGTCGTCGACCCATTCGTACTGCAACGGAACCTTGCGTTCTGTTCCTGTGACCAGTTGAACACGCCGGTCGTGGGCACGATTCAGCCACGATGTGAATTCCAATGAGTTGCCAACCGTAGCACTCAACAGCAAAGTTCTGACATGCGGCGGCAGGAGTGCAAGTGTCAATTCCCAAACGATGCCACGTTCGAAATCGTTGAACGAATGAAACTCGTCCATCACAACCGATGAAACTTCGCCAAAATCAAACGCTTCCGGGTTCAGCAATCGATTCAACAAAATCTCAGCGACAACAACCAGCACCGGCGCGTCCGCGTTGACGGTTCGGTTGCCCGTTACCAAACCGACTTGGTCCGCCGAAAATCCCCAGCGTACAGCTGACTCTCGCAACTCATCCAGTTTTTGATCCGTCAACGCGATCAATGGCGTCGTGTAATACATCCGTTTGCCGGTCCGCAAAGCTTCGTAGACTGCGGCTTCGGCGATCAGGGTCTTACCCGTTCCGGTGGGCGCGCAAACCAGCACTCCTTGCTCATTCGTAAAGTAGGCCAGCAGCGCTTCTTCTTGAACTGGATACGGCTCGTAGGGCAGCAGATCAAAGTACTCTGCGGCCAATTCGTCTCGATCAGGTTCTTTCGTTTCACTATCCATGCGTGATTTGTATCACTCCGGTATCGCTTCGCGGTAGTCGATGTCAAAATTCAGAGGTCAACATTTGCAAAATATCCTTCCGAACGACAAAAAAGATTGGCTTCGACATGCAATCGTCACGCGAAATGGCTATCGAGATATGGAACTCTGCGGTAGCTGCCGTTCGGCCTCAGCCGCTGATACAAAACGCAGTCACGGTTGATCAGAACGAATTACGGATCGGATCCAGCGTTTGGTCACTGACGGATATTCAGCGAATTGTGGTGGTCGGAGCAGGCAAAGCAGCGGTCGGGATGGCGGTCGGATTGGATTCAGCCATTGGTTACCAAGTCGATTTGGATGGATGGGTCAACGCGCCCAACGATACGGTGCCCAGCGCGCCGGATTGCCGAATTCATCTCTGCCCAGCAAGGCCAGCGTCGGTCAACGAACCCACAGAAGAAGCCGTCGCGGGGACAAAACAAATTCTGCGATTGGCGGCAGAATGTGGCAGCAAAGATTTATGTGTCGCGCTGATTTCCGGCGGTGGCAGCGCGTTGATGCCAGCGCCAATAGAAGGCGTATCTTTGCAAGACAAGATCGCGGTCACACGATTTTTGAGCGCAGCTGGAGCAAGCATCAATCAATTGAACACGGTGCGTAAACATCTCAGCATTATCAAAGGCGGCGGGCTGTTGCGACACTGCAACGCTGGCAATTTGATCACGCTGGTGCTATCCGATGTGCTTGGCGATCCGCTTGATGTGATCGCGTCGGGTCCAACGGTGCCCGATTCCTCCAGCCGTAAAGACGCTCGTGAGGTTCTACGGCAATTTGACAAACAACAACAACTTCCGCCATCGATCTATCACTCGATCGAAAACGATGCACCTCCACTATCAAACAACCAAGTGCAATCAACAATCGTTGTCCTTGGAAACAATCAACTGGCCGTTGATTCTGCCAAGCGGCATGCAACGGACATGAATTTTACGACGACAGCATCAAGTGCACTGTGCAGCGAAGGGGCTGCGGAAGCGATCGGATTTTCGCTGGCCGAAGAAATCGTCGCATCAATCCGCCAAGGAAAACAAAACACGTGCATCATCAGCGGCGGCGAACCAACCGTGCGGTTGCAGCCTGCCGACAAACGAGGCAAGGGGGGACGAAATCAGCAACTCGCATTGGCGGCCTACGTGCGTTTGCTGCAATTGAATCTATCCGATTCTGAATGGGAAAAAATCGCAGTGCTGTCAGGGGGTACCGATGGCGAAGACGGTCCGACTGACGCCGCCGGCGCGATCGTTGATAAAAAAAATCACCTGTCATCAATAGAGCAACGACTGTCGCCGGCCGTCTACCTGAAGCACAACGATGCCTACCATTTCTTTGAAAAGACAGGTAGCTTGCTGAAGACCGGACCAACCGGAACCAACGTTTGTGACATACGCGTTGCGTTAAATTTGTGATCGAACTGATTCGCTTGCATTTTTGCGTGTCGGTTGCAATATCGCTGCTGGGTTTCTATACAATCTGGCCTGATTAGCAACTTTTTTCAGAAATAGTTGGAACAAAGGAATGAATAACAGCCCGTTTCAGATGAAAACTTGCCACAAATGTGGCGACGATATGTATCGCAAACGTCGACGATGGTACGAACGCGTATTTACACGCGAAGCATACTTGTGTCGTGGATGCGGACGCCGACGTTTCGTCACCAGAATTCTTGGAGTGTTCTTTTAGCACCCCCGTTTTAGCCTAGTTGAAAAGTAAAACCGTTGCCTGAATAGTCAACGATCAGTTGACTGCCTTCGGTGAATTCAGATCGCATGAGTGCTGTCGCAAGTGGATTCAGAATTTTGCGCTGAATCACACGTTTCAATGGACGTGCGCCATAGTTTGGGTCGTAGCCCGATTCGGCAACTTGGTCGATCGCCGCGTCGGTTACTTCCAAGGTGATACCGTTTTCGTTCAAGCGTTCACTGAGCTTGGCTAGTTGCAGTTTGACGATGCGATGAATCTCTTTTCGATGCAGTGGTTTGAAGGCGATGATATCGTCGATTCGATTGATAAACTCTGGCAGAAACCGTGCCCTGATGGCATCGTTGACTGCTTGGTCAATGTCGTCCTCGCTACCGCCCTGCGACACGACTTTCTGAATCAATTGGCTGCCTGCGTTGCTGGTCATCACGATCACCGTGTTCGTAAAATCCACCGTTCGACCATGTCCGTCGGTCAGGCGTCCATCATCCAAAACTTGCAACAGAATGTTGAATACATCTGGATGCGCCTTTTCCATTTCGTCCAGCAACAGAACGTTGTAGGGTCTTCGTCGAACCGCCTCCGTCAATTTTCCGCCGTCTTCATAGCCAACGTATCCTGGCGGCGCACCGATCAAACGCGCAACGCTGTGACGCTCCATGAACTCGCTCATGTCGATCCGCAGCATCGCAGATTCATCGTCAAATAAAATTTCGGCAAGCGCCTTGCACAGTTCCGTTTTTCCAACGCCGGTTGGACCGACAAACAAGAACGACCCGATCGGACGATTGGGATCTTGTAGCCCGCTGCGACTACGGCGAACTGCATTGGCAACCGCGCTAACCGCCTCATGTTGACCAACAACGCGCGAATGCAATCGTTCTTCCATCACCAACAACTTAGCGCGCTCCGTCTCCAGCATCCGACTGATCGGCACTCCTGTCCACGCGCAAACCACCTCCGCGATCTCTTCGTCGGTCACATCTCGGCGCAATAAACGTCGCTTGTCCGCATCATCAGTCGCCGGCGCGCCATCCGCCTTTTCAACATCAGCAAGTCGTTTTTCCAGCTCCGATTGCCTGGCCCGTACCTCCAGCATTTCTTTGTACAGATCCTCTGGGCTCTCGCCGCGCAGCTGCTTCTGCTTTGCGTCTGCATCCAAGGTCGTGAAGCGATGCTGTAGTGTGTCAGCTTCTTGTCGGATCGATTGAACATCGTCCAAACCTAGCTTTTCGGCTTCCCACTGCTCGCGCAAGTTTGCCAATTCACGGTTCAGTGACTCCATTTCCGCTTCAACTTCGGAACTCTTGTTGGCCGCCGATTCTTCCTGTTCATCAGCAAGTTGACGATGGGCAAGTTCCAGTTGGCGAAGTCGTCTTTGGATTCGATCAATCGGCTCCGGCACACTCTCTTTCTCCATCGCCAATCGGCTGGCAGCCTCGTCCACCAGATCGATCGCCTTGTCCGGCAAGAAACGGTCGGCGATATAGCGACTGGAAAGGTTCGCTGCTGCCACCAACGCATTGTCGGTGATTCGAACACCATGATGCGATTCGTAACGCGACTTCAGGCCTCGCAAGATCGCAATCGTGTCATCAACGGAAGGTTCGCCGACAACAACCGGTTGGAACCGTCGCTCAAGTGCAGCATCTTTCTCAATATGTTGTCGATACTCGTCCAACGTCGTCGCGCCGATGCAACGCAATGTGCCGCGAGCCAACTCGGGTTTCAACAAATTTGCTGCGTCAGCGGACCCTTCTGCTTTGCCCGTGCCAACCACCAAGTGCAATTCGTCAATGAAAAGGATTACTTGTCCGTTAGAGTCTTTAACTTCGCGCAGCACCGACTTCAAACGCTCTTCAAAGTCACCGCGGAATTTTGCTCCTGCGACCAGCGCTCCCATGTCCAGTGAAATGACTTTCTTGTCTTTTAAGCTTTGCGGAACATCGCCCTCAAAGATCCTGAGCGCAAAGCCTTCAGCGATAGCGGTTTTCCCAACTCCGGGCTGGCCGATTAGGACCGGGTTGTTTTTCGTTCGCCGCGAAAGAACTTGAATGACTCGCCGGATCTCGTTATCGCGACCGATCACTGGGTCAAGCGTTCCTTGAGAAGCGAGTTCGGTGAGGTCGATGCCGTATCGCTGCAGCGCTTGATAGTTCGCTTCAGCATTCTGGTCGGTTACACGAGCGGACCCACGCACTTCGCTCATTGCCTGAAGAATATCTTTATCGCTAATTCCTGATAGTTTCAGTAGCCGTCCCGCTTTTCCGTTGGTACCGGCCAATCCGAGCAGCAAGTGTTCGGTGCTGACATATTCGTCTGTCAATGATTCAGCTGACTTTGCGGCAGCATCAAACGCTTGCTGAAGCTCTGGCGCAATACTTGGCTGACGTCCGCCGGAGACTTTGGGCAGTTTGTCGAATTCCGCGTCTACCAAACGACGAATCTGAGCTTTGTCCGCATTCATCTTTTCCATCAAAGGACCAACGATACCATCAGTTTCATCCAGCATCGCGCCCAGCAGAGCGAGTGTGCCGATTTCTGGATTGCCAGCCGAAGCGGATCTACCCTGCGCCTCGGAAACCAATGCTTGGGCTTTATTGGTCAATTTGTCGAATCGAAAACTCATGTGAACAACACACCTTTGTAATTTTGAAATAGAAGCAGCCAACGCGTCCAGAAAGTCAGGCTGACTGCCATGACAAAGCTAAGAGCAAAAAGCGTACCGATCGTCAGAAGCTAGGGTTTTCGCGGCAAACAACACTCGCGCGACACTTGGGCACTAGCTGATCGGGCCTTGTAGGCCGTATTGAGCAAACTTTTAGTTTGCGCAGCTACGGCATTTTTCGGTGGCCATCGGGCCGATCAACGAAAGTCGAAATCGGAAGGCAGAGGAATGGGGGCAGAGGAATCCTATGAGGTAGAGGCATGTCAGTTCTATTCCTTTGCCCCCATTCCTTTGCCAGTGCTTTTGCTTCCGTTTTGGGGTTAAATTCCTGGATCCGATGCTGACACTCTTGTCTTTGTCCGCAACGTTTTCGATGAACGCCGAAGGTGTTCGACAAACTGCGATGTTGTGAAACCCTTTCAGGG
>CAYNNP010000102.1:0-21789 GCA_964398215.1 uncultured Pirellulaceae bacterium | reverse complement strand
ACTTTTGAACCAAGCAGCGCCTGTCCGGCTTCGTAAACAGTCCATGAGCTATTCGCGCTAAGGTTTTTGTGAACGAGCATTCGTTTTTTGGTTGGCGGTGCTCGAAAAATCTCCGCGCGGTTGTGCTTCTTTGTCTCGGCTTCTTGAACCATTCGGTCGCCCAGACGCGCGTATGATCGTTGCAGCACGCCGGCTCGCTGAGCCGCATAATTTCTCTTCCAGCGAAGGATTTCTGATGTGGCTCGTTTGTACGCCGAGATCTGCGCAGGCAAATCGGCATCCACGGCCGCAAGCTGACCGAGCGCGGACTCGCATACTTCCTGCAAACTTTTGCCGTACGCCTTGCGGTCCATTTTGGTAATCTCGTTCAGGATCTTTGGATAGATCTCTCGAACCTGCGGCGCCGGCAACTTCGCCGCCGCGTTGATCACGCCAACAAGATGGCGTTCCGCAGAACTGCGAAGATCGGCAATCGGAACCGCTGGCACTTTGCCCGAATACATCCACTGAATTCCCCAGCTACGTAGCAGCCCTGCAGACGCGCTGCCCCAAAGCTCGTCTAGATATTCAAGTGCATCCAAGTGGTCGGCTTCCACATTTTCGCCAATCGTTGCTTTGCCGTTCGCCTGAAGCTCCGAGATCACACGGCTCATTTCAGAATCAAGCTCTCGTATGGCACCACTTTCCTTGCGCATCGCTTGCGCTGCTTGGCCACGATAAATTGGCAAGCGTTTCGCGCGCAATCTTGGTTCCAAGTCGCCCAGCAACTGAATCATGTAAGTGACATATGGCTCCCTTTCTTTTGGCGAAAGCAGCTGTGTGTCCTCGGCCATCTTGGTCGCGAATTTTTCCAGCGCCACTTCTGCAGATTCCAGTTGTCCGCTCTTGATCGCCTGCTCTTGTTTCTTCAGAAAACTATCATTCTTTGGTTTCGCCTTTTTCAATTTCTCGATCATCTTCTGACGATATCGATTTGCCCTCTGAGTGCTCCGCGCGGCCCAAATCAAATTGTGAAGCTCTTGTTTCAGGGCACGAATTCGGACACCCAAATCAGTTCCCGCCGGTTCGCCCATCAATTGAAGATGAGCTGCTTCGCGTGCTGCCTGATCAAGACTGGCGATATCTTTGCATAGCGCCTCAAACGGAATCGAAGTCGGATCACTCTTGCGTTTAAAGGCCTCCGAAGCCGCAAGCTCCACTTTGTAATACAGTTTGTACAACCGCTTGGATGCGGCTTTGGCGTCTTGTGACCTCAGCTTCAGTCCTTTGACAGTTCCGTGAACCGCCAGTTCACCATTGGGCTCCAGAGCGCTTGGATTTCTAGCCTGTGCCGTCATCGGCAATGCAATGACCGCGATGGTCAAAAAAGAAAGTGTTGCTCGCATCATTTGGTTCCTTCGCTTCACAATCATTGCCCTCCAAAGATCGCAACGATTTGGCCGCCACTGATGCTGGTTGTTTTGTTTTCAGTATCCAACAAACTGCAGTTGGACACACTAGCGGTCAAAGACTTTGCCGCTGGATCAAGTTTACTAAACGAGACTTTGATTTTTTCGCCCGAGGTTGTTGCAGCAATCGGAGCATTCGCGCTGGCTTGCACAAACAACTCGCACTCGACAGAAGACCCCGATAGGCTTGCTGGGTCGCCTGCGTCGGTCAGTCCCTGTAGAAAAATGCTGGGGTACGTATCAGGGACGCTGCCCACTTTGTAGCTCGCGATTTGAACCACGTTTCGACGCCCATCGCCAACCGAGATGACTTCGATATTCGCCACACTAGCTTTCAATTCTGGATTGGATTGGAGCGATATGGTTCCCGTTGCCGGCAACTGCTCTTTGACCGTTTCAGTTGCCGATTCGACGGCAGAAGTTGCAAAGTCGCTGGCGGATTCTGCAAGATCGGAAGCACCCTGCTGAACAGCGGCAGTGAATTGTTTTCGTTTTTCTTTGGAACAACCCAACGTCAAAAACGCTAGCACCGCCACTAGGCCTATCGCGCCAACGTTCGCAGGCGTACTAGATTTGCAAAACGACATGTTTCCACTCCGAATTAGTTCAGCGAAAGATCAGAAGACACGGTGATATGACTATGTGTGCACCCGTCTTCTTAGTTCTTTTTACTGAGAATTCCGGGAAAATGCATCATCAGGTTTCCCGTAATTCTCAATTTCATTCTAGTCAAATATCCGGCTACTGGAATCGTCATCTGGATCGCAAGCATGATTCGCCTGCCACGCACCGGGAAAGCAATTGTGCAGGTTTGAAGGGATTTCGCGTCAAAACGTACTCCTGCGAACGGTTCATTGCGACAAATTGCGGCGGCATCGCAAAATCATGATTGATTCAGTCAGGCACGAGTATTATTTCGTTTAACCGGTAGCCGAAGGCGCACGCGCTTGCCCGCCTAGGATCGCGTGCGCCTTTTGGAGTTGCGCTTTTTTATGTGGTGTTTGGTTGTAGGCCGGACCAAGGACGCAATACGTGCCGGAACAGCGCAAACGCCTCCATTGTGTCGCAGAGATTGCGCTATCAACGACGTTTCTACTTGCGTCCGAAGTTCCGGCAATTGCGGCGTTTGCTCGGTCCGGCCTACTTAAAAAGCGCAACTTCAAAACGTGCGCCTTCGGCTACCGGTTAAACGACTTATTCGATCTTTGGTTTGCGCTACGAGCCTTGATTGACCGGGGCTGCATCAGAGCGGTCGGTTGCGGCCAGGAGCGCGGGCAATAAAAGTAGATCGCCAATCAACGCTGCCAATAGCATGGCTGACAATAAAATCCCAAATCGTACCGTTGGCAAAAATCCACAGAACGCGTACAGAAACATGCTGAAGCCACAGATCACACTGGTTTGGACCATCGCTGAACCGACATGTGTGATCGCATTTCCCAACGCTTGATTGCGATCAATTCCGCGTGACACATCGGCACGCCAGCGGATCACAAAATGCAAGGTGTCGTCGACCGCGATCCCAAGAACCAGGCTTGCCGTCATCAGCGACGCGACATCGAGCGGTCGCTCCAACAGTCCCGCACCACCAAGCACGACCAGCGCTGGAAAAAGATTTGGCAGCGTACAAACAAGCGCGATTCGGATCGATCGAACGATGGCAAGAATTACCAGTGAGATCAACAGAAACGCAGTCGAATACGTTAGCAAAAGGTCTCGCGAAAACTGGCGGTCAACAAAATCGAAGAGCACAAATTCACCCGTCGCTGAAACTTGTAAGGTTTCAGAGTCGAAAGGATCCGCATCGTACCGGGTCTGGACAAGCGACTTGAGCTGCGCCGCAAGCTCAGGGACATCCACTACCGATAATCCAGAGTATCGTGCAGACAGCCTCCACGTTTCAGTCGAATCGTCGGGGTCGATGTGAACCAGGCCGGCAGCTTGCCATTTGGGTTTCAGTTTGCGAATCTTTTGTTTGTCCACGACGACTTTCAGGCCACGCTTGTGATGTGTCAAACGTGGTGCGAAAGTGGATACTGAAAGCACCGATGCTATCGTCGTTTCCTTGACCATCTGTTCTGCGACCGACGCGATCAATCGCAGCCGATGAAGATCATTTCGCTCGTCTGAATTCTGGAATCGCAATAACACTTCGATCGAACTCAGTGGCCCCAAATGCGATTCGATCGCCTCAGAGTCTTGCAAGATCCGATGGCCGCTGGGGAAAAAGTTTCGCAGGTTGCCGCCGGTCTTTATTTCAGGCACTGCCGCGCCGCCAACAAGCATCACGCTTAGCAACAGGACAATGATCGGAGCGCGGCGACGAATTGTAAACGAAGTCAGTCGCGACCAGTCCCGCTTGGTGGAAGACGGCCGCGATGTGGACTCACGCTGAAGCAATCGCAGCGGTGGAGAGATGGTTAGCCAAGCCGGCAATAAAACTAGCAGCAGGCCACAAGACGAGATGACGGACAGGCTTCCGAAGATGCCAAACTGCCGCACGGGCTGCGTGCTTGAAAGCATGAGTGACGCCATTCCGAGTGCCGTCGTGATGGCACACAGAACGATCGGTTTTGCTCCCGTCGTCATCATCTGGTTGATCGCATCGCGATGGCGATGTGCCAATGATCCGGAACCGACTTCGATGGCTGAACGATAGTAGGCCAGCAGATGGAGCGATCCGGAAATGCTGAGCAGCATGATCAAGGTGGGCGACGGCCATAGGATTGCATTCAGAGGAACGCCGGACAAATAGATCAGGGTGAAGCTAAGACAGCCGGTGAACGTGCCAAACACATTGACAAAGATTGCGAGCGGAAGATCCTTGAGGAAAAAGAATGTCAAACTGAAAGCAAGCAGCATGATCCAGGGGACCATTTTGAAGGGCGATGTCAGTCCTTCCTGGTCCAAGATGTACAGGTCGTGCCCAAGACCAGCGAATCGAATTTGATCAGGGTCGACCCCGACACTCGACAGCTGCTTGTTCACAAAAGCGAACGCCTGCTTGCGGTCTTGCCGCGCGGCATCGGTTAGTTCAAACAACAAGCTATCGATTTGACCTTCAGCATCGACCATCAAGTGCGACGTGCGTTGCTGGACCTGTGAGGGACTTAGGCGCAGGTCATTCGACAGGTATCGGCGGATATCGTCGCTATGAGTGACTCGCTTGAACCAGTGTTTCGCCGCGGAGCTTTTCAATCGATCCGATAGTAATCGCAGAGGCTTGGCGGGCCGCGGTGCTGTTTCTGTGTTGGCTGTCTCGTCCTGACGAAACATTAAAAGCACATGCTCGCCTGGCCCAAAGCTTCGCCGGAAGGCTGCATATTCCTGAGCCTGTAACGATTCAGGGGCTGCCCAAGAGGTGATTTCGTTTCGGAATCTTGCTGTCACCGCTGTGGCAGCCGCGGCAACGAGCGGGAAGCAAACTGCAAATGCTATCAGTGGCCATTTGGCGTGCTTGCGCGAGCGTTGGTCCACGAACAGCATGATCCGAGAGTGGTCTCGTGACGAGGTAATTAGATACGGATGTTACCGCTGGTAATGAAGATGGCTGCGGCAAGTCAAGGCTACTCACATCTAAAAGGACACCCCTAACTGAATGATGGCTTTTCAAGTGCGACTACCGCCGCATCCCGCGCTGGACGAACAGTGGCATAGGCTTCCAGCCTGTGGTTTTTCTATTCACAGGCTGGAAGCCTATGCCACTTCAGACTTGACCAATGCCTGGCGCGTTAACGCAATTTTAAAACTGCGTTGCCTTTGCGAAGGCTTCCAAGTCGTCGTAGTTTTTGGTCCACGTTGCGTAGATCCAGCCTGACACCCCGTACACATTTTCTGACGCCTGCCGCCAATGAACTGCGTTCTCTTTCACTGGTTTATCGTAGTAACCCGCAATGAGCTGCTTGTGTTTGCGACCGGCAAACCACTCAAGTGATTTGTTGGACTTGTGATGGTTCCAGTTGGCAACCGTTACCTTGGGAGAGAGCCCTTTCCAAGATTGCTTCAGTGTCGATTTTGACAAGTAGTAGTTGTCGACGGCGTTGTGATGCGGATCGAACATGTCCGACCAAGCGATGACTTCAGCACTCGGGGCCAATTTGTGGATGATCGATTCGCATCGCGAAAAATTGGCTGCCAAAAGTTCGCCGCAGGTTTGGCCGGGCTGCACAAGTTCGTCGTGACCGGAGAGACGAATTTCATCGTGCTGCAGAAAGAACGTTGTGGGTTGCCAGTACTTTTGAATCGTCTGGACTTGCTGCTGCATGATTTTGAAAAGTTCATCGTGAACCAGCGATCCGCAAACTTGATGATCGTGAACTAACACGGTGTGATAAAACGAAACATCCAGCCGTGTGCCATCTGCAATGCCTGATTCTTTGGTCAATCGAAGTGGTGGTCCGTCGTGATCGTCCGAGTACTTTCCGGCAGACGGGACCATGCCCAGCTTGGGGTCTTGCCAAAGCTGGTAGTCGCGGCCTTCATTCAAAATACGGCCTGAGTCCGATTCGCGAACAACGGCCGGGCATCCCTTGCGGCGCAGAAGGTTGACGCCAGCAACCTCTCGCAGTTCGACACTGTCCATCCAAAGCGTGCCAGATTCGCCGCCCCAGATCCCGAGCGCGATATTGACTTGTTCGGCATCCAGCGAATTGAAAACGATCGCATGCCGAGTCCAACCTTGGTTGCGTTGAACGCCCAGCGACGCATAGTTCAAAGTTCGATCTGCATGTGACACAGCCGCTTGGATTTCGCCGCCGCGTGCGTTATCGGTCTTGGCCCATACGACCAGTTGGTACTGGCGGTAGGGACGGACGGAAACCGTTTGCATCAACCGACAGTTTCCTTTCGCGTGCCCTTTGCGAAAATCTGTCATCTTCAGTGATGCGTCGCCGGAATGCTTGATCGACTTGTCGTACTGCGTGGACTTTCCCCAGCCATCGATATACGACCAACCTTGTGGCGGTTTGGACTTCTCGGATTGATCCGAATTGCCACGGTCAAGCTGACCGCCTGATAAAAGATTGTCGCCTGGAGTCGTTGCGACGCCATCGCGAACGATCATCGGCGTTTGTCGCACGGGAAGGCCCGCGGCCAAGTTTGGATTGTGTTGTAAGACTGAACTTGAGTAGCCCACGGGCATGACGCAAGGAATCAATTCGATGCCGACCTTGTCGGCTGCTTGTTTGGCTCGTTTCAGGTTTTCAAAGTACTGCTGCGAGCGATCAGTCAGGTTGCCAAACTTGTAGTCGTTTATGACCGCGCCGTTATAGCCGCACTTTTTAGCGCGATTGAGCAGTTTGATCAGACCGTCCGTTTCGGAGTTCTGCTGAAAGTTCACGGTCGCATAAAACCAAAGCCGTCCAGGCTGCACGGCTTGCGCAACGTCTGCCACGACCAACGATGTGATTAGCAAGATGACACGGACGATGTGATTCAGAATCGATTTGGTGTTGGCCATGTCTCGCTCGAAAAAGAGTTCTATTCCCGTTAACCCCGTAGCGGAATTCGTCAAGGGCTTGTTGATTTACTGAGCCGACGGCGCTAGCCGCGGGCCTTGTAGTGATGACGCAACCCTTCGGAGGCCCGTGGCTAGCGCCAGCGGCTCACAAAAATATGCGACGCTACAGTGTTTGCGTTAGGTTAGCAGATAGGACATTAACAACTGCCACTCGGACCACTGAACGACTTGGCAGCGCTGGACTTGGTCGCCTTTTGCGGATTCAATAGCATCGACAAAGGCGCAGGCGTCTGGGTGGATGTCGGTTGCGACACGAGAAAGTTCATCGATCACGGGGTGGTCATCACCCACGCGGCGGAACCAATATTTGGCGTTACCAAAATCGCCCTCACGGCGGTGCATGATCCCATGCAAGTAGCTGCCCTCGCGACTAGAGATGTCTTGACTAAGTGTGTGGCTGCGATCAATGTCGCCAGCCAGTAACCATAACCCACTGATGACGGCGTCCAGTTGATGCGCTGCGTTTGGTACTAAATCACGAGGCGGATCGCTAGCGAGCATGTTGCAAAGCGCCGAGTCCAGCGGTCCGTCTTCCAGGCTAGGAAGCGGCGCGGCCAAAATCGCGTCTTGCAATGTCGGCGAAAAACTTTGCAGGATCGCTGGGTTGGCAATATCTAGGTCAGGCATCAGAAAGACTCGGCCAAGGTACAGTGAGTGGAAACAGGAAACGCAGCGGGCAGCGCCACATTAGCCTTGGACGATGGGGTTTGACAATGTGCCGACGACGTCGATGCTGATGTTCACCATATCACCTGGAAGCAATGTGAAATCATTTGAAGGGATGATGCCAGTGCCAGTCATCAGGAAAGCGCCCGCTGGAAAGTCGTTGTCGCGGGCAAGCCATTCGACCAAGTCCTGGAAGCTCCGCGCCATTTGGTCCGCCGCCGTTGCCTGAGCAAAAACCTCCGCACCATCGCGCATGATTTGCATGTGAATACCGATCTGGTCGTTGGGCGGCAGTTCGTCAAACAATGTTAGCCAGGGTCCGAGGCCAGCGCACTGATTGTAGCATTTGGCTTGCGGAAGGTACAAAGGATTTTCACCCTCGATGTCGCGAGAGCTCATGTCGTTTCCGATCGTCAACCCGATGATCTTCATTTTCGGTGACAACACCAAAGTGACTTCTGGTTCCGGAACGTTCCAAGTCGCATCGGATCGAATCCGAAGCGGCTGCAAGTGTCCGGAAACACGATGTGGTGTCGCTTTAAAAAACAGCTCTGGCCGATCCGCCAGGTAGACGCGGTCATAGCAAGACGCAGCAGCTTCGGATTCTTCCATCCGCGCCGTTTGACTTCGTTTATAAGTCACACCGGCGGCCCAAACCTCTTGATCATCAATCGGCGGCAACCAATGAACGTCGGGTGAAATCGCAATCGGATCATCCGCCTGCAAGGATTGCAAAGCAGCGATCGGTTCATCGACGGCCAGAATCTGAGCGAGCGATTGAAACTGGGATCCAAGCCGTAGTGGAAACAACTGCCCATCGTCAACGCGAGCAACACGTTGGTTTCCGTCGGCATCTATTAGTTTGGTTACTTTGATCATTTTTGGCTGTCTATCGTGCTGGGTGTGGAGCACAGATTGTAGATGATCAGAGCGGGTAACCAAGGTCTCAAGTCGCTTGCCACTCGGATAGTTTATTTTGGACGGCAGATTGTATTTGCGTCCGCGCCTCACGTCGCGGCACGCCATCCATTAGCAGTTCATCATAGGGAGTATGAAGATGGCGGATGTGTGCTATCACCGCCAGCTTGATCGCTTTCGGTTCGACATCACGCCCGGCCGCTGATCTGCCCACGCGCCCGCTGCCTCGCAAGGCTGTATGTTGAGCGATGCTAGCTGCGTCATCAGTTGGGCAATTCGGGAATTGTACTTTGATCTCGTCGATCATTGCTTGGACAAGCTTTTTGTCGTCTTCGACACGCCGAATTTCAGCAGCATCGCGTTGTTTACGGCGCTGATCCGAATCGGCATCCATCGATGATTCGGCTTCCCGAATCGCACTGGAATCGACCAATAGGCCTTGGCGTTCAAAGCGTTTTCGTCGTCGATTGAATTTTACAACGACAGCCGAAAGGTTGCTGAATTTTTTTGCGCGTCGCGTGAGAGTTGCATTCCCGCTGGGCAGAAATTCAAGGTAATCAAAATCGGCACATTGCATGCACAAGGGCAGGTCTTCTTCGCGATACATCATCTCACCTTTTTCGATCGACTGGTCGCATTCGCTGCAAGTCGCTGGGTCGCCAGTCAAAATGAAGACGACAAGATCGGGGGCTTTTGTCAGTTTTTTCTTGATCTGTTTTTTTCGAGCATCGGTCAAGTCCGCGCGTTGGTATCGGGTCAGTAAAAACGTTTCGTATTCCGTGTCCTCATCCGCCAGTAACTGCAGTTTGCGTGGCCCGCCTCGACTGGCACCGTGGTACTCCGTTAGCAGCGGTTCGAAGCCGCTGGATTTGGCCCAATCGGAAAAAAACCGATAGATCTTCTTCAGCTTTGCGTCACCGCACTGGATGTAGTCTTCCAGCACTTTGTACTGCGGACTGCCTCGCTTCCAAGCATCAAAGTGAACGGGTTGGATAAGTCTTAGGTAGACCAACAAATCGATTGGCCCAACCGCACCGTTCTGTTTCAAGACTCGCTGGGCCGCAACAACGACTCGCTCTTGTAGTTTTGAAGCTGACATGCCCGATAATTTAACATTGACCCAACATCTATCCATAGGCCCTATAGGTAGACGTTTTTTCAGTGCATGCCGACCAGGACTGCGACGAATAGGATTAGGCATATTTACGACAACGCAGGAAAGCCGTCCAAATTGCGGCTACGCAGCGGACACAGTCGTCTTAGCGTACAGGAGTTTTCAGGAAAATCGCCAATTGGTGTCCGGCGACATTCCGGCTTGCGTTGGACTCAGTGAAGGACATCCCTTTCACTGAAACTATGCTTCCCAGACCAACCGGAAACGCCATGAATCTGCGAGCCATCACACGATTATTGCTCTTGTTGCTTTTTTGCATGTCGCCGCTGGTCGCGGATGACGGAGTCGCCGTGGTGACAGGCGAGCACGGATATCTCCTGAACAAAGACGGAGCGGTCGTCGATGTCGTTGGCTACCGAACCGTCTTTCGAGTGCTTTCCATGAGCAAAGACGACCATGTCACGGTCGAACATTTCGGTCAGCAACTGCGACTTCACAAGAGGCAATGCCATCTCAGCAAAGACTGGGGCTTCGTCAATGAATACAATGCCCCCGAGGTATATCAGGTTCTTTCCGATCTGCACAAAGCCGAAGAGGCCAGTGCGATGGAGAACGATGAGTTGATGCTGAAGTATTCCGAGGATGCCATTCTGCATATAGGTGAATCCAAAACCTCTCCCGATGAGCTTCGCCCGTGGGCTTTACAGATGCGGGCCTATTATCACTCGCTCAAGGGGGATCTGGCCGCGGCAAACTCGATGCTCGACGAATGTGACGAGGATATCGCTTTGCTTAAGCTAAAAGATCATCCGTTCACCGCGGATGTGGTCAACGTGCGGGCGATCGTTAGGACTGAGGAAGGAAAATGGGCAGAGGCTGTCGATCTTTATCAGCAGGCTACCGAGATTGCCGCCCGCAATCAGGGAAAAGACCATGTTGACTATGGAATCCTGCAGAGCAACCTGAGTTCAGCCCTTAACGACCTGGGCAATACCGAGAAGGCCATTCTGTCCCAACGGGCTTGCCTCAAAAACTACGGGGCTGCCTACCCGCCAACTGCGGTGGAAGTTGCGCTCGCTCAGATCACGCTGGCGGATCTCTTGAATTCCAATGAACAGTACGAGGCTGCGAACAAGGAGTACCAATCCGCATTGCGGCAGTTGGTCACCTATCACCCGCACCTGATCTATGACATCGCCAAGGTTCGCGAAGATCTTATCTATACAAATCGCATGCTGTCGAATTTCATTCAGGCGGAAAAAGAGTGCGATGACATGGTTAAATCGCTACAGAAGTATGAGCCAGTTGAACAATACGATTACCGAAAACGTCTTCTGTTGCGACGCGGACTGATTGATTTCGATCAGGGTGATTTTGCGGCAGCTCTGGCCCACTATCGCTACGCCGTCGACATGGCCGACGAAACCGCTTATGCCATCGACGATGGGTATGCATTTGAAAATGCGGGCGATGCTCTGGCGAAATTGGGCCGCGATAAAGAAGCGTTGTCTGTTTATGAGAAGGCCGTATCGATCTACATCGAACTGGAAGGGAAGGACAGCGAGAATCTCGTCACCGCCCGCGAATCTATGAAGGCACTAGCGAGAAAAGCAAGCAACAGCTTGGAAAAAATTGTCATGGTTGGCCCATCCGATGCCTATCTGCTGGATGATGACAGTAACATCATGACCGTCATTCCCAAGGCGACTGTGCTCCGATGGCTTTCAGCTGGAGACCAGTATTACGAGGTCGAGTATGAAAAGCAGGTTGGCCGTGTTCTCAATAGCCAACTGCAGATCAAAGAACAGATTCCGGGTTACGGAGATATCGATGAGAAGCCCTTTCGGGCGATTGTTGCTGGGCTGACGAAATACCTGAAAGCTATGGAGAGTGGTGACTTAGACGCCAGCCGTCAACACCTCAAAAACGTCCGCGATGTTGTCAAGGAAATAGACCCGCAACTTTCAGGCAACACCATTGATGCGTGGGTTGAAATCCAAGGACTTCAACTTCTTACAGCTGAGCAGGGACCTGCTGCCGCGCTGAAAAAGTTGAGCGAGATCAACGATCAGGTCGCGAAACTGGATTCACGTTATCACATGGAGCTGCACCTAAAAACGGCTGAGGGAATCCTTCAGCTCCGTATTCCGGAGCAGGCAAAGCAAGGTGTCGCTAGCCTAAAGAAGGCTCTGGACCTGGCAGAGGAGAGTTTCGGGAAGCAACATTCCGTAACAGCTGTTGCCGCCAGGCGACTCGGCCAGGCCCAGTTTTTTGTCAACGACAACGATGGCGCCGTTGAGTCTCTCCGTCAGGGGTTCAACATCGCCGAAGCTATCTTCCCTGCGGGGTCGGAGAACCTAGCGATCGCGGCGACCGACGTGGGTATGATTCTGTTCAAATCGGAGCGTTACAAGGAAGCAGTCAGTGTGCTCGACAACTTACTTTCGGCAAAGCAGAGTCCGCCACTCAAACAGACACGGCTCGCCACTATCATTCGCGCCAGTTCTTTTGCTCGTCTTGAGCAAACAGGCCCGGCACGAATAATGCTGATACAGGTGCTCAATGAACTTGCCAATGACAAAGACGCAAACGGCACGTCAGCGCTTGATTGCGCTGAAGGCGTCATGACGCTGTTTGAACTGGGCAGAATGGAAGTTGGTCTGAAAAACTGGGATCAGGCCACTCAGGCTCTGACTTTCGCTGTCGAAGTCAGCGCCAACATCGGTGTTGAAAACACATTTGATGGCAGTGAGATCCATCGATTGCTGGCTGACGCATACGAAGGACAGGGGCAGACCTCGAAAGCTCGGACTGAACTCCAAAAAACGTTGGCAATTTACGAGAAACTCGGCGGCAAAGACAGCCCGCAAGCGAAAACCTTGCTCGCTCGAATTGAAAAATTGAGTCCAAGCAAGCCGCGGGAATCGGGTCCAATTGATGCGGTCAGCTTTGATCGCGCCCAAGTGCTCCGCGACATCAATGAAGTCATTTTGCATCTGCCGATCGCAGTTCAAATGGGATTCGTCGAAATCGACCGGCAGGCTCTGGACAAGGCACTGCTGGAACGTATCGACAGCAAAGGTAACGCCGCGGCCAGCGAAACGGCAGCCTGGGCAATGAACGCTCATAATCTGTTACCGGAACTGATCGGCCGTTTGCGCCAGGTGCATGCACTGGCCACCGTCAGAAGCCACATTCAGGACTACACTCGCTGGAGACAATTGCGAGCCAAACGTGCCGAAGAGTCACTGAGTGCAATCAGCTCAGGAAATACGCAAAGGCCGAAGACTCTGCCGACCGCGGCGGAAGACCAGGCGTTCAGTGAGTTGCCAAAATCTATGCAGGACGAAGTATCGCGTCAGTTTGTATGGCGAGATATTCAGGATGTGCGGCGGAAGCTTCAGGCGACAGAGACACTCGTTCTTGTTCGCCGAGTAGGTCCACGCAAAGGCGAAGACAGTGAACAGCAGGCGCAGTATCTCGCCTGGATCATTCCACCTGAAGGCTCAGAACGAGTCCGCATGGTATCGCTGGGATACGCTGGATACATTGAAGGTTGGATTGACAAGGCCATGCCGCGAACGTTCGCGATCACGTCTGCAATCGAAGCCAAGGGCGAAAAACAGGCAGCTTTGCAGCACAACACCCTGCTGAAGATTGTCGCCGACGACGTCTGGAAAAGAATCGCCATCCATCTCCCGGATAATACGAACCGCCTTGCTCTGTGTCTTGACGGAGACCTCATGCGACTTCCCTGGGCCGGTTTGCCAACGACCACCGACGGCAGAACCGTATTGGATGACTTCACACTGCGGTTTCTGTCGAGTCCCCGTGACCTGTTTGTCAATCACAATACCACCGGCCTCTCGTCGCCAGTGATGATCGCTGCGACGGACTATTTGGTTTCGCAGGACACAGCGTTCAGCAAAATGGACCCGGAAGAGTTGTATCAACTTGTCCTCCACCAGGTGCGAGTCCCTGACACAATCATTGACGGCGATGAATACCTCCCGGACACACGTGACGAACTTGACGCTACCGAAGAACTATTCAGAAAGTGGAATCAACGCGATCGAGCCCTGCGTGTCAACGACAATGCCGTGCAACTGGTCTTTCTGCAGATGGAACGACCTCAGGCCCTGCATCTTTCGACCAAAAACTACATGAAGCCTGCACGGTTGTTGCTTCCTGACGAATTCCGTCTCGATGACGCCGTCAAACTTCTGCCGGAACCGGCACGGCAACCGATGGATCCGTTGCAGCAATGTGCGATTCGACTGGGAGGCCGAGGCGGCTCGACGTTGGCCGACGGTCTGATGACGGGGCACGAAATCGTTTCGCAGGACCTGCGTGGTACACGACTTGTCGTGCTCAGTCGAGCTCCCAAGTCTCAGTCAGCCACCGCAGACCGTGGTGCGGGCGACGGTTTGTTGCCTCACATTTTTCAAATGGCGGGGGCCAGGTCTGTTGTGACAACGATTTGGGGCGAAGACATTGAAGACAGCGCGATGATCGCCGTCACGAAAGCCTTCTACAAGCACCTTGCCTCAGGTAAATCGAAGTCCGACGCGTTGCGAGCCGCTCAACTTGAAGCCCGCGACGCTCGAGTGGAGCAGAACGGAGCCGCCCATCCGTTTTATTGGGCCGGTTTCCGGATCACGGGCGAAGGCTGAGTTAGCCAGGGCAAATCAGTTTTTCAAGTTAGGCAACATAGTAGCTCGGCTGTCCCAGCCGAGACCTGCCGATTTCTCGGCTCGGAGAGCCGAGCTACTTTGAGCAGTTTGAAAAATTGCTTTGCAATGCCCATCCGCCGAGCCGATTCGGCGGATGACTGGCCATCGCCTACTAGTTCACGCCTACCAGAACTGCGACGAAGACGATCAGGCACGTTAACGATAATGCGATTTGGATCTTGGGGATCAAGCGATCGAAAAACGATTCCCTCTTTGCCCCACTGCTTCCCTTGGCGACCCGATGTGAATCCCATTTCTGTTTGTGCAAATGGAACATCGTATAGACCTTCACTGAGCTTCCTGCCCACTGGGTGTAAAGCAACATTGGAATGTCCGTCAAACTCAATCGGTGACCTTCGACTGTCAAAATCAATGAGTACGCCAAGCGAGTCAAAACAACGATCATTCCGTACGCAACTACATAGTAAGGCGAAATCCAGAAAGCCGTCCAAATTGCAGCAACAGGTCCCAGCAAACTTGTAAAGATAGAAATCCGTTGGTCCACATGGCACCACCAGATGAATGGTTTTTGACGTCCTGGTCCCAAGCGGATTGCGCGTCCGTTGTTTCGCAGCATATTCCCAAACCAGCGGTGCATCTTTTTGATACTCATCTTGATAGGCCGCGGTCCAGAATCCTCCATGCAAAAAATGTGTGCGTCCGGCACATAGATCATTTCGCACCCACGCCGCAGAAGACAGTACCAAGTACTTTTGTCATCGCCGGTCACGAATTTGATTTCGCCGTGAAGCCAATGTTTGATGCGATCGTTTTCCAAGTAGGAAACGAATTCTTCGGTGAAACATTCTTTGGCGCGGAACAGGCTGAAGCGGCCAGTCAGTACTAACAGTTGTCCCGAAAGACTCTGTGACTTCATCATTCGATGTCGCATCGAAAAACGCAACGTGTACCACTTGCGGTACATCCAGTTGCCGGTGGTGACCGATATATTGTCAGTCGTGATTGCAGCAAGATTCGGGCGTGAAGCAAAAAACGGCAGGCACTTTTGCATGATCCCTTGCCCCAAAACCGTATCACCGTCCATCAAGACAAGCGCATCGTTGTCGTCAACCGGCTCGTCCATCAATGTGCTAATGCAATCAGCGAGCCCTGAGCGTTTGCCGCCAAACTGCCGAATGAATCGAACTTCAAGATTCGGCAGACTAGGTCGCGAATCCAAAATCTTTTGAAATACCTGGTCGTCTTCTTCGCTGCCCGCGTTAACGATGATGATGACGTTACTGGAGATCTCAGCGGCTTCGGAAAGCACCGACTCCAGCATACGTTTGGACACTTCGGGTTTTTCACCATAGGTTGGTATGATAAAAAACACACGCTTGGGCATGCGTTTGTGAGCTGGAATCTGGTCCGCCTCGAAACGCATTTTGGGATACTTGTAATGTTCGTAAATCACCGCGCGAACACAATGAGTGATCACCCAGATGTATCGGAACATGCCGATGAATCCCAGCACGACGATCGACTCCAGCGGGATTCGCTGCGCGTGCTCGGGCAACATTGCAAAGATCACGACCAGCAGCATCATGTAGAAAAAGATGGTCGGGATGGCGCGAATCAACCGTGTGCCGGTTGAAACGTCGTAACGGATACTTGGTTCAAAATTCACTGGCCAGCCTCCGGTTCAATTCTTCGATGCTAATTTCGAGGGCTCTTCTTCGTCCGTGCCGGGAGTCTCTGGGTCTTTGTCGCCAGTGATTTCCTTGAACCAATTTCGCATCGCCTTGAGATGGTCATGCACACGAACCGTCATGTTCAAACGCAAGCCAGAAGGCACTTGCTGATCCAAATTGTCAATCGAAACCCGAATTGGCACATCCAAAGGACCTGCTCGGAAATCAGCGTTGTAGCCGCCTCGTCCGTATACCGACCGGTGCCCGACTCCCGATACAATGCCGGTGGTTTCGATTCCCAGCGATGGAATCGTGATCGACACAGGCTGGCCAGGTTTTACGTTCGTTGCCACTGATGAATCGATGTGCCCGGTTGCCCAGGCTTCACCATCAAGACTCACTGCAAGAGCCTCATCCGCGGACTTCAGGTACTCACCGGGGCGATGATACACGGCATAGACGGTTCCATCACTGGGCGCCAACAATTCTGTCGGTTTGATTCGTACCTTGATCGATTCTTCTAATGCCGTCAGTTCATCAACGGTTGCTTGTGCTAATTCGATATCACGCCTGACTTCGGAAAGTGGATCGGTTGCGGAACCCGAAATGATCATCTTGGAATCGATCGCATCAAGTTGGTTACCCAAATTATCGATCACAGCGAGTTGCCGAACGCGATCCGCTTTGCTCAAGGCAACCAGACTTTCGACTTCATCGAATTCAGCAAGCGGGATGTTATTGGACTGCTTCAGAGGCATGAGCCGATCGAGCTGCGATTGTGCCGCTTGAGACTGTGCATCGATCTTTGCCAATTCTGCTTTCGCGATTGAAAGCTCGCCTTCGATCTTCGATCGCAAGTAGGGAAACATCGCTTCGACATTCAATATATGCCGCTGGTGAGCTTCTAGTTCGCGATTAGCACGGAAGAGCTTTGTCTTGACAATCTCTAGCTCTTCGACGCCTTCAGGATTGTCGACCACGGCCAAAACCTGACCTTTGGTTACACGATCACCAACATCGACTTTCAAGTCCAACAACAGACCTTCGTAAGGTGTGTTCACTGGCTGGAAGTTTCCAACCATCACGCCCCGAGTCACTGTGATCGTAGAACGTGATCGCATGACAATAATTAGCCAAAGAAAAATTCCCAAAACGGCTCCGCACATGATCAACGTCGCAATCGCTTTCTTGATCGTAGAAGTGCCTGAGGACAATGCTTTTTGCTTGTCGTCGCCTTCGGGTTGTTTTGACGTATTTCCGCCAGCCAATTCGTCGTAGGACAAATTATGCAGTTCGTCTTTTTCTGTATTGGTCGCGAGTTTCGACAGCTCGACTATCTTTTCCCGTTTCTTGAGAGCGAGGTCATAAAACCCGCATCGAACCAAAGTGCCTGTAACGCGCCGAACGCGAAACTGAACTTCAACTGATTCGTCTCCATAGCGAACGGTTCCATCCTGTGTGCTGCCGATCGTGCCAGGTGAATACGAATCCGCAAGCTCCTGGGATTTGACTTGGAACCCGAATTCGTCCACGTCCACGATGGGGTGGATACTGGATTCCCACAAAAGCTGCAGGCTGGGTGAGGTATCGGCTGGCATGGCAGAATTTTCAAACGAGGTAAATTGTCGCTTCAATACTAATTGCCAGCATTACCAAACCCAGTACAGATTAACACTGTTTGCTTGCATACCCTTGTTTCCCCTTTAAGGGGAACCCGCCATTTACGCAACCCATCCAAACTACCTCTCTTGGGAAGATTTGAGGTTACCTGAGCCCCAGCGAGCCAATTTGGCTTACGTCCCCGACGCCCTTTGCCGATCGAAAGAGAATAATCACCGGAAAAAACGGCATGATTCAACCAACCCGTTCAGATCGCACTGTAAATCCAGATTTCGTTCTCGTTTAGCGATTTGATGCTCAATACCTGGAAAAACGACCTTCGTGTTTAGATTCCCGCAATTCGTTCTGTACGGACTTGCGTTGCTTGCTGCGCTTGGCACAGCGGGATGTGGGATCGTGGGCCCAAACTATACCGGTCCGCCGCCGACACCATTGGCTGGCTTTCAACACAGAATCGAAGGCCCCCAAAACCCGGCGCGATGGTCAGCGTTCAATGATCCAATTCTGGGGCAACTGTTCAAAGTCGCGATTCAGCAAAACCCGACGCTCAAGCAGACGCTATGGCGGATTGCTGAATCACGCGAAACGATTGCAATCGTCAGTGGCCAGCGCGACCCATTTGTTGACGCCTTCAAGACTCAGGAAATACGAAAGCGAAGCTCCAACTCTCAAGCGTTTGTTGGTGACAACGCAGACCCATTCAACTTCGTTTCATTGGGTTTGGATTCGCGTTGGGAAATCGATCTTTATGGTCGAATTCAAAGAGAAACGGAAGCCGCAACAGCGGACTACGAAGCGTCGGTCGAAGAAGCCGCTGATGTGCGCCGGATATTGCTAGGTGATATCGCTAGGACTTATGTCGAAGTTCGGCTGTACCAGAATTTGGCGAAACAGAATTTGGCCAACGCCCGAATTCAAGAATCAAGTTTGCCATTTGTCAAAACGCGAATCGAAGCGGGCAAAGTAACTGAATTGGATTTGGTTCAACTTCAAAGCCGCGTTAGTTTGACGAAATCTGATACGCCAGCATTTGACGAGCGTTACCAACTTGCATTGAACCGGCTTGCAATTCTGCTTGGCCAACCACCGAGCGAGTCGCTGAAGGCGTTCATTGGATCCAGCTCGCAGTTGGCGTCGCCTGGTTTTTCAACTGGCGTGCCTGCCGAATTATTACGACGCCGACCGGACATTCGACGACAGGAACGTTTGATTGCGGCGGCAAGTCCTCGAATCGGAGTTGCAGAAGCAGAACTGTACCCGAGACTGGGTTTATCAGGAATCGTATCGCTGGACGGTCGCGACATCACGGATTTGTTTGAAGTGGACAGCATTTTGTTTGGGATCGGACCAACGTTCTCATGGAACATTCTTTCACTTGGACGAATCGAAAGAGCGATCGATGTTCGTCACGCACAATTCCAACAGGCGGTTTTTGAATACAAACAGACGGTACTGACGGCGATCGCCGAAGTTGAAAATGCTCTGGTTTCGTATCACCAAAGTGGAAAACGCGTTACGATATTAGAAAACGCAAAAGAGGAAGCCGCCAAGGCCGTCCGCTTAGCAACTCAGCAGTACGAAGCCGATCGAGTTTCGTTGGAGCGAGTTGTATCGAATCAACGCCGCCTGTTGCGTATCTCCCTGGAGCTCGAACGAGTTCAAGCGGACTTGGCGCTGTCATCTGTGAATCTGATTCAAGCGTTGGGAGGAGACGATTCAACCGATTCCGTTCCTGCTACCGCCCATGCACCGCCTCATCCGACTCACATCCCAAACGTAACATCCGAAATACCAGGGGCTGAAATGGCGCCAGCCGACGGCGAGTCTGTTTTGCTAAATGGTACGCCTGTCGCGGTCTCAAAGACTCCCAAACCCCTGTACCTGTTATCTGGATTCTCGATTCTAAATAAGGATTCTGCTGCGGAAGTCAAAGAAGAATCCAGCGCTTTGGATCCTGGGCCGGTGACGGATCTTGGCCCGGTGACGCTAGGGGCTCCCCAAGGCCTGGAAAAACCGCTCAGTCCTGCCGGCCAGACCGGTAGCTCCACGGACACTGATCCCACAGCCACCCTGGGCGTTCCGACTTTCGGCAACTGAGCCTTTTATGGACGTGCTCGCGCGCCTGGCCAGTTGAAAAAAAAACGGCAAGGCTTGGAGCCTTGCCGTTGATGTCGTTCTTGAATTCAAGAAAGAACTACTCTGCGAGCAGCTCTTTGATCTTGGCTTCGAGAGCAATTGCATTCTGTGGGCCGGAGCCGACTTTAACCATTTGCACGTTTCCTTTGCGGTCGATCAAAACGACGTGAGGAATTCCTGTCACGCCGAATTCTGCTTGCATGGTGCTGGTTTTCGGAGTCACAATTGTTGGATGCTCTAGCTTGTGGTGTGCCAAGAACTTGCCCAACATTGCTTGTTCATCAGCGGCTGATACCTGTCCGCTCGCCCGCGATGCTCGGTTAGAATCGTCGTTCCATTCGTAGTTGTAGTAACGTGTTACGCCAACGATTTCGAATCCCTTGCTGTGGAATTCTTCTCGCCACTCACGCAAGTGTGGGAACGTTGCGATGCAGGGACCGCACCAGACGGACCAAAAATCGATCAGGACAACTTTGCCCTTCAAAGATTCCTCTGTCAGATCGCCTTGGTTGACCCAGGCATCGATTTGGAATTTCGGAGCTGGACCTCCCACCATCTTTGTCAGCTTCATAGCAGACTCGATACGACGCTCGTATGACTTCAGGCTCGCGACAAATGACTTAGCGATCGGATTTGACGAGTCTCCCAAGGTTTTTGCGACAGCGTCGATTCGTTTTTGTGCGTCTTCAGGATCACTTCGGTAAGTTGTTGCTACCATCATTCTTTGGAAGCTTCCGTACTCGCTAATGATCTTTGTTGATTCCGGATACTTGGCGATGGCGTCTGCCATGAACTTGTCGAGTTCCGTCTTGAGTTTTTCATCAGCATCTGGCATCGTCGCCAAGCTGCTCATGAGGTTAGCTTGCATCGCGACTGATTTGTCTTGATTGCTGTCCTCGAATTCACGCGAAACGACTTCTTTCAGCTGTTGTTCCAGCAACGCTTTGGCGCCGTCTGCGTCGCCTTGCTGAAACTTGAAGCGAGCCTGCGTTGAGACGACGGAAACAAGCGATTCAATACCAGAGATTTGTTTTGTCTGGCCACGAAGTTTCTCTACGGCGCCATCAAGCATCTTTCCGTACTCTTCAGCTTTACCAGCGCGCCCCAATGATGACGTGATGGTAAGCAGGCTCCGCAAATTCACTTGGTTTCGAGGCGTTTCGATGTCCGCCATGTATTCGCTGTACAGTTCGTTAGCGATCGGCATCGCCTTGTCAACTTTCCTTGCGTTGATGAATGAGGATACCAATCTCATCCGGAGGCTTTTCAGCTGCAAGTTATCTGGAAAACTCTTCAACGCATCATCCAGCATGTCGCTAGCTTCGTCGGTCTTGGTCCGATCGCGCAACGTTGTTTGGATTTTTGTGTACGCTTCTTGGGGCGTAAGTTCTTTCTTTTCAGCGGGAGTCGCTTGATCGTTTTCCGTCGCTGCAGATTTGTCCTGCGCCAACGAAATGCTGGCGCATGACATCATCGCAAAGGCGGCGAGGAATGAAAAACGAAAGGAGGATTTCATCTGGGGTTTCCGGTTAAGGGTGATTAAATGAAGGGCGCTTATGGTACCAGGACAGCTTCGTGCTGTCTTGGTTTTGATGATAATTTGCCAATTTTCGGCGCATCAAGTAGGTATCCGCGACAAATGCAAACAATTGGCAGATTCAGAAGCTCCGTTGCACGCCACCAAGAGGCGGCAGCCAAGGCTAGTGCTGCACACGGCAGTTGACGCAAACAGAAAAGCCGCTAAGCGCGTGAGTTTTGGAGTTGCGTTTTTTGGGGTAGGCCGGACCGAGCAAACGCTGCAATTGCCGGAACTATGGACACAAGTAGAAACTTCATTGAAAGTGTAATCTCTGCGACACAATGGAGTCGTTTGCGCTGTTCCGGCACGTATCGCGTCCTCGGTCCAGCCTACACCTGATTGGTTTTTGGTAACCCGAGGCGTGAGCGGTGTTAGCATGGGGTTCGACTAAGTCCGAAGGACTTCAACAACAAAGCCCCGGGTCGC
>CAYNNP010000101.1:10746-21802 GCA_964398215.1 uncultured Pirellulaceae bacterium | reverse complement strand
AAAAAGTCAAACTAAAGCGAAAGTGGTCAACGGCTTGTTGATTTAGTCAGCTACTGTATTGTTTCGTTTAACCGGTAGCCGTAGGCCCACGCGTGTGCCGACTTAGATGATCGCGTGCGCCTTCGGCTACCGGTTAAACGACAAACCCTCCGAGGCTGTGAATTTTTACTACCCACCGTTCGTAGTACCGGCTTCAGCCGGAATAGGTTGCGGGTAACGGACCGGATTCCGTCTGAAGGCGGTGCTACAAACAAAAAACTCACAGCCTCTCCGGTCCCATGAATCTAAATCAGCCCATTGGTACAATCGGCTCGCCTGCCCTGCGTTTCTCGTTCACTTGACCAAGGCACTAATATGACTTCATCGGAACCAAAAGTCAGTTTTGTCTGCCCAGGTTGCAATCGTAATTTACAGGCAAAGGCTCAGTTAGCAGGCAGAGTCGTCGCCTGCTCTTGCGGACAGAAGTTGATTGTTCCTGCAAATCAACCTGCAGCACAAAAGCCACCAACGACGCCAACACAGTCGACGTTCGATCAGGCGTTCCCGCGGACGCAATCCAGCCCAGGAGCCCCTGCCCAGTTTCCCCGTTCAACTGGGCACCAATCCGATTCAACTTCAGCTAGTCCCACTGCGAGCCAACAAAAGGCTAAGAAGACTCCCAAGTCGCGAGACTTCATGCTGATTCTGATTGGGGCGACTGCTGGTTTGGTATCGGCAATGTTCGTGTTGTTAATGGTTGTTGGCGCTATCAAAAAAGATGTTCTGATATTCGCCTCAGGGTTCGTTGTTGCATTGGCTTCCGGCGGATTATCGTTCGCCTGTTTCATTCCCAAATATCGAACGCTAGCCATTCGCAGCATCGGATGTGTTGGGTGCGTTGGCTGCATCGGCCTATTCTTTGCCATGTTCCTAATGCCAAATCCTCCACCAAATGTACGCCGCAGAGGGCTTTTGCTGGTTGGGGCAGCCGGATTCGCTACGGTTGCGGTGAAGGGGCGTTGGCCTGAATAGGAAGGGATAAAAGCGTTTAGTTGCTTTTCAAAAGCTCCTCGACGAACTTAGGAACAATTTCGGTTGCTGCACCGTACTCGCCACGACTAAACGCACTTCCGTTGTCGGCTTCTTCCAAATTCAACGTCACAGTTTCAGCACCGCACTGGTTGGCGACGCTTACGAACCCAGCGGCCGGATAAACCGCACCAGACGTCCCAATTGAAAGGAACAAATCACAATCCTGCAAGGTTGTATCGTCAGCACTTGTTTTGGTACTGGCGATGAATCATTCTTGAAGCCTGAAAAATACGGTCTGCGACTGAAGCGCCAGTTGATATACATCGGAAAATTGTTGCGAGAGAACACCATGAGAATCCATTCACTGTTATTGGTAGTTGCCACAAGCCTTTTCATGAGCGTTGCCAACGCGGAAGAACAAGATTGGTTTCGGCATGCGGCTATTTCACCGGATGGAGAAAACATCCTGTTCAGCTATCACGGTGACATCCACACCGTTGCTGTCGATGGCGGACCGGCTCGCGCTTTAACAACTCATCAAGCTTGGGATGGCCACCCAGTCTGGTCTCATGATGGGAAACAAATAGCTTTCGCCTCCGATCGACATGGAAACCTTGACGTATTTCTAATGCCCGCTTCCGGTGGCAAAGCGACTCGGCTCACGCACCATAGTGCAAACGACATTCCCAGCGACTTCAATCACACCAATGATGCGGTTCTGTTTTCTTCTGCAAGAACCGAAACTGCGGCGTCCAGTTTCTTTCCGACCGGACGCGTTGCCGAGCTCTATCAAATCAAAACCGACGGTGGCACTCCCGTCATGCTGACCACCATCGCTTGCTCGCAGGCCAGGTACAGCGACGATGACAATAAAATTGTCTACCGTGATGAGAAAGCTTACGAAATTGAATTTCGCAAACATGATGTATCTTCGTTCGCACGAGACATCTGGCAATTCGATATCGATTCTGGTGAACACAAACAGCTGACCGATTTCAAAGGTGGCGACCACCAGCCAGTCTTTGTTGATGACAACATTTACTATCTGTCGGAAGATGGCAAAAACAATTTCAATGTCTGGAAAATGGATTCCGACGGCGAGAACAAGAAAAAAGTTTCTGATTTTGACACACACCCCGTTCGTCACTTGACCGCCGCAGACGATGGCAAATTGTGCTACACACAACACGGCGCGCTATTTACACAGTCGCCCGGTGAAGACCCTGTCGCTGTGAAGGTCACATTCCAAGTCGACTCACAAGCCAACGATTACGAAATCCGCAAACTGAGCGCCATCTCCGAGTTCGCGGTTTCTCCAAATGGCAAAGAAGTAGCCATCGTTTCGCGGGGTGAAATCTTTGTAACCAGTCGTGATTTCAAAACAACCGTTCGTGTGACCAACACGCCAGAGCAAGAGCGAAGCGTTTCGTTCCACAAAGATGGTCGAACGCTGCTGTATACGGGCGAGCGGGACGGAAAATGGAAGCTGTACGAAGCGTCGCTTACCGACGAACGCGAAAAGTATTTCTTCGCAGCCACGCAAATCGAAGAAAAAGAAATCCACTCGGCCAAGTCCGAGAGTTTCCAGCCGATGTATTCACCGGATGGCGAAAAGATTGCTTTCCTTGCCGGACGGGACGAAATACAAGTCCTCAACCGCAAGACAGGCGACACCAATGTGGCACTCGGCAAAGAACACAACTACTCATACAGCGACGGCGACATCACGTTCGACTGGGCCGCGGACAGCAACTGGCTGATCGCCGACTATGCCCCGCGTGGCCGACTGTTCATTCCCAACATCGGGATCTTTCCGGCAGACGGTTCAGCACAACCGGTCGACATCAGTAAGTCAGGCTACACCGACGGCACGCCGGTTTGGAGCCGAGGTGGTAACGCCGTTATTTGGGCCAGTGCTCGCTATGGTCAACGAGACCATGGTAGCTGGGGACGCGAGTTCGATGTGATGGCCGCTTTCCTGAACCAAGACGCCTACGACAAATTCACGCTCAGCAAAGAAGAGTACGAATTGGCAAAAGAGCTGGAAGAAGACAATAAGAAAGACAAAAAAGAGAAGAAGGACGATAAAGAAGACGAAGCAGAAGCGGTAGAAATCAACTGGGAAGGACTGGACGACCGCACCGTGCGGCTGACCAAGAATTCGTCAAACATCACGCAAGCGTACCTGATGAAAGACGCTTCCAAGTTGTACTACATCAAGAGCGACGCCAACGGCAGTGAACTTTGGCAGCGAGATTTCCGCGAAGACGGAACCAAGCTGATAAAGAAATTCAGTTCCGGCAGTGCAAGCTTTGAATTCTCCGCAGACGAGAAAACGGTTTTCTTTTTGGCCGGCGGTTCTCTGTCACACGCAAAAGTTGACGCAATGGACAGTGCCAAGCCGATCGCAATGGACGCGGTGATGAAGCTGGATGCCGCAGCCGAACGGGATTACATGTTCGATCACGGTTGGAGGCAGATCAAAGACAAATTTTACAAGCGCGATTTTCATGGCATTGATTGGGACGCTATGAAAGAGGCTTACGCTGCAAAGTTGCCTTCGATTGGAAACAACCGCGATCTGGCAAACTTGATGGCGGAAATGACTGGCGAACTGAACGCCTCTCACATTGGCGTTACCTATCGTCCGTCACCACCAAAAGGTGCGGATCGAACGGCTTCGTTGGGAGTGATCTTTGATTTCAGCGATACGTCTGGGCCGCTCAAGATCGAAGAAGTACTGGACAAGAGCCCGCTGCGAAAAGTCAAAAGTTCAATTGCTGCTGGAATGAAACTGGCGGCGATTGATGGCGTCAAACTGGACGGTAAAACGAATCTGGCCCAGCTACTCAATCTAAAGGCTGGCAAACGAGTCCGTCTTTCGATCGTTCGCGAAGATGATACTCGGTTTGACGAGGTGATGATTCCAATCTCTTTGGCTGCCGAATCGCAACTGATGTACGAACGATGGGTAAAGCAACGACGAGAATTGGTCGAGGAGCTGTCAAACGGACGGCTGGGCTATGTTCATGTCCGCGGAATGAATGACCCAAGCTTCCGAGTCGTCTACTCGGAGATCCTTGGGTTGAATTTTGACAAGGAAGCGATCGTTGTCGATACACGCTGGAACGGTGGCGGCTGGCTGCACAATGATCTTGCGAAGCTGTTGTCGGGAGAAGAATACGTAACGATGCATGTTCGTGGCCGCGAGTATCGAGGCGATTCGCTGGACCAGTGGAACAAGCCATCGATTTTGGTGATGGGCGAAGGAAACTACAGCGACGCCCATGCTTTCCCGTTCACATATAACACGTTGGGCATCGGAGAAATGGTTGGGATGCCAGTCCCAGGTACGATGACCGCTGTATGGTGGGAGATGTCGTTGTCCGGCGATATGCGTGTCGGGGTTCCGCAAGTCGGGATGAAAAACCGACAAGGCGAATATCTGGAAAACAACCAGACCGAGCCAGACCACTTGGTCAAGAACGATCCCGAATCGACATCGAAAGGCGAAGACAAACAGATCGCCAAAGCTGTCGAAGTGATGCTTGAGCAACTGGACAAGAAGAAATAGTCCATCTCGGGTTTAGCGTTTCAGCACCCCCAGTCAAAATGACGATTCGTTTGTATTTGCCCATTGTTAAGCTTTTGGTATCAATGTCAGAGTTGGTTGAGTGAAGTGCTACTTAATAGATTGCGATCACGCAGTGATGTTCACGACTTTAACTAGATCTGCCTTCTCCCAAGCAAAGTTTTTTCGACTTTCTTATCCGTGTCTATCTGTGTTCATCCGTGGTTCCGTTTAACCTGCCACTCTCCGGCCGCTACCGCGACGGACTCTGCAGAGGGCGAGTGAATGTAAATTTGCTGCGGAGTTCATGCACTGCTTTGCATGAGCATGATTTGGCGCGGATGGGGTTTTGAATTGAACCGCGGATGAACACAGATAGACACGGATGTGATGCTGGAGCGCGGCGAAAATATTGACGGAAAAAGTCGTCTGGATATGCCTTGCCATTTTGAATCGCCGAAAGCTCTTGAGAGCTTGTTGATTTACTGAGCCGACGGCGCTAGCCGCGGGCCTTGTGGTGATAACGCAAACCTTTGAGGCCCGTGGCTAGCGCCAGCGGCTCACAAAATATGCCGCGCAAACAAATCAACAAGCCGTTGACGACTTTCGCTGCTCTGAGATTTGAGACCGAATGCCAAAGGATGGCTTGGTCTAATGAGTTGGCAATTGTGACGCGTCGAACGCTTCTGGCAACAACTGACTTAGCACTCGCTTGGTTCGCTGGCCCCCTAAAACATCAACCAAGATTAACGGTAGTCCCAAACCGAATTCGGCCAAGAATTGGCGGCACGATCCGCAGGGTGTTACTCCACCAACCGTAGCAATCGCCATCGCAACCCAATTTCGATAGCCTGCCGCAACCGCTGCAGAAGCCGCCACGCGTTCGGCACAAATACTTAGTGAGTAGCTTGCGTTTTCAACGTTGCAGCCGATGTAGATTTGTCCATCGTGGCTTAATAACGAAGCGCCGACATAGAAATGACTGTGCGGCGCGTATGCTTGATCTCGCGCTTCGATTGCTGCGCGGGCAAGGCGATCAATATCGTAGGGTTTTAATTCTGGCATGGCGTGACAATTGAAAGGAGACTAGGCGTGCCCCAACTAATCAAAACGTTTCACAATCAAATCGTGCGGCGCAACCGCTGAATCGGACAGTATAAACGATTTTCCAAGAACGCTAACATACTTGGCCGCTTCGCTGCTGTGGCAATGGAGCCGCATTATTGTCTGTCCTTTTTCGATCTTGTCGCCAATTCTGGCTTTTACCGAGACTCCCACAGAATGGTCAATTTGATCACTCACCCGCCTGCGGCCGCCGCCCATCGATACGATGGAAGCACCGATCACGCCGCAATCCAATCGCTTTAAGTATCCGTTTTCCGTGGAAACGATATCGTGCGAATCGGCAACCAGAAGGCTTTTGGAAAGACTGCCTCCCTGGGCGGAAACCATCGCTGAAAATTTTTCGTACGCGGTTCCGTCATCCAAAGTTTTCGCAAGCTTTTTTTCCAAAACTGACCGGTCCTCGGAAGTCTCCACAGTTTGCAATAGATTCGCTGCCAACTGAATGCTCAACTCGCGAACAGAATCTGGTCCGTTTCCTTTCAAGACATCCATGGATTCGTTGACCTCAATAGCATTCCCGACTGCTTGACCAAGCGGTTGGTCCATGTCCGAAACGATGACGGAAGTCGGCAAGCCGGCTTGCGCGCCCACGCGTTGAAGCGAAGCAGCAAGTTCAAATGCTTCCTCGTTCGTTTTCATTCCAGCAGCTTGGCCGACCTTGACATCCATCACCAACGCATCGAGTCCGGCGGACAGTTTTTTGCTTAAGATACTGGCCGTGATCAGCGGAATCGATTCGACGGTACCTGTCACGTCACGCAGCGAATAGAGTTTGCGGTCCGCCGGCGCGATCTGCTCGGTGGCACTGACAATAAAAGTGCCGACGTCATTCAGGACACGGTTGGATTCTTCAATCGAAAGATTGCACCGAAAACCGGGAATCGATTCCAGCTTGTCCAGAGTTCCGCCAGTCAGCCCAAGTCCTCGGCCGCTGATCATAGGAACGTGGATACCAAAAACGCTTAGCATTGGCGCCAAAATCAGCGACACTTTGTCTCCCAGCCCGCCTGTACTGTGTTTATCCAGCCGTGGACATTCGGATTGGTCAGAAACATCACGAGGCAAACTTTCGCCGCTTTCCTGCATCGCTTTGGTCAATGTCGCTGTTTCGCGGGGCGTCATTCCTTGGATACAAACTGCCATCGCGAAGGCGGACATTTGATAATCGGCAATCTCGCCACATGTGAAACCGTTGACTAAAAAACGGATCTCATCGTCGCTCAGTTCATGTCCATCGCGTTTCTTGACCAACAGCGCTGCGGGTGACATCTTTGGCAGTTTCCAAAAACAAGTGGTGTATGGCGGATATCGTTGACCAAAAGACTTGCAATCGGGATAGACTTTTATGGCAAGCTAATCGAAAATACTAATCGGGTCGGTCGACCAAGAGTATCAACAACCTGTTATGAGTTCGAGATTGATGATGACTGTTTCGCGAGTCCTTCTAGCGTCTGTTTTTCTGGCCATGTTGCCAGCATTCTCTTTTGCCGACGAAAAGGGGGATTTGCAAGTCGGCCCTCGAGCGCTTTCACGAGCTTTTCGCGTCGCTGCGAGAAAGGCAAGCCCATCGGTGGTGACGATTTTGACTTACGGTCAGCCAACCCCGCCGCCAGCGAACAGCGATGACCCCACACAACAGCCAGCCCGACCTGAACCGGAGGACCCAACAAAAAAGCTAACGGGCATCGGTTCGGGCGTGATTGTTAGCAGCGAAGGCCGGGTGATCACAAACAATCATGTGATTCGCGGAGCAAAACGTGTCGTGGTTCAATTGGCGGACGATCGTGAGTATGAGGCCAAGAACATTAAAGGCGATTCTGAGAGTGATGTTGCGGTTTTAGAGATCAATCGCGAAGAACCATTCGACGCCATCGTCGTTGGTGATTCGAATGTGATCGAGATTGGTGATTGGGTACTGGCGATCGGAAGTCCCTTTCGGTTGGATCTAACTGTCAGTGCGGGCATCATTAGTGCAAAGGATCGGCAGATTCCTCGCGTGCCTCGCAGCCGATTGTTGCAAACCGATGCCGCGATCAATCCAGGAAATTCTGGCGGCGCGTTGGTTGATCTTGATGGTTCGTTGATCGGTATCAATACCGCCATTGCAACTCGCTCCAATGGCTACCAAGGAATTGGGTTCGCGATCCCGGTGAACCAAGCAAATTGGATCGCTGAAGAATTGGCGGTACACGGCAGCGTTCGTCGGGCCGCGATCGGTGTCACGATGGCAGAACTGAATCCCAAGATCGCAAGACGCGTCAACTTGGAGCCTTGGTTGGGTGTGTTGGCTTACCAGATTGTCAAAGGTAGCGTTGCGGAACAAGCTGGCCTTCAGCAAATGGATGTGATCATGGAGTTCGCTGGCCAGAAGGTTCGCGATCCGGGCGGACTGCGTGCAGTGATCGAGCAGTTGCCAATCGGTAAGAAACAAGACGTAAGAATTCTTCGCAAAGGCGAAGAGATGACGTTGCAGATAGAGCTCGCGCCGTATGACGATCCAACAGCGGGTTCTGAAATGGATAAAGAAGAGAAGGACAACGACAAAGACGAGAAGGGCGAGGACAAGGAAGAGCCCAAACCGGAAAAGGAGACTTCTGACGAAGACGATTCTGAGCCGGAAGCTGCAAAAGACAATGATCAACAGGATGACGAGAAAGCGGAGCCCGAGGCCGCAGGCGACAAGTAATCGCGCGACTTCAAAAGACGCGTGTGCCTACGCACTGCCGGTTAACAAAACACCGAACGTGGCTCGCTAAATCAAATCGGGTGTTTTTCTCGTTCTATTGGCTAAGAAGTTCGTTTGCCAAACGTTGTCTTGGTATGTTGGTTAAGAACTTTCTTCGGGAGCCAAAGATTGTTTATTCGCAAGCTGATTTTGTGCGCGATTGCGTATGGTTGCTGGTCTTTTGTTGCGGTCTGCTCGTTTGCTGGACAACCATCCGCCGAGAGCATTGCCTGCGTTGTCCGTCAGCATGACGATTCGCGTTCGCTGGACGAAGCGGTTGCCGAGTTCAATACGGATGCTGCTAAGAATTACGTCGGAAAAATACAGCCGAAACTGACTGCAGACGAAGTAGCCGAAGTCGCACTCGAAGAATTGGATCGTGCCCACGTAAGCGATGCTGCGAAAAGCGTCTTGCGCGATATCGTCGACAACCGGAAACTGCCAAGCAACACATTCTTTCGGTTCTATACACGCTACGACGACGGGCAAAAAATGCGTGGCGTGTGGTGGGTTCGATTGGTTATCAAAACCGAGAAATCGGGAATCTACAGTTTGCCGGTACGTACGCTGGATCTTTATCAGCGGCCATACACGCAGATGGAACGAATTCAGAATTCGCAAAACGGATTGACGCTGCTGAATCGTTTCGTTTCCTTTTATGACCAGATACCAAAGGCAATAGCGCCAACCGAATTCCCGGAGGCTTCGAAAACAAACCTTGTTGATGAATTTCAACAAGGCGTCAAAGAACGCGATCTTCAGCGTTTGCTCAAGTTGTTTGTGTGGCGGAAAACCAAACAAGGCACGCGTGAGTTCGTGGAGCGAGAACTGCAGAGTCTGCTGGACCAGCAAGTCGTTGATGTTTCAGTACGTGCATCCCAGTGGGACTTAAACACGATGTACCACTGGAGTGCATTCCAACATTACAAACCAAACATGCCAGTCACCGGTTACTTAGACGTCACGTTTGTTTCGCCGAGCGATCCATGGGGCGAAATGCAAACGCTCTCGTTCGAGCTAGGGCTAGGCGGACAACGACTATGGTTGGTCAACTATATGAATGGTGAGAATTCGGCGATGCCAAAGGTGGCGCCTAGACTTGGCATGCAAGGTCAAGTTGAACGGATGCCCGGTGGTCACATGCTTACCAGTTCGATCCTTGACAATCCCGGCGAGCTGATTTCGGGGCACGTTAGTAACCAAGAAATTCGCAAGCGTCGCTACGAGGCCTTGCCCGGCGACTTGAGTGAACGACTGAAAGAGATGTTCGCAGCGTCCGGGCTTCGGCCTCGCATGCAACCATCGGATCATGCACGAGACTTGCCCGATCTGTACCGCCCTCGCGCTGACTCACCTGGGCGATACCAACCGGTTGACGAATCGATGACGCAAGGTTTCGATTACGGCATCCCACATTCTGATGACATGGAAACCATATCGATCCGGTACCTTTATCAACGAAGGTTGTTCTACATCCGTCACCGCGCCAACTGGAGCGATCCCTACCGCGACCATATTTTCGGACCTTACACGGGGAATCCCTACGACCATTGGCCTGAGATCGAACGGAAGATCGTCCAGGGAATCCGAAATGGTGACACAAACACGTATCGCAATTTGCGTCGATTGTTCAACACGCAAGACCTGGATCTTGCCAATCGTGGTATTCGGATCATGAACAAATCGATGTTCTTGTTGGGCAAGAAAACGCTTCGAGAAAAGAGTAATTTATTTGTCGACTTTTCCCGCATCGCCAAAGACAACGCTGGCCTGTTGGCGCGGGTGGACGACCAACCAACACTTGAAAGTGTGACCAGACAGCTTGCCGATTTCGACCAACAGATTGAATCGGCTCGATTGAAAATCGCTGCGAAAGAGTATGTGCCGGTTGCAAAATGGAAACACCAGTCTCCGAAAGTTGTCCCGGAACATCTTTGGGGCAAACCCAAAAATGGACTTCGCTTTGCCTTGGTTCCTGAGACAACCAAGTGCCAGTTGAACAAGAATTACACTTGGTCAGGCATTTTAGAAAACGTGAGTGACAAAGAAATTCGCGTCTCGCGAAACCAGTTTGAATTGGGTCCCGTTCCAACGATGACCCACAAGGGATGGCATTTAAGTTCCCTGCACTGGCGGGGTGGATGGTTGGCTGTCGATCACGTCCACATTGTCTTGAAACCAGGCGAGAAATTGAAGATCGGCGAAACCTCCATGGGTTTCGCGCCGATGCCCAATGCGAATGGAAACGGACAGAGGACAAGCGGAGTCGTCTACCTGGAAGATCGAGTTTTGAAATCCGATCAGCCGATCAAGGTTGCGTGCAACTATGGATTTGGCGAAGTCAATTTGTGGAGACGATCCGATGACGGCTCAGAAGTGATCTATTCGCCGCCCAAAGGTGAATGGTCTGGCCGCGTTGAGGCAGCAGATTTCTACATCACTCTGGTGAAATAGAAACTCGGCTGCTCGATTGAATTCCGCAGTGCGTTCTGCTGCATCATCCCTGGCAACCGACGAACGGTTACGAATCGTAAGGCTTCACTAACCCGCAAACTCGGTTACTGACTGTTCGAAACCGGGGCTATCGCCCTTCGGCTCAGTAAATCGTCAAACTGGTTGATAAA
>CAYNNP010000101.1:0-10646 GCA_964398215.1 uncultured Pirellulaceae bacterium | reverse complement strand
CGGCTCAGTAAATCGTCAAACTGGTTGATAAACCTTGTGGGTTGTATCGCCTGGAGCGGTACGGCGGGCAACCTTTAACGATACAACTTGATTCGCAAAACGCTTATGTCGACAAAGTCCGAATAACGATAATAACCGTTGATAAACCAACATGGAGCGAGTGATCGGATCACGCGATGAATTATCCGTATTGGCGGTAACCAGGGAAATTATCAGTGCAACTGTTGCTTCGTCATTTTCGGTCAAAGCCAAAGCGTGTTGGAGGCTATTTGCTTCTTGCGTTTGCAAGCCAGTTGCTGTTGGGATGTTCGCAAACACAGCATCGGTTGGATGCGGATCGCGAAGCCTATTGTACGATCGCAGAACGCAACCACGATCCGCGCTGGGCAGTAGGGAACGTTCGAATCGATATGGATCCGCGCAGCCGGTATGCTGACCCTAGCAACCCCGATTGTTCTCCGATGCCAAAAGACGATCCGTCGTCGCATCGGTACATGCACTGCGTTGATGGAAAAAAAGGATGGAAGCACTGGGCGCGCAATGGTGTCCAATCCAGCTTGGAAAATCCGGCTTGGCGATTGCAATTGGCCGAATACACCGAACTGACAGACGAGAACGAAGTCAAACTCGATGTGAATTCCGCGGTGCGACTGGCTTATGTCCACTCTCCGCTACATCAAAGCAATCTCGAAACTCTTTATCTCACATCGTTGGATGTGACTGGCCAGCGATTCTTGTTGGACACGCAGTTTTTTGGCGGCAATTCGCTTGCGTATGCTCATCAGGGCGACACGGCACCGGCGACGATCGGGTTCAATCCGTTGACCAACCAGTACGTCGTCAACGGTCCGTTCAGTATTCCAGAGAGTAATGGCTTAACCAACACGAACGACTACCAAGCGACCAGACGGTTCGCAACTGCTGGAGAAGTTCTGGTTGGTTTTGCAAACTCGTTCGCGTTTGAGTTCACTGGTCGCGATGTCAGCCTAGCAAGCTCGATTGCCAACTTTTCGTTCGTCCAGCCGCTGTTGCGTGGCGCTGGCCGCGATGTCGCGCTTGAGCAACTGACGCTGACCGAACGTCGCCTGCTGGCAAACCTTCGCGCATACAGCCAATTTCGGCAGGGCTTTTTTACTCAGGTTGTGATTGGCGAGTTGGGTGTCACCGGCCCGCAGCGAGGCGGTATCAGCACGACGCTTCAGTCATTCAGTGGATTCGGCGGAGTGAACGGCTACCTTGGTTTGTTGCAACAAGTCCAACAGATCCGCAACACGGAAGACAATCTGCGATTGCAATTGCGAACACGCGATCGCTTGGAAGCCTTGTATGACAACGATTTGATTGACATCGTCCAGGTTGATCAATTCCGTCAGAACATCGAAGTCACTCGAGCAAATTTGCTGGACCAAACCAACTCGCTTGAACTGTCGGTCGACAACTACAAAACTCAAATACTCGGCCTGCCAGCAGACTTGCCGGTCGATCTGGACGAAGAACTTGTGCGGCAGTTTCAGTTGCTGCCAACCAAATCGGCATCCGTCCTGGAGTCACTTCTTGAGTTGCAAGATCGAATCGGACAAGTCGGCGAACTGCTGAATTTGACCGCACGAGTCAAGCTTGTGGAAACACAGTTCCAGGTGTTGCAGGAGCTGGATTTGAAAAAAGACATCGTTGACGTCGATCGTACATTGATTCGTTTGCAAGGCCTGGTCGAAGCTGTTGGCAGACAGGTCAAGGGTTTGCCGAGCGGACTGAGCAAGTGGAAAGAAACTGCGGACGACTACGAAACCGAGCTTTCCGAGGCTGATCAAGAGTCACTAGATAAGCTTGCGGCGCTCTCGCAAACCGAAGCCGACGAGTTCCAACAAGAGTTCGTCGATGCGTCCGAGCGTTTGGAAACACTGATGGACCGCCTGACCGAAGACAACGTCGATGAGTCGCTTGACGAAGAAAAAGAGTGGTTGGAAGACTTGCTCGAGTTGTGCAAACGTGTTGTTCTTGCGCGAACCACTGCCCAGAATTTGACTTCCGAGCCAACCGGAATTTTGACAAGCGCACAGCAGTTTGTCGAACCAGTCCGTGAGTTGTTTGAAGAAGCCCGTGCGGATCTGCAGCGGTTAGAGGAAATTGCACCTGAGCGTGAACGTGTCATGCGCGACGAGGAAAAGTCTCGGTTCAAACGTGATCGCGAACGGCTTGATCAGCGACTGAAAGATCTCGAGTCCGGCGAAACTGGATTTGACATCGCGATCGAGAAACTTGACAAATTGACTGAATCGAATACCAAAAAGAACCGCATTGAAACGATTCGTGGACTGACCGCGTGGATTCAATCGTATTTACAACTGGTCGAACGACTTTCGCTGATTCCGGCACAAGCACGCTTGGAGATCATTGCTGTCGAAGAAGTCGACCTTGAGCCAGAAGCCGCCTTTCAGATTGCCTTGAACAACCGGCTGGACTTTATGAACGGGCGCGCCGCATTGGTTGATAGTTGGCGTGCGATCCAAGTTGCTGCCGATGCGTTGCAATCAGATCTGACGATTACCGGCAGTGGTGATATTCGCACTGCCCGAAACAACCCAGTCGATTTTCGTGACGGCACTAGCCGACTGCAGCTTGGCATCGAATTCGACGCGCCGCTGGCACGACTGTTGGAGCGAAACGGATATCGCGAGGCGCTGATTCAATACCAGCGCGACCGCAGAAGCTTGATACAATCGCGCGACGCCTTGCAGCGAGGAGTCAGAGCGTTGTTGCGAACGCTACGTCAGCGAAGACTACAGTTGGAAATTCAGCGTCGCGCGGTCACGATCGCACTTCGACGGGTGGATCAGACGCAACTGTCGTTGTTGACGCCGCCGCCGCCAGGGCAGCCGGGCGTTCAGGCGCAGATCAATCCAACAACGGCAATCAACTTGTTAAGTGCACAGAGTTCGTTGCAAAGTTCACAGAATAGTTTCCTGGCCGCTTGGCTTGATTACTACGCGGCCCGCTTGCGGTTGTATCGAGAACTTGGTGTGATGCAATTGGATCCAGATGGACGCTGGATCGAGAACGCAAGCGACTTTGGCGCCGAAACGGAATCGGATTCGCAGGAGTCATTGCCGCCGCCTCTTCCAGAGGATGCATCTACGGTTCCTGGTCAAGACTCCGATCCGATGCCTACCCAAACTACCATGCGAGACCTGCGTCGCGCTCGCACTTCGGTGGTCGTTGAAAATGTGAAAGGAAATTGGGAGTCCGGAATCCAAAAAGAACCGATTGTCCAAATGGCCGAAAGGTAGGTCGAATCGACAGAAACCGATCGTTTGAAATCGCAAAAAGCGGAATCGAAACTCAGGGTGCTTACGGACAGATACAACGCGGTTATTGAACTGATCAACGCGAGGAAGTAACCTTGAGAGGTTTCATCGAATTTGAAACCTTCGTTGCTGTGTGCTCGAATGGAAGCACTTTGAATTTTCCACCGATCGCTTGTCATGTCAGATACTGCACCACCACCTGCCACGCCACCTAAAGCCAATCAGTCGAGTGATCGATGGATGATTCGACTGGTCATTGTGATTGGATTGATCGCGATCATGGGCGCTGCAGCTGGAGTCGCACTAACGCCGGGCAAGTCATCGAAAAGAACATTCTTGACCCATAAGGTCTCGCGCAACAAACTGACCGTCTCGGTCACCGAGCAAGGCACTCTGGAGAGTTCCAATAACACCGAGATCAAATGCAAGGTTCGCGGTTTCAGTTTGGTGACTTATGTTGTGCCCGCTGGCACCGTTGTCGAAAAGGGCCAGGAACTAGTTCGGCTGGACACCAAGGTCATCGAAGAACAGCACAGTCTGACCAAGACCAACACGTTTATCGCTGAAGCCACGTTGGCTCAGACGCAGGCCAACGTCGAAAAGGCAAAGATCGCGATCGAAGCGTACGAAAAAGGCCGTTATCGTTCGCAGCTTCAAGCCTTGGAGAAAGAACTTTCCGCTCACAAACGGAATCTGCGGACCGCTCGCAAAATGCACGAACGTTCCCAGTCACTCTTTCGCCAAGGATACGTGACGGAACTGGAGGTCGAAGGCAACGAGTTCACGGTGACTCAAGCCGAGCTGGAACTGAAAGTCAAAGAGACCGAGATCAAAGTCTTGAAAGACTTCACTCGAAAGATGCAAATGGAAACGCTTAACGGCAACAAGACCGCCAGCGAATCGAAACTTGCTGCTGACCAAGCCGGTTTGGCGATGGAAGTCAAACGCCGCGATCGCGCCGCTCAAGAACTGAAGGACTGTGTCATCCGAGCTGAAAAAAGTGGATTGGTGATTTACCCGTCTGCTGCATCTTGGAAAACGACACCCGACATCACCGAAGGCGCATCGGTCCGCAAAGATCAAGTGTTGTTACTGATGCCGGATCTGACACAGATGCAAGTCAAGGTCGGCATCCATGAATCCGTGATCGATCGTTTGCGTCCTGGACTGGAAGCGATTGTTACGTTACCAGATCGGACTTTGAAAGCCACCGTATCGAATGTTGCTTCGGTAACCAGACCGGCGGGATGGTGGACCGGCAATGTGGTCAAGTACGACACGATCATCGAACTGCCGTCGGACACAGGACTCAAGCCCGGCATGAGCGCCGAAGTCGACGTGATTTTGGCGGTGCACGAAGACGTTTTGACGATTCCGGTTGCCGCTGTCGTTGAAACAGAGGAAGGAAACTTTTGTTGGGTACAGCCAACCCGCACCGACAACGATGAACCCCAGAAACGAATCCTGGAACTGGGCGACAGCAACGATATCTTTATTGAAGTCATTGCTGGATTGAACGAAGGTGACGAAGTCATTTTGAATCCCGCCGCGTTGCTCGAAGAAGCACAACAAGACGTCAGGTCAACGACTCCCAACGCGGACGCCGACGATCCAGCGGCGCAAGAGAAAACGGATGTCGATCCAGAGACTGACGAGGCTACGTGATGAAAGCCTTCGTTTTCTTGGTCGTTGTGATTGTGTCGGTGGGAGCGGCGGCTGTTCGTTTTTTGCCGGAGATCGATGCATCGTCCGCGAATCGTTCAGCTCCGACGCATCCCGTGGATCGCGGTGAACTGATCGTCGCGATCACGGAACAGGGAACACTGGAGAGTTCCAATAACAGTGAAATCAAATGCCGAGTTCGTGGTGACAATACGATTACTTTTGTGATTGAAAGTGGCCAAGAAGTACAGCCCGGCGACGTGCTCGTGAAGCTGGAAACGCTTGCCATCGAAGAAGAGATCAGCGAGCGGACCAAGTTCTTTCACCTTGCAGAGTCGCAGGTTGCTCGATCATCTGCGGACGTCGAACGAGCCAAGCTGGCGATTTCAGAATATGAACAAGGTCGCTTTGTGTCGGAACTGGCGTCGCTGCAAAAAGAACTTGCGATTGCCGAATCAAGACTGCTGAATGCCAAGAATCGTCTCAAGCACTCGCGGATGCTTTCTCGCAGCGAGTATGCAAACGAACTGGAGGTGGAAGAGAAAGAGTTTGCTGTTTCGCAAGCGAACCTGAGTGTCAAACTGACCAATACCCGAATCGATGTGCTCAAGAACTTTACAAAGAAAGAAGAGTTGGTGCGTTTGGAGGGTGAACTGACGGCGGCGGTGGCAACCTACAAGGCGGATGTCGAACGGGCGCTTGCGGACAGAAAGCGGCTTGAACGGGCACAAGAAGAATTGCGGCTTTGTACGATCGTTGCCAAACGCGGCGGACTGGTGATCTATCCAACCGGCGAAGAGTGGAAGGATACTCCGGAAATTGAAGAAGGAGCCACGGTTCGAAAAGACCAAACCTTGTTGCTGATGCCTGACTTGACGCAGATGCAAGTCAAAGTTGGTATCCATGAATCGATCGTCGACCGTGTACGAAAGGGAATGCAAGCCAACGTTACTTTGAATCGCAAATTGATCGATGCCAAAGTAACGTTCGTGGCCTCGGTCGCGAAGCCAGCGTCTTGGTGGAACGGGAATGTTGTGAAATATGAATCGATCGTCTCGCTGCCGCAGGGGACGGAGATGAAACCCGGCATGAGCGCCGAAGTGGAGATCATTCTCGCAAAACACGACGATGTGTTGTCAGTGCCGGCAGCAGCATGTATCGAGACGAATGCTGGATTTGCGTGTTGGGTGCAAACAGAATCTGGGCCCCAGCGTCGCTCATTGTCCGTCGGTGACAGCAACAATATGTTCCTCTTGGCGGAAGACGGCATCGCGAAAGGAGAGCGTGTCATCCTGGATCCGTTGGCCAACGTCCAAGAAGCTCAAGACGAAGCAGCACAGTTGTTGGAGGTGTCTGATGAATCAAAGTCAAAGTCGATGCTATAGCCAACGCGCTTGCCTCAGACAGATTTCGGCGCGGATATTTTGGCTGGCGGGAGGTGACTGATGACACTTGAGATCAATCGGCGAGGTTCGACGCTGGCCTTCATTATCAAGTCTGCTTTCGCGATCATGATTCTGTGTGGGATTGGTTGGGCTGCGCTTGCGGTTGCTGGTAGCTTGATGAAAACCGAACAGCCCGCAGCAATGACGCACCGTGTCGCTCGTGGTGATTTGATTGTCACTGTCAACGAACAGGGCGTTATCGAGAGCGCCGAAAATACTGAAGTCAAATCGAAAGTCCGCGGACATAACGCGGTGCTTTGGATTATCGACAGCGGGTCTTTTGTCAAGAAAGGCGACGAACTCGTTCGCTTGGACGCTTTATTCATCCAAGAACAGGTTGATGAACGAACCAAGTATTCCAATTGGTCTCAGTCCGCCGCCGACAATTCTTTGGCGCAGGTTGCACGCTCAAAGATTGCCGTTCAGGAATACGATCAAGGACGTTACCAAAGCGAAGTCATGACGATGGAGAAAGATGTCGCGATCGCCAAGGCGGCAGTCCAAAGCGCCAAAGACCGTGGCCGGCATACTCGTGCGATGGCTAGCAGTGGGTACATCAGTGAACTGGAGCTTGAAGAACGGCAGTTCGCGATCCAACAAGCAGAGCTGAACCTGCAGCTGAAAACGACGCAACTGGATGTCTTGAAAAACTACACCTACAAAGAACAACTTCAAACGCTGAAGGGCGAATTCGCTTCGGTCACGGCGACCCACAAGGCAAACGTGGAAAGGGCGATGGCGGACAAGTCACGCAGAGACCGCGCGGTGGACGAATTGCAGTACTGCGTCATTAGGGCTCCTCGCGACGGATTGGTGATTCATCCCAACGCCGCGAAATGGGAGTCGGGCCCAATCGCAGAAGGAACGAATGTCCACAAAAACCAAGTCCTGTTGTTGATGCCTGATTTGCAGCGAATGCAAGTCAAGGTTGGTGTGCACGAAGCCGTCGTCAAACGGGTCAAAAATGGACAGCACGTGAAGGTTGCGATCCCGCAGCGGAATCTTGAAGGCGAAGTCACCGATGTCGCCTCGATCACAAAACCGGCGGGCTGGTGGACTGGAAACCAAGTCCGCTATGACACGATCGTCACCTTGCCGTCAGTCACAGGACTCCGGCCCGGCACCAGCGCCAATGTCGAAATTGTTGTTGCGGAATACAAAGATGTTTTGCTGATTCCGGTCGCTGCCATCGTCGAGCGCGAAGGCAAACATTTTTGCTGGATTCAAACTCCCGCCGGTGCCAAACGTCAACCGATCAAGATCGGTGATAGCAACGACATTTTCACGATCGTTAAACAGGGTATCGAACAAGGCGATGAAGTGCTGTTGAATCCGGCTGCACACGAGGCGCCGATCGCCGATGAAGGAAACCTTCAAAATGAAACGGACGCAGACGAGAACAAGGAAGTTCAACCTCAGAATCCGTAACGCCGTGCTTCGCTTTCTCGATCAGGGACAGCAACGAAAAAATCAGAATTAAATAAACACCTTGTTCGCTCAATTCATTCAAACCGTTGACCTTGGCATCAAAAGCCTGCTCGTGCAGAAACTGCGAGCCGGGCTGGCGGCGCTGGGTATCTTCATTGGCACATCGACCGTGATTTGGCTGGTCGCGATGGGCGAGGGCGTTAGTTACCGTGCGCAACAACAGATTTTGGAACTCGGTGCAAAGAATGTGATCGTTCGCACCAAGGAACCCAATGCGGGCAGCGAAGAAGACGCCAACGCGCGCGTCAAATCGTATGGTTTGACGAGATCTGACTACCGGCGAATCGTTGAAAACATTCCCAGTATTCGTCGTGCGATCCCAATGCGCGAACTGAAATTTGAACTGCGGCTGGACGATCGAACCGCGGACGCAAAACTGGTTGGCTGCGCCGAAGAATACTTGGAACTGAACCAACTGAAAATTGGTCGCGGTCGCTGGCTATCACTACGTGATCGTGGCAACAAAGTTGTCGTGTTAGCAAACGACACCGCCAAACGCCTGTTTCCTTACGAGAACCCGATTGGACGCGCGATTTGGGTCGGAAGCGAATTCTATACGGTCATCGGACAGACCAAAGATCGTACTGCGTCTGCTGCGATTGGCGGTAGTCTGGATTCACGTGACTACAACTTGGATGCTTACATTCCGCTGGAGACACTTCGCCAGCACGTCGGCGATCTTGTGATGAAACGCGTCGGTGGTGGTCAAGGGTTCAATTTCACTGGCGAAGATGTTGAACTGAGCCAGATCACTGTTGAAGTCGAGCACATTGAGCAGGTCGATGAGACGGCACAGATCATCGAAACCTTGCTGCGAAAATATCACGACAAAGAAGACTATGCGGTTGTTGTGCCTCGCGAACTGCTTCGCCAAGCCGAACGCACGCGGACGATGTTCAATGTGCTGTTGGTTGTCATCGCTGGCATCTCACTACTAGTGGGCGGAATCGGAATCATGAACATCATGCTGGCAACGGTCACCGAACGAACACGCGAGATCGGAGTGCGCCGAGCCCTTGGTGCAACGCGAAGCGACATCATTGGCCAGTTCTTGATCGAAACCGTTGTGCTGACATCCAGCGGTGGTTTGATGGGTGTCCTGTTCGGTCTTTCCGTGGGACCTGTTTTTCGTTATTTGAAACGCGCGATCACAGCGATCTCGCCCGATGCGTTGCCCCCAATCGTACACTCACTAGAACCTCGTATCGCAATGTGGTCGGTTGTTTTGTCGCTGGTGATTTCGTTGGGAGTCGGCGTTTTGTTCGGAGTCTATCCAGCTAGAAAAGCCGCTTTTTTGGATCCCATCGAGGCGCTTCGTCATGAGTAATCAGACTGTGGGCCAGTCGACCGACGAAGGAACGTTTGCGTTTCGTGTCGAGAATCTGTTTCGAACCTATTTTATGGCGGGCGAAACCGTACACGCGTTGCGCGGTGTCACGTTTGACGTGCGCGTTGGCGAATACATCGCAATCATGGGGCCATCCGGATCGGGCAAAAGTACGCTGCTGAATGTCTTGGGCTGTCTAGATCGTCCCACAAGTGGAAAGTACCTGTTAGCCGGCGATGATGTATCGACGATCAGCGACTTTCAGTTATCACGCATTCGCGGCCAACGAATCGGATTCGTATTTCAATCCTATAACCTTCTGCAGCAGCTCAATGTTCTGGAAAACATCAAGGTACCACTGCAGTATCAGGGGCTGATTGGCAAAGATGCAAAACGTAAATGCCAACAGTTGGCAGAACAGGTAGGGTTGGGCGATCGGCTTTATCACCGCCCCACCGAATTATCCGGCGGTCAACAACAACGCGTCGCAATCGCTCGCAGCTTGGTCAACGATCCGTATTTTGTCCTCGCCGACGAAGCGACTGGGAACTTGGATTCCAAGACGACGAACGAAGTACTCGATCTATTCCAGTCGCTTAACGAAGACGGAAAGACGATCGTGATGATCACTCACGAAGACGAAGTTGCCGAGCGAGCAAAGCGTGTTATCCGATTGCGAGACGGTTTGATTGAATCCGACGAACTCAACTCATAGGCACGACGAAAGTCCGATGTCGCTACGGTCAGAAAAAGTAGCAACTCGTTTACCGCTGGCGGCAAAAGTTCCTCCGCTACAAAGAAACCAAGCACAGCCATCCGTCATGCCAAGTAGCTAAACGCTGAGCAGTTTCGTGACATCGCGCCACCCCGATGTAAATCGTCAAGTGAAAACTCTGGCAAGTCGGTTGCCTTGCTATTCAATGCCGTTTCATATTCCACCAGATTAAAGACTCGGATTCTTTCGGTAGCAACCTCGTGTTCTGGTTGACGATCGGGATTAGAGAACCAGATTACACTATGACCATCGATTTTTCTGACAGCAATGGTAGGAACGCCACAGTGGTAGCAGAACTCACATTCATTCGGAGTGATTTCAGGCGATGAAGCATCAAAGGCTGCAGCTTGAGTGGCGATTTCGACATCATCAATCAAGATGCGTACGAATTCTGCGTCGCCCATGCCTTGCATCCCAAGCGTTTTCGTTTCAGTTTGGATTTCTAAACGCATGCTTAAACGGGATAAAGACCGGCTTCATCAACCACAGCCAATGTGGTTTCAATTTGTAAACGCGCCATGCTGCACTTCGGTGAATCGCACACGCCGACACCCTTTATCTCTGGCTCCCCTCTCACCCAAACTTGTTTGGGGAGAGGGGCTGGGGGCAACGCCGTGAAGAGATTTACGCGGCTACGGTAAGGC
>CAYNNP010000100.1:4986-21973 GCA_964398215.1 uncultured Pirellulaceae bacterium | reverse complement strand
GCAACACGCGGTACGTGTAATCCGGGCGTGTGAAAGCGGGCTGGGAAATCGCTGGCGTTGAACGGTCCACGAGGGAAAAATTTAGTCGCCGCACGGCTCAGGTGAAGCAACACGTCAACGAGCACGGCGTTCGCGACCCGGCGAAGTTATTACATCACAACGCAAGCGGTTTCGGATGCCGAGCGGCAAATGATGGTGTCCTCAATACCCGGGACATCTCAGCGGTTATGCCCGTGAGGCTCGCTCGGTTGGCGATTTGTTTATGGGCTGAGGACTTTGCTTTTCTCTGCGCTTGCTTTGACCGCGTTGATCAGGGCTGCTCGCAATCCGTTTTCTTCCAGTACTTTTAAAGCTTCAATCGTTGTTCCGCCGGGGCTGGCAACAGCATCCTTTAATTCTCCGGGATGCTTTCCGGTTTCAGCAATCAACTTTGCGGTACCCAACACGGTTTGTGCTGCCAGTTTCATCGCTAGTGGACGTGGCAAACCGGTTAGCACACCTCCATCGGCTAGCGCCTCCACCACCAAACAGATGTAGGCTGGTCCGGAACCGCTCAGGCCCGTGACTGCTGGCATCTGTGCTTCGCCTATGCGAACCGCAAGCCCGATGCTGCTAAGCATTGTTTCGATGGTTGCAAAGTCTTCATCTGTGACTTGGTTGCCACCGCAATATGCGCTTGCGCCTTCGCCAACTAGGCTGGGTGTATTGGGCATCACGCGGACAACACGACTGTGTCCAATCCCGCTGGCAAGTTGATCCAAGCTGATGCCTGCGGCGATTGACACAACTAGCTTTGACTTCCACACATCGCTTGGTTGGTCGATGACGCTTGGGATGATATTGGGTTTGACTGCCAGCAAAACGATATCTGCTTTCGCAACCGCGTCAGCAAAGTTGTTGTCGACCTGCGCGGCGGGCTGATTGTCTTTCCACCATGATTGCGATTCAGCACTGGGGTCAACGATATGGATTTGCTCCGTCTTCAGGACCCCCTTGGCGAGCATGCCGCCAACAATTGCTCGTGCCATTTGACCGCCACCGACAATTGCAAGTTTGAACTGATTCATGAAAACTACTTTGATAGAAAGGTTGAATTGCTGGGGGATTTGTTGAGTTTTTTCGCAGGGTGAATCAGTTTTTCAAGGTAGGGAACATAGTAGCTCGGCTGTCCCAGCCGAGACCTGCCGATTTCTCGGCTCGGAGAGCCGAGCTACTTTAAGCAGTTTGAAAAAGTGATTTACCCTCGGTTTTTTCGGGTGTCGATTGACCCTTGGTGCTGCCAGCCTTAAATTGCTCGGTTTTTCCGATCCTAGGGCCGTCTGCGATTTTGGCCCCCGATCACGTGAAGCATGCCGGGTTTGCTGGCAAGAATATGACCTACTTTGTGTGAGAGGCAAATAACCGTGGAGAAACCAGCTTGCAAGAAGCCATAGAAAAAGCCAACACGCTAATCGAGGCGATGGGATGGATTCGCAAGTTTCGCGGAAAAACCACGGTCATCAAGATCGGCGGCAGCCTGCTGGACGATGAAGAATCGATGATGCATCTGTTGCTGGATGTCATCTTTATGGAAACCGTAGGAATGCGCCCGGTCATTATTCATGGCGGCGGAAAAGCAATCAATCGAGCGCTGGCACAAGCCGGGGTCGAACCAAAATTCATTCAAGGTCGACGTGTCACTGATGCACAGACATTGGAGATCGTCGAACAGGTTTTGACCAAAGAAGTGAACGTTTTTTTGACAGAAGAAATGGAACGCTTGGGTGGTCGGGCGATGAACCTTTCGTTCCAAACAACCAATGTGCTGTTTGGCGAAAAACTCGAATTGGAATCAGGCGACGACTTGGGCGCGGTTGGCAAAGTGACGCGAGTCGATCGAGGTGTCATTGAAGGGCTTTCGTACACCGATCAGGTTCCTGTGATTCCTTGCATGTGCGCAGATTCCAACGGCGACCACTTGAATGTAAACGCGGACACCGCGGCAATGGCAGTGGCACAATCGTTGGGCGCAGAGAAACTTGTGTTCTTGTCGGACGTCAACGGTGTTCGCCGAGACAAAGATGATCCGGATACCATCATCCCAACATTGAATGAATCGGAAGCCAACGATTTGATCAAGCAAGGCGTGATCGCTGAAGGAATGATTCCTAAAGTCGAAGCCTGTTTGGAAACGCTGGGGCGTGGCGTCGGAAAAGTACACATCATTGATGGACGTGTCCGGCATTCGTTGTTGCTGGAGATTTTTACTACCGCTGGCGTCGGAACACAAATTCACAAGGAGTGATTTTCCACCGACGACGCAGACGGGTTTCATCGCTTTTTTTGTGATCCAGATTCTGTGTTCGACAGAGTGACATCACAACAAGATTCAAGGTTTTTGAAATGCGACATTTACTAACGCTCTTTGACCTAAACCCAGAAGAAGTACGTCTTGTACTCGCAACGTCAAGCCAAATCAAACAGCGTTTGAAGGCTGGGCAGCGTCCAGCGATATTGGAAAACATGGTGCTCGCGTTGCTGTTTGAAAAACCCAGTTTGCGGACACGTGTTAGCTTTGAAACTGGGATGGCGCACTTCGGCGGTTCAAGCCTGTTTCTGGGCGAAGACGTTGGATGGGGAAAGCGCGAATCGCCTTCGGATTTTACGAATGTCTTGGGCCAGTTTGTTGACGCGGTTGTCTGCCGTTCGAAGTCGCACGCGAAAGTCGAGCAACTTGCCAGCTTCAACGCGATGCCAGTGATCAATGGCTTGACGGATCTATGTCATCCTTGCCAAGCACTGGCCGATGTGTTGACCATCGGCGAGTCGCTGGGGACCTACGAAGGCAAGCATTTTGTGTTTGTGGGCGATGGCAACAACGTGGCACATTCGTTGGCCCTGATTTGTGCTCAACTAGACATGCGATTCACGTTGGCTTGTCCGGAAGGATACCTGATGGATGCACAGTGGGTTGCGCGTGTCGAAAAGGAATATCCCAGTGCTAAGATTGAACAGGTGCATGATCCTATCGCGGCGGTTGCCGAGGCCGATGCGATTTATACAGACGTCTGGACTAGCATGGGACAAGAAGCCGAGATGGCGGCGCGGAAAGAAGCGTTCATGAATTTCCAAGTCAACGAAAATCTAATGGCCGCCGCGCCAAGTCACGCGCGAATCTTGCATTGCTTGCCAGCTGTTCGGGGCGAAGAAATTACCGATGGCGTGATCGATAGCTCACAAAGTGATGTGATTATTCAAGCAGGCAATCGCATGCACGCCCAAAAGGGATTGCTGGTTTGGATGTTGAACCACGCCTGGATCGACGAAAACGTTTCAATTTGAAAAGCTGACGTTTTCTTTACGCCACTATCTAAGAACTGTGAATCAGGCGGCTTCCGCTAATCGCTCTGCTTCTAGTTTGTCGATGGCTTGGCAAACATCTTGGACGCTGATCGCTCGCATTGCCGAGTTATCAGCACGCCGCCTTTGCTTGCGACTGCCGCCTTCGTAGGCGTTTTGCAAGGCGACTTGTTGATACGGCCCACAATCGCCTGGCCGCGTTGCGCCGTACAAACCAATTGTCTTGGCACCAACGGCAACCGCCATGTGAAGTGGCCCGGTATCACCACTGATGAACAAGTCGGCGCTTTCGATCAAAGCGGCTAAGTGATACAGGTCCGTCGAAGGAGCTAACGTACAACTGCCACCAGAGCCCGCCACAATTTCTTCTGCCATGGTGCGTTCTGCATCGGTTCCCCACACCACGGTGCATGCGTAGCCATAACGATTTTTTAGGTAGTGCGCCGTTTTGGCGAACCGATCGGCTTCCCAGAGTTTCGAATCCCAGGTGCCACCAGGATTCAATACCGCCAACTTGGGATACGAAATCGAACGACGCCAACCAGCCGCCCACTGTCTAGCAGCAGCTGGCAGTGGAAGTTTCCACTCTACTTTTGGCGAATTGATTTCCAATGGCGTAAGTAGCTCCAGCGACCGGTCGGTCAAGTGGCTGAACACCGGCTGAATTTTATCGTTGTTAAAAATGGTGCTCAATTCGCAACCATGTTTGCCGCGATAGCCAACTCTTTGTTTTGCACCTGATAGATAACAGGCCAATGCGGACTTGGTGTTGCCTTGGCAATCAATCGACAATTCAAACCCATGTGACTTCAGTGTACGTTTGGCGTTGCGAATGCCTTTGACGGAAGTGAACCAGCCCCGCTCCAACTCGATGACAACGTCCAGGGCTTGGTGGCCGCGCACCATGGGGGCGGCCTTCTTTTCAACCACCCACCCCAGGTAGGCATCGGGATATTGTGCTCGTATGGCACAGGCTACAGGCAAAGTCAGAATCGTGTCGCCTATCGCGCTCATTCGCGAGATCAAGATTCTGGGTTTTTCGTTGTTGGACATTCGTTGCGTTCCTTCGCTTCAAAACATGCAATCCTACGCCGAGTCTACTGTCCTTTAATTTGTGAAAACCAGACCGGTTGGGTCCCGCTCGTGAAACTCGCACCGGTCACTTTGGCCAAAAAAACTGTTATCATCGAGCGGAATCGGCCAAGTCCTTCAAAAAGAATATCTCATGAAACACATCTACCATTTGCCCCTTTTTGCCTTGCTCGTTTTGCTGGCATTTTCTACTCCCAAACCAGCCAGCGCTGACGAGGGCATGTATCTCTTCAATGATTTGCCTTTGGAGTTGCTGAAGTCGCGTCACGGATTCGACGCAACGCAAGAATGGGCCGACCATGTGCGGCTTTCAAGCGTGCGTTTCAACTCTGGCGGTTCAGGGTCTTTTATCTCTAGCAAGGGACTGGTTTTAACGAACCACCACGTCGCCAGCGAAACGTTGCACAAACTCAGTTCCGCCGATCGGAACTTGATCGATGATGGTTACTTGGCTGAAACGCATGAACAGGAACTGAAGGCTCCCGACCTGGAATTGAACCAATTGGTTTCGATCGAAGATGTCACCGAGCGCGTCAATAAAGCGGTTGATGAAAACGCCGGTCCAGAGAAAGCTGCCAAGCAGCGCCGCGCGGTCCTTTCCACAATCGAGACTGAGTCCAAAGAAGCAACTGGATTACGCAGCAATGTGGTCACGTTGTTCGGAGGTGCCAAGTATCACTTGTACCGTTACAAAAAATATACGGACGTACGATTGGTGTGGGCACCTGAAACCAAGGCAGCGTTCTTTGGCGGCGACGCGGATAATTTTGAGTATCCTCGCTACTGCCTTGATGCGACGATCATGCGAGTTTACGAAGACGGCAAGCCTGCAGAAATCAAAGACTATCTTAGCTGGAACACAAAACCTTTGACGGAAGGTGAGCTTGTTTTCGTCAGCGGTAACCCTGGGCGTACTCAGCGGATTTTTACAACCGCTGCATTGAAGTATTTGCGTGACGTCTACATTCCCTTTGTCTTGAACTATTTGCGCCGTCGGGAGATCAGCCTTCAACAATTCGGGCTCGAAGGCGCAGAGGCCGCTCGGCGCGCTCGCGATGAGTTGTTTGGAATTCAGAACGCTCGTAAGGCTTACACGGGAATGATTGCGGGTTTGCAAAACCCAAGCACGATCCGGTCCAAGGAGGAAGCTGAGAACGCAGTGCTGGCCAAGATCAATTCGGATCCTAAAACTGCGCCGCTGGCGAAAGCTTGGAAGGATGTTGCGGCGCTGCAAGACGAAAAAGGAAAGATGCTAAAACAGTCGGTACGCTTTCGCTGCAAGCCGCTTAGTTTGGCGACTCAGATTGTCTTGCTGGCCGCCGAGGACAAGAAAGAAAACGCTCAGCGGTACCGCGAGTACACCGACGCCGGTCGCGAATCGTTGCTGCAATCGTTAACCAGCCCAGCGCCAATTTACGCGAATCTGGAGCAAGCTAAGCTGGCTGATGAACTGGCTCGTTTCGTGGAATTACGTGGCGCTGATAGTGATTTGGTGATCAAAGTACTGGATGGCCAAAGTCCTCGCGAACGAGCGGCAACGTTGATTGCAGGCACGAAACTGATTGACGTTGCGGAACGCCAGAAATTGATCGATGGAGGTCAATCTGCCGTGCAAGCTTCTGACGACACGATGATTCAATTGGCAAGAATGCTAGAAGACGAGTACCGCCGAGTTCGTAAAATCAACGACGAATTACAAGAACGTGAGCGTCAAGCCTACGCCAGCGTTTCCAAGGCAACAACACAAGTCAACGGGACTGGTGGCTATCCAGATGCGACTTTCTCTTTGCGACTGGCATTTGGAGTTGTGAAAAGTTACAGCGAGGATGGCCAAACGGTTGATCCAACCACGAACTTTGCCGGCGCGTTTCAACACGAAGAATCACACAAGGGTCAAACAGATTTTGACTTGCCCGAGTCGTGGCACGATGCACAGAATCTTTCGCTTTCTACTCAACTGAACTTCGTTTGTACTGCTGATATCATCGGCGGAAATAGCGGGTCACCGGTTGTGAATCGGGCAGGTGAACTGGTCGGTTTGATTTTTGACGGCAACATACAAAGCCTAACAAGCGACTATTTGTATTCCGACCAACAAGGCCGTGCGGTGAGCGTTTCGGGTGTGGGGATTTTGGAAGCCTTGCGATCCATTTACAACGCAAAAAGCTTGGCAGAAGAGATCGGGAAATAGCGTTCCGACCTCGGACGCTAATTCATGGACCAGCGGCTCGGAAACGAGCCGCAAATCAACTCCAACCCAACGTTTATCATGCGTGCTGCTTTTATTCGCGAAACCGGTGACCCGAGTGCGATTGAATTTGGCGATTTGCCAGAACCAACAGTGGATCGTGATCAAGTCTTGATCCGCAATCATGCTGTCTCGGTCAACCCAATCGACACGTATGTGCGTGGTGGAATGGTGGCGTTCGAGTTGCCCATTCCATTCATGCCTGGATGTGATGCGGCAGGTGTTGTTGAAAAAGTTGGCAGCGACGTGACTCACGTCAAGCCAGGCGATCGTGTTTGGTGCACGAACCAAGGACTGTTGGGTGTGCAGGGAACTTTTGCCGAAAAGATCGCTGTTAAAAGCGATTGGGTTTACACGTTGCCTGACAACGTTTCATTCGCGGAAGCAGCGGCATCGGCGCTGGTTGCTGTCACGGCGCACCTGGGACTATTCCGCGAGGCCAACCTCCGGCCAGGGGAAACGGTGTTGGTCATCGGTGGAACCGGCGGTGTTGGGTCGATGGTTCTACAAATGGCAAAAGCTGTCGGCGCGCGCGTTTTGGCGACGGGTGGAAGCCCAGAGAAATGCCAACGGATTTTGGATTTAGGAGCTGATGTCGCGATCGATTATTCTGCCGAATCAATCTTGGACGGCGTCAAACGCGAGGCCCCAGAGGGCATCAATGTCTTTTGGGAAACGCGTCGCGAGCCCGATTTTGACACTGCAATCGAGTTGATGGCCGGTCGCGGACGGATGGTCGTCATGGCTGGTCGCGACGCTCGGCCGGAATTCCCCGTGGGGCCTTTCTACGTAAAAGAATGCTCGGTACACGGGTTCGTTATGTTCAAAGCAAGCGCCGATGAAATGCGAGCCTGTGCGACTCAGGTCAACCAATGGATGTCCGAAGGGAAGCTGAAAGCCAACATTTCCAAAACGTTGCCGTTGCAGGAAGCCGCTGAAGCACATCGATTGCAAGAGCAGGCTACATTGGAAGGTAGCGGTGGATTGGCCGGTAAGATCGTTTTGACGATCGATTAGAGCAATATTTGCGCAGGAAAAAGCATGAAACGTTTGCGATTCAAATTCAGCTTGCGATTCATACTGGTGCTGATCTTGCTTGCTGCGGTCGCTTGCGTGCCACAAACGCATCGAGCGATGAAGCAGCGCGAGTTGGCGATTGCAGTTGCCAGACTTGGTGGCACCATTTCAATGGAACAGCGAGACAGCGTTCCCAAGTTCATTCGGCCGTACATCAATCAGGCTTACGGAAAAACCATTACTGAAATTGAGTTGCGTGCTCATGTGGCTCCGATTTTTTCAGGTTGGTACGCTCCAGCTGTTTTGCGAGAGGAGTTGCAGGAGCTCCTGACGCTGAGCGCCATGAAACAAGTCAAGGTACTGGATCTATATGGCACTGCCTTTGATGACGATTTCGTCCGCCAAGTAAAAGAAACACTTCCCAATATCAAAGTAGTGTTGCTGATGGATACCGCGGTCAACAACAACCCATTCCAAACGCAACAACCAAGCAACAAGAGTTTCCAGACTGCTTTTGGCTTACCGACCGAGCAACAGAATGGCGATGATGTTGTCAAACGTCTGCACTCTCATCAGCTTAAAATTACATCTGATTTGCCTTTGTTTACGAAGGCGATCAAGGGGCATCTGGAATCGATCAATTCTCTGATTGACTGCGCCAGAAACAGCAGCGGTGACAATCTTAAAAGCGATATGCAACCTGTGCTGGAGTCGGTTGCGCTGGCGGACGGAGACGAAGCCACGCTTGCTGTCCGCAAGAAGGCAAAACATGAAAACGCCAAGATTCGCATGCTAGCCGTGATGATTGCGGCTGTTCGAGGCGACGCGGACGCGTTGCAGCCAGCGTTGGGCGATGTTGACAAGAGAGTGCGACACACCGCGATCAATGAGCTACGCCGTGTCCCGGAGGAAGCAATACGCGAATGTGATGGAATGCTGGCTGCGGTCACTGGTTTTTATCAAAATGAAGATGACCATCGCGTTCGTTGGTTGGCAATTGACCAAACGGTTGCATTTCAGCACGAAGGAAAAGATTTGCTGTTGTCGGCGCTCAAGGATGAATCCTCTTTTGTGCGAGCCGCCGCAGCACGGAGTTTAGGAATCGTCGGCGACTCCAGCGTTCTGGACGAATTACGGGTCGCCCAGAGTGACAACGATTCCTTTGTCCGCAAGCATGCTACCAGCTCGATTCAAGCAATCGAACAAAACAGAGTCTCTGCTGTTCGCGAAGATTACGACAATTGATCTCGCATCGATTGCTTGGCCATTTCGATCGCTTCCGGCAACTTACTAGGATCTTTGCCGCCAGCTTGAGCCATGTCAGGACGGCCTCCGCCTCCACCGCCGACTACCTTGGCTGTATCGCCAACCCATTGCCCAGCTTTGAGCCCACGATCGACCAGAGCATTACTCAGCCCGCCGACCAATAGGACTTTGGTGCCTTGGACAGCGGCAAGTAGCACAGCAGTCGGCCCGTCGGTCTTCTTGCGAATTTGATCGATCCAGCCTCGCATCACGTTTGGATTGGCTCCAGGTGTTTCTGCGACCACGACCAGCGTATCGCCAATGGTTTCACCGCCAGCGATCAAGTCATCAGCAGACAGTTTTCCGCCAGCAGTAGCACTCTTCAGTTCGCCGATCAGTTTGACGCGGTCAACGATCAATGACTCCAAGCGATTTTCGACTTCGCCTAGCGATACATTCAGTCGCCGTGTGATGCCACGAACCGCAGATCGCACCGAATTGTAGTCTTCCAAATTTACCAAGTCACCTTCGCCGGCAAAGGCAAACTGATCTTTGTGTTCGCTCGATTTTCCAGACGCCAGTTCCTTTTTCAGTTGACGTATTTCATTGGTCAATTGTTCGACTGCCGCCAACGATTCATTTGGCTGGCAACCCAGGACTGACGCCACCGTGTCCAGTAGCAATCGTGTTTGCTTGCGGTGTGATTCGGCTCGCGGTCCCGTTAGAGCTTCGATCCGCCGCGTTCCCGCAGAAACACTTTCTTCAACCACCAACTCGAAGGCTTGGATTTGTTGTGTATTTGCGACATGAGTTCCCCCGCAGAGTTCCTTGCTAAACTCGCCCATCGAAACCATTCGCACGGGGTCGGGATATTTTTCACCAAACAACATCATCGCGCCTGCTTGGCGAGCATCTGCAAGTGGCACCGTTTCCCATTTCACGTCAGAGGCTTCGTCGATCTGAACCCAGACATCTTTCTCGATTTGAACGAGAGCATCATCGTCGATCGCTTTTTGATTCGTAAAATCAAATCGCAAGCGATCCGGTTCGACTTTGCTGCCCTGCTGTTGCGCGTGTTTGCCAATGTTTTTGTGAAGCGCGTAGTGCAGAACATGAGTTGCGGAGTGGGCGCGAGCCAGTGCGATGCGGCGGTCATCATCGACAACAGCTTTGCACTCGGCGCCTTCTTTTAGTTCGCCACGAATCAGTTTGCCGTGATGCACGATCAGGCCCGCATGTTTTTGCGTGTCGATGACTTGAAACTCAAAGTCGTCGCTGCTGATCGTGCCAACATCACCGATTTGGCCGCCCGACTCACCGTAAAACGGAGACTCATTCAGGATCAAACGCATTTCCGATTCGCCGGGACGCTCGACATGGCTAAGCAGTTGGCCTTCGTCTTCCCCCTTCCGGCCGCTGCCCGTAATGATACCTTTGATGACCGCGGTGCCCACGATGTCGTCATAGCCAACAAAAGGTGTTTCGCGCAAAGCTTCTTTCAGCGTTTCCAAAGGACCCGTCTGGAAAAGCTCGCGTTGTCCGGCACCACTGGCGATCGCATGTTCATCCATCGCGCCTCGATAGCCATTCCAGTCGAACGTAAAGTTTTGTTCAGCGCTAAGTGTTTGCAGCAATTCAGGTGGAACGCCGTAAGTCGTGTTGAGTTCCGCTGCAACGCCGCCAGGAACCATCACAGCTGACTCGTCCCTCATCTGCTCGAACAATTGTTCGATGCGTTTCATGCCGCCATCGATCGTAGAAAAGAACGCCTTCTCTTCCGATTCAATGACTTCCGAAACACGGTCAACGGTTTCTTGAAGCTCTGGATAGGGTACTTTGGCGGAATCCGCGACCGCTTGAACCAATTGGTACAAGAAAGGTTCTCGCAGGTTCATTTGATATCCATCCAGAACGGCCCGGCGGATCAAACGTTTGACAACGTACTTCGCATCCTTTGGTCCTGGATAAACGTTTTCGTGAATCGCAAACGTGCAAGCGCGAGCGTGGTCGGTGATCCTTCGTAGGCGGCGACCGTTATCACTATCATATTGGTAGGACACGCCGACGACTTCGCCAGCTGCCAAAACGATTGGGTGCAATGTGTCGATGTGGAAGTTTGTGGGCACGCCTTGCAAGACGCTGGCCGTCCGCTCGAGCCCCATGCCGGTGTCGATGTTCTGACTGGGCAACGGTTTCAAGTTGTCCGGCGGATCGCCAACGCGATTGAACTGAGTGAAAACAAGGTTCCAAATTTCGACGTCACTGCCGTCTTCTAACTGATAGTAGATTTCACTGCAGGGACCGCACACACCATCTGGACCTTGGCTTGGCGCACTGGCTGGCCAGAAATTTTCGTCCTCGTCCATCCGCGTGATGCGTTCGTCCGGAAGACCGACTTTGTCACGCCACAACCCGTAGGCTTCATCATCATCTTTGTAGACCGTCACGGTCAAACGATCTTTGGAGATCCCCAGCCACTTGGGCGAAGTCAAAAACTCCCATGCCCAGATGATCGCTTCTTCTTTGAAGTAATCACCAAAGCTGAAGTTGCCCATCATTTCAAAGAACGTATGGTGAAATGCTGTCCGTCCAACATTGTCGATGTCACCCGTACGTAAACACTTCTGGCAAGTTGTGGCACGCGTAAAATCGAGTTTGACCTTGCCCAAGAAATGATCTTTGAACTGGTTCATCCCGGCGGGCGTGAACAAGACAGATGGATCCCAGGTCGGCACCAGCACATCGCTAGGTTTTCGGACGCAGCCTTTACTTTCAAAAAAGTCGAGGTACTTTTCGCGGAGTTCGTCGGTTTTCATTTTCGCTTTGGCGTTAACAAAAAGATTAAGTCGATCATGTTTGCAAATTGGATGATATCGAAGTGAAGTCGATTCGCAGAGGCCAGAACCCTGGCCGCGGGCGTGAAACACCAAGCAAACCACGGTTTCTGTCAAATTGGGGTTGCTGAAACCCCATTCGACTTGGGATACGCAAGCCAATTAGTTTGAAATTTGGACGTCCTTTCTTTGGAGATGAGTTTGATGAATACGATCACCAAAACCATCCTGGCCGTAGTCACGGTCGTATTTGCACTGAATTGCCAACCGGCAACCGCTCAGACCGATAGCAAGCAGGACGCGTTTTCCCAGACACCGATTGGCAAGCTCGCGAATGGTTTGAAGCCAGCGAACTGGAAAATGCCAAAATTTAGCTTGGCTGGTTTCAAGAACAAGGTCATGCCAACGACCGAAGAACGTCAACGCATGACTGCCAAAAAAGACGGCTTGTTCAGCGAAGTCGGCCAGTCGGCACGCAAGAGTTGGGCGCGCACGAAAGATGCTCTGAACCCCAAACGGCTATTGCCTACAAATTTCATGGGCGGAAACCAAAGTCAACCATCGGGAACAACGGCCAACAAACCGGGCTTCTTTAAGTCGCTGTTTTCAAGCCAACAGCAACCTGCGTCTCAAAGTGCATCAGTGATCGACTTTTTGCGACAGGATCGTGTTGATCGATAACGCTGCCGAGTGATTGAGGTTTCACAGCCGCTGATCATTTTGGATTGGTGCAACAAAAAACTCCGGCTTTAAAACCGGAGTTCTTTTTTTGCGATGAATCAGTTTCTTGATTTAGTCCAAGAAACCAACAAGGTCTTGGCTGCGGCTTGGCTGCTGCAGCTTGCGAACGGCCTTGGCTTCGATCTGCCGAATTCGCTCTCGTGTTACCTTGAAAATGTGGCCAACTTCTTCCAGTGTGTAACTGTACCCGTCGCCCAAGCCATAACGAAGCTTGATGATTTCACGTTCACGATACGAAAGTGATTTCAGCACGTTGGTGATTCGATCTCGCAACATTTCTTGTGTTGCACCAATCTGCGGGCTCTCGGCAGTCCCATCAGGCAACAAGTCGCCGAACTGGCTGTCTTCGCTGTTTCCAACGGGCCGATCCAATGAGATTGGAAAGCGGCTCATTGTCAGTACTCGGCGGGCTTCTTCGACAGTAACGTCGGCTCGGCGAGCGGTTTCTTCAATGGTTGGTTCGCGACCAAGTTCCTGAAGAAGCTGGCGAGCCACGTTGCGTACACGGCTCATGGTTTCGACCATGTGAACTGGGATCCGAATCGTACGGCTTTGATCTGCGACCGCTCGCGTGATCGCCTGACGAATCCACCAAGTCGCATAGGTGCAGAATTTGAATCCACGCCGATACTCGAATTTATCAACAGCACGCATCAAGCCAGCGTTACCTTCTTGGATCAAATCCAAGAAGGACAAACCACGGTTGCGGTACTTCTTGGCGATCGAAACAACCAATCGCAGGTTCCCTTCGCTCAACTCTCGTTTGGCTTGTTGATACTCCGAAAAGACTTTTTTCAGCATCAACACACGATTGCTAAGCGATACTGGGCTCTCCTGGCAGGCGGTCAGGATCTGACGACGTTCATGCAGCAATTTGTCGCGAATATCACGGCCCTGCTTGGTCTTGCGCAGTTGTTTGATTTCACGATCAATTTCATGAATCCGCTGCGAGAACTTTTCCAGCAATCCAAGTCGGGGCTCGATACGTTGCGTACGAAGACCCAATTCTTCGATCAGACGTACAGCGCGACGACGACGACGGGCCAAAGCACGCCACGCTTCTGCGCGACGACGCTTGGAGGCACTTTTACTAAGTGCAACTTTCCAGTCATGACGATTGCGTTTTAGCAGCGTTTGCAAGGTGCGAAGGTTGTGCGGCAAACGTCCAACGATCTGATCTTTTTCCAATCGGTCGGTCACAGAAACTTGAACCGTACGATCAAACGGCAGTTGGCCACGGTAGACTTTCTTGAGAGTCTTGTAGGCTTCGACCAAAACGTAGTGGTTTTCGATCAGCTTGGTTCGAAAACGGCGACGCGTTTCTTCGATCCGTTTGGCCAACTCAATTTCTTCGCGGCGCGTCAGCAATGGGATTTCACCCATTTGCGTTAGGTACATTCGGACGGGATCGTCGGACCAAGTTTCAACTTCGTCCAACGGGATCAACTCGTCAGGGCTCTCCAGTTGCACTTCGCCATCGGGAACGACAACACGTACACCATCGCCATCGTCCTCCGGCATCTTGCGAAATCCGCCACCAGTCACGGCTTCCGCGTTGGGTACGCCGTCTTCGAATTCGTCCATTAAGGTGTCGAACAAAACTGTCTCTCCTGCCAATCGCTTGTATTTATGTTTTCTTAGTAGTCAATATGTAGTGAATCTTGATCAACAGTCAGTGTGGTGGTTTGTAACCGGTGGAGTGCTCGTGGCAATCGTCTCTCATTCCGGGTTTGTTAATCACGCTGTTAATTTGATTCACGGTGGTGTTTTTTTTGTAGGTCACAAAGTGATCATGCCGATGTCGAACTTCAAGGATGTGTGGAATATTTGATTCGAGAAACTTCTAACTCTCAGCTGCTTGTTTACCTGTTCCAGCTCTGTGCCATCAAAAACCTGTCACCGCGCAGAGAATGTGCAGGAAATAAAACCTGTTGGAAACTCTACCACCCGCTGACTCAATCCTTGCTAGCCGCCATTGAATTGGAAAAACTTTCTGTTTGGGAGAGTCGCTCTGACTGGAGAGAGATTGGCAATCCGTCAACCCGTGTGGTGACAGATTTCAACGCAACAGCTCTTTCCAGCAAACAACTCCACCGCTGATTTGGAGCGCAGTGCCGTGCGAATTGGATATAAGACTGAACAAAGTGTGTTCAATCTACGTAATCCAGAAATTCCCCCGGCGATACGGTTCAAAACCTACGGCTGGCCCTCGTGGCGGCAGTCGGCAAGTTGACCACACAGAGTGCGAACCCAACTCCTTTGGATTGCGCTACAAACAAATCAGTTCGTTATTTTGTCAAAACAGAGCCGGCAGACTTTGGTGTAGTTTGCGGGATGTTGACCGTGGGTGGTGGCACCGAAAGCTGTTAAGATTTTAGTCAGATAGCTGCGCCGGTCCAGGCGCTCACCCCAAAATAATCTCCAAGAACAACATGTATCTGCTGCCTTGCAATAGCTGTGACAAGACGACCCCAGTCGCATCGACCCAGGCCGGTGGGACAATTCCGTGTGAAAGCTGTGGGAATACCAACCAGATTCCAACCCTGGGACAGCTTCGCAAGCTCGAGCAGCAGGATTCTGGCGAAAAAGGGGCCGATGCTCGCTCTGGGGGCAGTGATCGTGTTGGATCGCGGATTGGCTTTGTCGCATTTGGGTTCTTGACGATCGCGGCGCTACTTATTACCTGTTTTTGTGCTGTTTATTGGCAATCCAGCGGTGAGGGCAAAACGACTGAAACCCACATCCAAGAAATTCGCGATGAGTACAAAACGATTGATCCCGCCTTGCTGGTAGTCCACTTTGAGGTCGTTGAGGAGCGGCCTCTGGAAGTCTCTAAGCCGTTCACCTATCACCTGGAACACATGGAAAAGCTGGCGTGGAAACATCGTGCTCTGGGCGGCTTGATCACTACCCTGATTTGCGGCAGTTTGGCGGCCCTGTTCGCGTTCAGACTCCGATCAAAAGTGGCATAGCTCGTATCCCAGACACTTGGAACTGCCCTTTGATGTGCGACGATTCGTCACAAACGAAATCACCGCGATATCTTACCTCTTTTCACAGCCCGTAGCTTCTATCGCAGCAATTGGCGTCTCTGTCGATCAGTCAGCCGAATTCCATAGTTTCGCAAGTAGCGATCCGTTTCATTTGTGAAGTTGATGACTTCTTGGCTGTCAAAGCGAAAGCGGTCCACTGGTGGTGGCTCGATCGGATGAATTGAATAGATCTCTAACAGTGAGATCAACGGACCCTGCGTCGATGCGGCATTCGAATTGACGTTTTTCGCTTTCTGTGGGTCGCCCCGAAACTCAAATCGTATTGGTAGCCATTTGCCAAATTGAGTATTCGCATCGTTTTCCAGCGTGATCGCAACTCGCACGTTGGATGGGTACAGTTCTGCTAGGTTCGATCGCTCTGTGTTGCTAATGATCTGTTGTCGAACCTCGTCTTTGAGTTTGCCTTTGACAATCAGGACTTTTGCGTCCTGGAGTTTTCCAAATTGAGCGGTCAAAGTGTAATCGCGTTGGATGTTGGTCAGCATTTCGGTAAAGGCCCCGACCTCCAGCCTGGGCGCGAAATCGTTTGCCTTGCGTGATGCCCTGACCCATTCATCCAATCGTCCAACATCAACTCGTTTGAGCGTTTTTGCTTCGCCAATGATGCTTTGCGTCCAACTCAATCGCCCATCGCTGACCTGCTGCAGCGTATGTTTCCCGCCACCATCGTGCATGCTGACTTGCAGATTGAAGCGTCCGGTTTCGTTTCCGGCCTGCTCGTATGTCCCAACGCCGACGACCAACCGGCCTCCGGTCCAAACACGTTGGCGAATTTTCGCATTGAATGCATCTTCATTTGCCAGCTGAAGTTTGGCTTTGTGCAGTATGTCGAACGCTTTGGTGCTTGAGGGCGAAGAACTTTTTTTGCCAAGCTCTGTATTTTTTGCCGGCACGCTTGGTGGATCGGCGAAAGCGTTTACATGCCAAATACCGACGAATGAAACCATTACCGCTAGTTTCACAGCGAGTTTCATCAATGTATGACTCTGACGATCAATCTTCATGGGCAGGTTATGTCGATTTTTTCAAAGATGCGGCGTGTAACGTGCCGATGACAGGCAACGGATGTCGGTCTATTTCCCAATTGGCGGATCGTAATTTCCACGGACAGCCCAAGTCCAGGTGGATCACATCCAAGAAAACAATCAGCCCAATTTAATGCAGTCTAAGTACCCGATCTCATCGTCGGGCACCACCGAAGGAACGGGGGGAATGATGAAACGAGTAACTACTCACTTATCGATGCTCGCGGTAGCAGCGATCCTCGCAACAGGGTGTGCGCAACAGCGCCACAATCTTCCACCGGAGCAACGTCTGCTGGAACCAGGCCCCGGCGTTGGTGGCCCTGGCCCCGGAGTTTTGACACCTCCTGGCTATCGAGCCGCACCTGGCCCTGGTGCTCAATTTCCAGGAGCCCC
>CAYNNP010000100.1:0-4886 GCA_964398215.1 uncultured Pirellulaceae bacterium | reverse complement strand
TCAATTTCCAGGAGCCCCGGGTGGTCAATTTCCAGGAGTCCCAGGCGCTCAGTTTTCGGGAGCCCCTGGCGCAATCCCAATGGCGGCTGCTGAGGGCAACCCAGCTGTAATGCAAGCGAGCTACACAGCAGGTTACGCACCAGGACCAATGATTGGTCCGGGCGCCGTGCCTTCAACCGTTCAGGTAACGTTCGGTCGCCAAGATGGCATGCAAGTTCGATACGACCAGTCGGGCGCCGGGATGTTTGATAGCGAGCCCATGATTGTGCCTGCTCGTCAAAACTTTCCTCAAGGTGCTTTGTACCGAGTCAAACTAACGAACATTCCAGGCCGTGCGGGCGTTGAGCTGTATCCAACCATCGAATTGGCTCACTCAAACCCTCGAACGGGTGCTTACTTGGCACACAACTCAATCCCAGTCCAATTCACGGACGAAGATTTTGACCAAGTCTCCACTGGTAACTTTGTCACCAAGGTTATCTATCTACCAGATCCTGATTTCCAAGGACCTGCCTTGGTTGGCATCGATACGATCGTGAGCACACGGTTGGATCCAGGCGTTGACCCGATTGTTGAAGCAGATCGGCGCGGTTCGATTCTTGCCATCGTTCGATTGGGTGACAAAGACATCGAAATGCCAGGCACTGGCGGCTTGGGATCACCACTCGCAATGGGACCACCGATTCCAGGTCTACCAGCACCGTTTGCTCCCACCATGACACAAGGTTGTGGCGGAGTCGGAAGCTGCGAAGCTGGTGGCGGATCATGTAGTGGCGGATCATGCGGATGCAACAGCGGACATGCCGGACCTGCCAAACTGCCTGGCATGATTGCAGGGGTCAACGCACCTCAGTATGGAATGCCGATCACTGGCACACCAATTGGATTGCCTGGACCACCTCACATCCCACTGGGACACAAGGCCAGCGTGACCAAGCACGTGATACGTAACAGCACGCCAATGCATATTCCTCAGCCGCCGAAACAAGTGCGAATCAACGTTCGCCAGCAACCCGGCGTGAGTTATCCAAACCCTGTGAGCCGAGTCAACATTCGTGAACAGAACCTGCATCCAGGTGCTACTAATGGCCGAGCGATCTTCCAGCATCGCAGCCAGAATGTTGATCCGAACCATCAACCGTAAGTGAATTGGTTTGGCCACAATAGGCTAGCCTTCACGAACAAGTGAACTTTTACAACGCGGTGCGGATTACAAAGCCGTACCGCGTTTTTTGATACTTTGATTTCTTCGCCTGCAAAGCCAACAAGATTGTGATGAGGATCTTCACCAAATTTCCAATCGTCAGCCAAGCCTTGCGTTTGTTTTGCATGGCAGCGATGGTAGCCTCCGCTTGCTTGAACACCGTTGAAGCAGCTGAGCCAAGTGATTTTTTGCCTACCAGTAAACGTCACTGGCTAACAAACGCGGACATGCCACCAGGTGTTGCTGGACAACTGCGTCTGACACGTGGCGGTCCCGTCAAAGGCTATTTTCAACCAGTCGCTTTTCGTGGTCCCGAAGGCGTAGAGTTTTCACTCGGTCAAGCCGGTGGGTTCGCGCCGTCAGAGCAGAATCTGATGGCTGGTTTGTTGATTGGCGGTGTTTATCGCTTCAAAATAACTGGCATCCCGCAGGCTGAAGGTGTGGAGATCTATCCGACGGTAGAACTGATCGACCGACTGTATCCGCCTCCAGGTCAAGCCACGCTGAATCCGATTCCGATCACGATTGACGAAACGGATCTACGAGCAGTCATGCAAGGCCGGATGGTCACGCGGGTCGTGTACTTAGAAGACCCTCAGACCGCAATCGCTTTGCCTGAACCTCCCAGCAAGTCGCATGTGCTGGATCTGGCTCACTACCAAGATCCGTTGCACGAAGCTGACCGGTTTGGACGACCGGTTGCCATCATCCGAATTGGTACGGTCGCCCCACCGACCGCGCACGAGTTGATGCCACAGTTTTTCTTTGGCTATCCAACTTGGGCTCCCATTTTCCAACCAGAAACACAGCAGTGATCGATAGACGATGAATTGCAAAAATACATTTCTCGTTCTGGCGTTGGGCCTCGCAGCGACCATTAGCGTTGGCTGCAAAACCACAGGCTCCAATGATCTTGGCACCAGTTCTGCTAGTCGCCCGATGGCGACAAGCCGTATACCAAACGTGCCCACCGCGCAGATGCCCACCGTCAATACGCCAACCATGCAAGGTGTGCAGACTGGCCAGCAAGCCTCTGCGATGACACCAGTTCCTCAATCGGTCGCGCAGGTTGGTTACTCCCAGATCAATCCAAACACGCAAGTCACACCAGCTGGATTTTTGCGTAAACGAGCTGGCGCGCAATGTGGTGGATGCCTGAGTTGCAATTCGGGCGCGGGCGAGTGTGAAAGTCCCGCTACGTGTGGTGTTGTTGAAACCACACCCTTTGGTTGGAACGCGTATGGGGTCGATCCACAAGAGTTCGTCTGTGACGGCGGCGACCATCGGTCAGATGCACGACTGCTGAAGAACGATCGACTTGATGGTTTGCAAGGCGAAGACACGGTGGTTCACTACACAACCGAAAGTGGTGATATCGAAGTCCAGCCCAGTAACCGCGTCTGTGTGTACTCGCCGCGATTCGCGGCCACACGCAGAATTAGCCAAGCCGTTGAAGGCGACCGTACGATTGCGCTTGCCAATGTTGATCGGCCAATCGCTTCGGCAGGACTGGCAATGAACGAAGGCGGGATCGCACTGACCGATATGGATGGACCAGTGAACGCCGAAGTCACCAAACGGATCGATGCGATTCGTGATCGCAACCGAGGTGTCCCAATCGAAAATGTGCTTCAAACCGAAACACAGGCGACCGTCATCGCTGTCTTGGCCGCCATGCAGTGGGATGAGCTGAATCTATTGCAGCGCGATCAGCTAGCGTTACTGCAACAAGCCAACCAAGCGGCAATTCGCTGGACGGTTAGCAATGGTGTCGAAGTCGCAACGGAAAACTTGAAGACACCAACACTGACACGAGTCCAAGAAGTCGAAGGCTTGACGGTCTACGAATTCCCAGACGCTGGTCGGCTGCGAATCCTAAAAATGGCTGATCGCGATCAAGCTAGGCCAGGCGAAATTGTTACATTCACGATTCGAGTTGATAATGTCGGCGATTCGCCGGTCACCAACGTTGTGCTAACGGACAACCTGACGACGCGATTGGCCTACGTCGAAGATAGCCAAAAATCGAGCTGTGAATCAGAGTTCACTGCCGATTCCAACGAAGAGCAATCGCTAAAACTCCAGTGGACACTTAAAGAACCATTGAAAGTTGGCGAGTCGGCTACGGTTACTTTCGAGTGCAAGTTGCGATAACGCAAGGCTTTGATGCCAGTACATTAGCCTTCGCATTTCGCTTTTAGCGTTGCAATCGAATCGATCTCGGACATGATTGTGTCAACCTTGATGCATACCAGATCATCCTTCCGAGCCGCAAACTTCCCGATGCCATGACTGCAGAAATCGACAACCAGCGCGATCCAGCGCCGGGAGTCGACGAGGGCTGGATGTTTCCACGCATTTGGTCCGTCTGCCTAGTCGTTCTGTTGGCCGTGACATATCGACTTTGGTTGCCGCAAAGCGAAATGCCTTTGGTGCCATTGCTTCCCGGCATCCAATCTCTGGTAACCGCACCCGCCCTGTCATGGATTTTGACGTCGCTGCTGGCGGCTTCGCTACTGATCAACATAGCAGCAAAGAAATGCTTGGCGTGGTCGTGGGGACTGACGGTCGCCACGCTGATTGGTTTGATTGTATGCGACCAGCATCGATTGCAACCTTGGGCCTACCAATCGATGATCTATGCGTTCGTGTTCAGCATGGTTGGTTACAAACATTGCCGGCGATTCATTTTGATGATCGCCATCAGCGTTTATGTTTTCAGTGCGGCAGGCAAGTTTGATTTTCAGTTCACGCACACTGTCGGTATCGATTTACTGCAAACGCTGCTCTCGCCAATCGGATTGGATATTAGCAAGTGGGATATCGAGACCCAAGCCAAGTTGACGTTGCTGATGCCATTGGTCGAACTGGCTGCAGGTTTGTTCTTAATTCCGCGGCGCACTCGCCCAGTGGCAGGCGGGGTGTTGATTGGGATGCACCTGAGTTTACTGTTTGTACTGGGACCGTTTGGCCTTGGGCATAGCCTTGGCGTTTTGGTTTGGAATGTTGCACTGCTGCTACAAGCCTTGATGCTATTTGTGATCCCTGGAATCATGGATCCTCGCGACAATCGAAAACTCTATCATCGATTGTTCGGTCGGCACGAGCACAATCGAGTTCGCCGCGTTCCTTGGGTGGCGACCAATTTCGTTGTTGCCACCGCGTTGTTAATGCCATTGACTGAACGACATGGTCATTGGGATCACTGGCTCTCGTGGGCCCTGTATTCGCCGCACAATAGCCGCGTCGATTTGGAGGTGCATGAATCTGTTATTCAGCACTTGGATGCGGGGTTACAGCAACATGCAAAAAGCGCAGAGAATCAATCGGGATGGCAACAGGTTTCACTGCATAACTGGTCACTGTCCGCGCGGTCGGTCCCACTGTATCCACAGTCAAGATACCAACTGGCGCTAGTACGGGCGATCATGCAAAACGCAGACTTGGATCGTCAAGTCCGTTGCCGATCGCGAGGTGTCGCGGATCGATGGACGGGCCGACGCGCCGACAAATGGTTGATGGGCCGCCAAGAAATCGACAAAGCCCTCAAAGGTTTTAAGCTCATTCCGTAGCGAGCACTTTCTCGTATCGGAAGTCGTCAAGACTTTTCTTTGAGCCGCAGGGCGATAGCCTTGTCTTTACCCACAACTTTGACCGCAATCCTTTCGATTTTTTCGGCGTG
>CAYNNP010000099.1:7010-22000 GCA_964398215.1 uncultured Pirellulaceae bacterium | reverse complement strand
CGGCTTTCGGCCATTTCAGCCCAAGACGCAGGTGTTTAGCGGAATGTAGGCCGGGCCAAGATCGATTGAAAAGTGCCGTCGCTGCACTAACCAGTCCATTTGAAAAACCACTTCGCCATTGCCATGAGTTTACAATGTTTGACCGAAGTTCTGACACACAACAGTATTCTCAGCGAGCCGTCAGCGGGCTGGTCGATCGAACGCCAAATCGAGTATTTTGAATGGGCAGGGAACGCCACCAGGAGGGCTGAACGGAGTTAATTTGTCGATTGGATCGAAGTCGTTGACGATCGCATTGAGTAGAGAAATGAAACAGCAACCCGCCCCGGCGCTGGAAGACGCGCCAGTCCAATTGGAAGAAGAGTGGGCGAACGCATTGACGCACGGTATCGCGTTGGTTCTGTCCATCGGCCTTTCGTGCTACATGATGTTTCGAGCGAACGAGCATGGCATAGGGATGATGATCGCCTGCGGAGCGTACAGCATTTCGATGATCGGCACCTTTTGCTTTTCGTGGCTATCGCACACCATTCTTAGGCAACCAGCGTTGAACCGACTGCGAGCGTGGGATCAAGCGATGATTTACTTGATGATCTCAGGGACTTACACACCAATCGCATTTAAGTTTTCAACGGACTCGATCAAGCCTTTCTTGTTAACCGCGATATGGATCGCAGCATTCTCTGGCTTCATTGCCAAGGTTGCGATTAAACACAGGATCAACTCAATCACAACGGTGACCTATCTTTTGCTCGGCTGGTTACCGGCCATCCCCTTGATCGGACATGTGACCAAAGAAATGGGATTGATGATGCTGCTGGGAGGAGTGTTGTATTCGGTTGGCATCATTTTTTTACGACTGAGCGAGAAGGTTCGCTATTTCCACGCGGTGTGGCATGTGTTCGTATTGCTTGCAGCCGTTGGCCACTGGCTTGGGATCCTGTGGTACGTGCTGTAGGAGAAACTGGGTTTGGGCATTCAAGAATCGGGGTTCAGCCGGAGTCGCCTTTAGGCGGAATCCAGTCCGTTACCCCGCAACCTGTTCCGGCTGAAGCCGGTACTACGAACGGTGGGTAATAAAAAATCACAGCCTCGTAGTCGGAGTCGCCAGACTTCGGTTTTCACCAACTGGCCTGAATTCTGGTGAATCCAGCTACCCAAGAATTGAAACTAGACACAGCACCTTTCAAATGTCGACTGCTGGACATCGATGTACAGTGCCAGCGGTTAACCAGCCTGCAAAGCATCGCATTTTTGTGTCAGTTACATCGTGCTTAGCTTGCTACTTGTTAGCTCCAGAAGCTATCCTGTATTCAGGATGCAAACCAAACTTTCAAAGTGGACTGTGGGAAATTGAGATTCGATCGCAAAGTAGTCGCCGGGCTGATTTTTTTTAGCACGCTAATTGGGCTTCATGCTGCCGACCTGAATGACATCAAGCCGCTGGAGCCTGAGGTGGCAAAGGCGTCGACTGAGGGCAAGGAAGCAATGGATGCGATCCGAATCCCAAAAGGATGGAAGATCAGCCTGTTCGCAGCCGAGCCTGATGTCGCAAACATTGTTGCGATCGATGTCGATCACCAAGGACGCATGTACGTCGTCGAGTCTTTTCGGCAAAACAAGGGCGTAACAGATAACCGCAATCACGACGATGAGTGGCTCTTGGCGGACCTTGCGGCCAAGACTGTTCAGGATCGAATCGACTATCACAAACGCTTGTTGGGCGAAGCCGCGATCACGTACGCCCAGCACGACGATCGAATCCGGCGTTTGGTGGATACAGATGGCGACAATGTCGCAGACGAGAGCGTGTTGGTTGCCAGTGGTTTCAATCGACTAGAGGAAGGAAGCGGTGCAGGGATTTTGGCTCGCGGCAAAGATCTTTATTTCACTTGTATTCCGAAACTTTGGAAACTGACCGACGATGACGGCGACGGCAAAGCGGACAAGCGTGTTGCGTTGTCCGATGGTTACGGCGTCCGTGTCGCTTTTCGCGGCCATGATCTGCACGGCGCCATATTGGGTCCCGATGGTCGTTTGTATTTCTCGATCGGTGATCGGGGCTATCACATCACAACCGATGATGGCCGAGTGCTAGATGATCCGGCTTCGGGCGCCGTGTTCAGATGCGAGCTAGACGGTTCTGGACTTGAAGTGTACGCAACAGGACTTCGCAATCCCCAAGAGCTGGCGTTCAACGAAGTTGGTGATTTGTTCTCAATCGACAACAACAGTGATAGCGGTGATCGGGCACGGATTGTTCACCTTTTGGAAGGCAGTGATACGGGCTGGCGAATGTACTACCAGTACTTGCCCGACCGTGGTCCTTTCAATCGTGAGCGTTTGTGGGAGCCGTTTCATGATGACCAACCGGCTTACATGACGCCTCCGATCATCAATTTTACGGACGGGCCAAGCGGTCTGGTCTACTACCCTGGCACCGGTTTTGGCGACGAGCTGAAGAACAAGTTTCTGATTTGCGATTTTCGTGGTGGGCCAGCCAATAGTGGCGTTCGATCGTTCGAGTTGGCGGCGGGTGGGGCGACCTATCAGATGCAATCCGAAGATCAGCCGATCTGGACTTGTTTGGCAACTGATATCACATTCGGCCCAGATGGTTCCATGTATGTCAGCGATTGGGTCGAAGGCTGGAATGGAGTGGGCAAAGGGCGTGTGTATCGCATCGTCGATCCAAAACACACCGATTCAAAATTGGTGACCGAAGTTCACGAGTTACTAAAGTCCGATTGGACTTCGCTGGCAGTTGACGCTTTGGTCAAAGCTCTGAGTCATGTTGACCAACGAGTCCGTCTGGAGGCTCAGTGGGAGTTGGCGAATCGCGGTGAACACACTCGCTTTCAAGATGTACTAGCGGCGAAAGAGTCTTCGCAGCTTGCAAAATTGCATTCGATTTGGGGGCTGGGCCAAATCGTTCGGCTGAACAAAAAAGTTGGGCCAAAAATCCTTCCATCGCTTCGTCCACTGCTGGCAGACAAGGACCCGGTGATCCGCGCCGCCTTGATCAGCACCTTGGGGGAACATCAGGATGCCGAATCGATTCCACAATTGACCAAAGCTCTTTCGGACGAATCTGAGCGAGTTCGGTACTTTGCTGCGATGTCATTGGCCAAGCTGTCCGCGACCCAAGCGACCGAGTCGATCGTGCGTTTGCTGGCGGACAACAAAAACCAAGATCCAGCGATACGGCATAGCGGCATCATGTACTTGGCGACTCTGAAACCCGCCGCGTTGGGAAAGTTGAAGGATCACCCCAGCCGTTACGTTCGCCGCGCCGCCGTCGTTGCATTGCGGCGAAAAAAGGCTGGTGAGTTGATGTACTTTCTGGAGGACTCCGATCCACTCGTGGTTCTTGAGGCGGCCCGCGCGATTCATGACGTTCCTGTTCAAGTCGCGTTTGGCAAGCTTGCCGCACTGATCGACAAAGATCTTGCTGACTTGGAATACAAACCGAAAGAGAAACCTCAGAACGCACCGATCGATACTCCGCTTGCTCGCCGAGTATTGAACGCAAATTATCGTCTTGGGACAGCGGCAAACGCTGAGAAGCTTGCTAAATACGCGACTGAAATTGCGGCTCCGCTCGAGATGCGACTCGAAGCCTTGGACATGTTGCAGAATTGGGAAACGCCGGACCCGCGTGACCGAGTTTTGAATGATTATCGTGAACTCAAACCACGGAAATTGTCGGACGCTATCGCCGCGCTTGAGCCAAACATCGACTTGCTGTCCAGCAGCGATGCAAAAGTGCGAGAGAAGATGATTGACGTTGCATCGCGACTTGGGATCCGCAAAATCGTTCCGATGTTGCAAAAGCGATATGACGACAAGAATCTTGGTAACGAGGTTCGAGCTGCAGCACTCATGGCTCTTTCACGCTTGGACGCCAAGCTTGCGGTGAAGCTTGCCATGAACATAGACATGACATCGTCAACGCCGCTCGTGCCGGCTGGACTGGACGTCTTGGCGGCTCACGAAAAAGAAAAGTCGGTGGCTGTTTTCGTTGCGGCAATCGACAACCGTGATAACCAAGTTCGCCAGCGAGCATGGGATATTTTGGCGACAATTCAAACGCCCGAAGTAGACACTGCAATTGCGAAAGCGATGGAACAATACGTCTCAGGAAAGGTCGATCCTGAAATTCAGTTGAACATCTTGGAGGCGAGCAAGGGACGGTTGACTGCGGAGTTGCAAAAGAAACTAGACGACTACAACGCAGCCCTGCAGCAGTCGGATCCTTTGGCAAAATGGCTTCCGTCGCTCAGTGGTGGTCATGCGGGCAAGGGCTCTGAGCTCTTTTACAACAAAACGGTTTTGTCGTGCGTGCGTTGCCACCAAATTCATCGTACCGGTGGAAACGTCGGCCCGATCTTAACGACGATTGGAAAACAACGTGATCGCAAGTATTTGCTGGAGTCGATTTGTTTGCCCAATGCCAAAATCGCCAAGGGTTACGAAACGGCAGTCATCGCCAACGAAGATGGAACGCATTCGGGAATCGTGAAAGTTGAAAACGATGAATATATCGACTTGATCAAGAACGATGGTCGTATCGTACGTATTCAGCAAGACGAGATCGAAGCACGCAAACGTGGTAACTCGTCCATGCCAGCGGACCTGATCAAGCACTTGAGTGCACGGGAACTGCGTGACCTAATCGAATTCTTGGCAAACCAAAAAGTTGACCCGAGAGCGCCAGCCGATGTTGAATAGGATGTGTTCCGGATGACGAAACACATCGCAATCATCGGTGGAGGAATCATCGGGCTTGCAACAGCTTGGTACTGCCGGAAAAATGGTTTTGACGTCACAGTCATTGATCGTAACCGCAGCAAACGCGATGGGTGTTCGTTTGGAAATGCGGGCATGCTTGTGCCCAGCCATGTCGTTCCGCTTGCAGCCCCTGGCATGATCAAGCTGGGGCTAAAATGGATGTGCAACCCACAATCGCCGTTTTACATTCGCCCACGGTTTTCGACGGACTTGCTGCAGTGGTTGTGGCAATTCAGGCGATCATGCAACGCAAAACATGTTCAGCGTTCCGCGCCCGTGCTTCGCGATTTGCATCTCCAAAGTCGCCAACTGTACTTGGAAATGCAAGATGCTTTGCCAGGCGGATTTGGGCTGAAGACGCATGGCTTGTTGATGCTTTGCAAGACGACAAAGGGGATGGATGACGAGGCGGCGACAGCCAAGTTTGCAAACGATTTGGGGGTGCCTGCCGACGTGCTGGATCGTGCCGCGACGTGTGAGCTGGATCCAGGAATTCAAATGGACGTTGTGGGCAGCGTTTACTTTCCAAAAGATTGCCACCTTTCACCCAACACGCTGATGGCGGCTCTGGAGCGTGAACTGGAAGCAGACGGATGCAAGTTCCATTGGGAAACCGAGTGCAAAGGTTTTGACAAACACAATGGCAAACTCAAATCGGCGAAAACGAGCAGCGGTGAGATCGAGGCAGATGAATTTGTGATTTGTGGCGGTGTCTGGTCGTCAGAGTTATCTCGCGAGTTAGAGGTTGCATTGCCAATGCAGGCCGGCAAAGGATACAGCGTAACGCTTGATGAACCGCCAGAACTTCCAAAACTCTGCTCGTTATTGCATGAGGCTCGCGTTGCTGTGACTCCGATCGGAAATTCGCTTCGTGTCGGAGGCACCATGGAGATCGCTGGGCTGGATTCATCGGTCACTGAATCGCGAGTCCAAGGGATTTTAAAATCGGTGCCAAAGTACTTTCCAGCCTTCAAGGCCAGCGACTTTGACCGACTTCAACCCTGGTGTGGGCTTCGCCCGTGTTCACCCGATGGGCTGCCATTCATTGGACGCAGCGAGCGTATAAAGAACCTGGTTTTGAACACTGGCCATGCGATGATGGGAATCAGCATGGCACCGATCTCGGGGAAATTGGTGTGCCAAGTTCTTCAGAACAGACCAGCATCAATCGACAACATCAAAACAATCGACCCCAATCGATATTCAAAGTAGACCGTAGCGTTTGGGTGATTTATTGATGCTCTGTTGGCGCCGGAGTCCCAAAGTATTTCTCGATCAGTTTTGCATCCGGCGCCGCTCCACGCCAACTCGTGTACACGATGCCGAATGTTGAAAACAGTATCGCCCAGATGAACGGATGAAATCCAAGTAAGTTGTATTCACCAAACTCGCCTTTGACGAAGAATCCAATCAGATAAAGTACCAGGATGGTCGCGGCACCAGTCAACATGCCCGTGGCAACACCAGTCGGTGTTGCCCGGCGCCAGTACAACGTAAAGATGATTGGTGCTAGAAACGAAGCCGCCAGGCCTCCCGAAGCGAATACCACAACGTCTATCAAAAACCGAGGTGGGTTTAGCGCGGCGATCACAGCGAGGAAGCCGACAAAAATCGTCACTCGGTAGCTCAATTTCCGAATCGTAGACTCGCTAGCCTCTGGATTGATGCTCTCTTGGTAAAAGTCTCGCACAATGCCCGACGATACCAAAAGCAAAAAACTATCCACGCTGCTCATGACTGCCGCGAACGGCGCGGCCACCAATAAGCCGGCTAACCAAGGCACACCGGCAGCTTCGGTTACATAAGCTGCCATCTCGGGCATGATCCGGTCTGCATCAATCTCCATCCCCGGCAATAGCACTCGCGCTGACGTAAAAATGATCACCAGTGGAAAATAGATAACACTATAGAACACGGCGACCAAAACGATTGATCGGCGCAGTGTCGCCGTATTGTTGAATGCCATCTGCCGTACCAGCTGGCTGGGTTGGCCCGTCATCCCGAAATTCCAGAACATGAAAAAGCTGATCGCCAGAGTAACCGTCATGAATCCAGCAGGATTGCTTTTCGAAGGACCAGGTGCGGAAACGTAGACACCGCGAGTGCCGGCTCCATATTTGTATTCTTCAGTGATCACATCGGTTGCGGTCACACGAGGCAAGATGCTTTTGGCAGCCGTTTTCATGTCGCCGTCGGTTGTGATACGCAGGATCTTGATCGGCTGGCTTTGCGTTTCATCACTGGCGATCGTGACATTTTCGTCCAGCCGAATCGGAGCCCCGCTTTCGTCAGCAACCCAATCGCCACGATGAAACAAAGTGTCTTTTGGCGCACGTTCGGCCAGTAACAGCTTTGCCTTTCCGAATTCGGGCGGAGTCATTTCTGTTAGTTTCGCGGTCGCATTTGCCAATCCGCCGACCTGCCATAAGGTCAATATCAACAGAATGACAACTCCCAGAACCATCACAATTCCTTGCATGACATCTGTCCACACGACAGCTCGAAAACCACCAAACGTTGTGTACGTGATGACCGCCGCCGCAAATACGAACAGACACAAAAGATAATCGGGACTCGTACTGCCAATCCAAGGCATGCCAGTGGTGACCGCTGCGATCATGCCCACGATGTTTTCATAAATGGGCACGCCGCGAAATAGGATCGCCATGATCTCGGCACCAGCTTTGAACTGCGCCAGTAAAAAAAAGAACGTGAAGAACACGATCATGAACGTCGCCAGATTTCCGACCGCTGCACTGTTGAATCGCCGCCGCATCAATTCAGGGATGGTAATTGCACCCGTCAGTCGCCCGACTTGATTCATGCGTTTGGCGACCAACCCAAGAGCTACCAGCGGCACCAAGACGTATCCAGAAATCCACCAACCAACGGCCCAGCCATGACTATAGACCAGCGACGGAAACCCCATGAAGCTTCCACCCGAAGCCGCGGTCGCGCCTGCCGTGAGCGCGAATGCCCACATGCCAAGTCCTTTGCTGCCTAAAAAATATTCGCCAGCGAATTCACGCTTGGATTGGATTCGGTTGGCAAGTACCGCCAGCAAGAACACGCCGGCCAAATAAAGCACAAACGTGATCAAGGCAGCCTTGCCAGCGGTATTCGCGGCCGCCAGCAAGACACTGTTAAACACTTGAGTCTCCGGCTGGCGAGACGCCCGAATCGTCGCCCAAATCGGTGTCCTTCATCCCCCAGATCGCAAAGCACACGATGGTGACATTTCCAACCGCCCATGGTGCAAGTACCGTGACAAAAATCCACCGGGGCATGCCTAGGATCGTTTTGACGCTCTCGCCGTCGGCGACCTCGTTGGCGGCCAACCAGTGCCCCATCAGGACATTCCAAATCCCAAATGCGGCTAGCAACCCAAGAATGATCCAGAACTCTCGGCAACTTTGCAGATAAGATTCATGTAGCGATTCGGAGTCAGTCATGACAATGTTCCTAGCGAGGAGCCTAGAGCTTAGCGAATCTGGGTAGCATTGTGTCGCTCGCAAACCGGTAACCGCCCCGAGCAAATCGCTCACACTCCGAATTACCAATGCCATACGCGTCAATCAGTGCGTTGTCCTGCAAATCGTCGGGACCGACTAGCCGCCTTGGCTCTGATCAGCGAAACTACTCTTTTTAGAAACGCCTGCTCGAAACAAGAAACCGCATGAGCTACACGATCGTCGGAGTGATTGGCCATATTGACCACGGAAAAACGTCGTTGGTTGCTGCACTCTCGGGCATTGATACGGATACTCATCCCGAAGAAAAGCGACGTGGAATCACGATCGACTTGGGCTTTGCTTCGTTTCAACACAACGATCAACAGTTTGCATTAATCGACGCCCCCGGTCACCAAAAGTACATTGGGAATCTGCTGGCAGGGGTTTCTGGTATCGATGTCGGCCTGTTGGTGGTCGCGTGCGATCAAGGCATCCAGGCTCAGACGCTTGAACACGCCGCGATCATCCAGTCTTTGGGCGTCAAGAAATTGATCGTCGCGATTTCGCGGATCGACATGGCGGACGAAAATAGGCTGATCGAACTCAGTGAAGAACTTGAAGTCTTTCTGGCCGATTACGGTTTCTTTGAGATTCCAATCATTCCACTGTCAAGTGTTACGGGGGAAGGGCTCGACGCGCTGAAGTCAAAGCTCTGTGAATACGTGCGTCAATCAGAACGTTCCGCTTCAGAGTTCTTTCGGCTACCGATCGACCGTGTCTTTCAAGTCGAAGGGCGCGGTTGTGTCGTCGCTGGAACTACATGGAGTGGTCAAGTATCGATTGGCGATAGTGTCGAAGTCGCTGGAACCAAGCACGTTGCTCGTGTGCGTGAGATTGAAACGCATGGCACACCGACTGAACAATCGGAACTCGGACAACGCACGGCGCTGAATCTGGTTGGAGTATCGGCACGAGAAGTATCGCGTGGCGATGAATTAGTATTGCCGGGATCCCATCCAACCACCAATCGGATCTTGGTCGATTTGCAAATGTTCCCTGAAACACAGCCGCTGAAGTGCCCTGCAATCGTGCAGCTGCATAGTGCAACCAGTGCTTGTGCAGCCAAAGTCAGCGGTGTCAAACGATTGTCAGCTGGCGAACAAGCGGTCGTCGTGGTTGAAACAGAACAGCCCGTTGTTGTGACTTTGGGTCAACAGATCCTACTGCGACGCCCCTATCCCGTCGGTTCGTTTGCGGGCGGAAGGGTATTGGCCTCGGTACCAGAATTGCCGCGAACACGTCAACGCATTGTTGATTTTGCAAACAAGTTAACCAATGAATCGGCGCTCGAACGATTGGTCGCCTGGGTGGATTACTTTGGCGAAATAGCCATCGACAAGCAGTGGTTCCAGATGCAGCTGGGAATTGGTGAAGACTCGTACGAACAGCTCATCAATGAAGGCCTAGCCGAGGAGCGATTCCTAAAACCCAAGTCTTCGCCCGACCGAATTGTGTCGCCGAAAGTCCTGGAGATCGCGAGGGACTACGTTGTCAAAATGCTGACTCAACAAGCCAGCGATACAGACGACGCCTGGTCGACCGAAGATTCGGTTGTTCGCCGAGCCAAATCGACGGGGTCGGACGCGCTGATCCAAACAGCGATCAACGAATTGGTATCTGAAAAGCAATTGGTCCGGTTGGGGCGAATGGTTGCTGTCGCATCGGACAAAACGCGACTCTCGAAAAAGCAACGCGGGCAACTTCAGCAGATCGCCGAGTTGTACCAATCCAACCGCACACCGCCGACTTTAAAGGAACTGGCCAAGCACTTGGGTACCGCCATCGACGCGGCAAACTCCTTGGTTCGGTTTGCCACACAACAAAAACTATTGATCGATCTGGGCGGCGGTTTCCTGGTCGGTGACCAAGTCTTTCGAGAACTATGTGTTGAATTGCAGGGGTTATTTGAGTCGTCAGCCGAATTGTCGGCCGCGGAAATCAAAGACGGATGGCAATTGACTCGAAAGCATGCCATACCGCTCTTGGAATACTGTGATGCAGTCGGCGTGACCCAGCGAAACGAAAACCAGCGATCCATAGGCCCGAATCTGCAAGACTACACATAGGCACCCGTGACAATCAAATTGTAGAACAGAACGCAGAACAACAACTATCCTCCAACCCAAACAAAAACTTGAACAAAACGGAACAGCTCCGTCAGCTACCCTCGGTAGATCAAACACTGCAGAACGACACCATCGTCGCGCTCTTGGACCAGCATCCGCGCCCTGTTGTTGTTTCTGTGATCCGCAAATCTATCGATCGCTGCCGAGAAGGAATTTTGAAAGGAAAGCAGATTGATGATTTGTCTTCCGCGATCATCGATGACACTCTGCGGCTCTTGGCGGATGATCAAGGTCAATCGGTTCAGCGCGTGATCAACGCGACCGGTGTGTTGCTGCACACCAACCTCGGCCGCGCTCCGCTGGCTCCTTACGCGATCGAACGTATGTTGTTGGCTGCCGGGTACGCAAATGTCGAATTGAATTTGGAAACCGGCAAACGTAACAAACGCGGACAGCGGGTTGCCGATTTGCTAAAGCTATTGTGCAAAAGCGAAGACGCGGTTGTTGTCAACAATTGTGCCGCCGCAACCATGCTGGTTCTTTCTGCGATCGCGTCTGGCAAAGAAGTTATCGTTTCTCGTGGGCAACTTGTCGAAATCGGCGGTGGGTTCCGGTTGCCCGATGTATTTCGCAGTTCAGGTGCCATTCTCCGCGAGGTTGGCACGACGAATCGAACCTATGTGCATGATTACGAAAATGCATGCTGCGAAGAAACCGGTGCGATCATTCGCGTTCACCGCAGCAATTTTCTACAAACCGGATTCGTTACCGAACCGTCGATCGACGAAATGGTGACCGCTCAGCGGCCCGACCATGTGCCCGTGATTGACGATCTTGGTAGCGGTTCGATGCACGACATCAGTGAATACGGATTGAATGAACCATCGGTCCACGCCAGCATCGCCTCGGGCGCCGACCTGACGCTGTTCAGCGGCGACAAACTGTTTGGTGGTCCACAATGTGGAATGATTGTGGGACGAAAAAAGTGGATCGAGAAGCTTCGCAAAAATCCGTTGATGCGAGCGATGCGTGTCGACAAACTGACGTTGGCCGCGTTAGAAGCGACCATTGAAATTCACATGAGCGGCAACGCAAGAGAAGACTTGCCGCTGCTGAAAATGATTGGCCGAACGCCTGCAGAAATTCGCCAGCAATGCGAATCGGTCACGCAGATGATCGGCACACACGATCGTATCAAAATCCAAATCGTTGACTGCCAGTCTCAAGTTGGCGGTGGAAGCATTCCAGGTTCGATCATGCCCAGTGTGGGAATTCGCATCGACGGTGTGGATATCAACCGGCTTGCCAAACGACTGCGACTTGGAACACCCGCCGTGCAGACTCGAATTGCCGAAGAGGGATTGATTCTGGATTTGCGAACGGTGCCTGAGCAAGAAACCGAGATCCTGGCCGGTCGCATTCGCGAATCGCTCTCCACTTTGTCACAAGGCAATGCCTAATGGAGGAGAAACTTGCCCGCCGCCACATCGTTTTGTTGGGAATCGGTCATACCAATGCACATGTGGTGCGGATGTGGGGGATGAACGCGATTCCCGATACCGACCTGACCTGCATTTCAAATTTTGGAGTGGCAACCTATTCAGGCATGCTGCCAGCGGTCTTGGCTGGACAAAATACGACCGAAGAAATGGAAATCGATTTGGTCAAGCTATGTTCAGTCGTCGGTGCCCGTTTGATTTTGAATCAAGTCACTGGGCTGGACCACGACAAAAATGAAGTTCTTTTTGCCGATCGGCCTGCTGTTCCCTACGACGCTCTCAGCATCGGGATTGGATCTGTTCCATCCATCGCGGACGTGGCGATCGAAGGCGAATCGATGATAAAGATCAAACCGATGCAGACCTTTTTGGATCGGTTGGGGAAAAAGTATCTTGCGCTTTGCGACTTGAAACAAAACAAGCCGGTCAAAATTGCAGTCGTAGGTGGCGGAGTAGCGGGAGTCGAAGTCGCCTTCTGTTTGCCAGCGTTCTTGGAAGGACTGACGCAACGACCGTTCGAAATTTCGCTTCTGACTCGCGGTGAAGACATCTTGCCCGGCGCGCTTGCCAGCACACGTCAACGCACGCTCGCTGAGTTCGCGCGGCGCAAGGTGACTGTTCGCCCTCGGTCCAGCGTTAAGAAAGTCACTCAGGATCATTTGCAGCTTGTGGACGAAACCAAGATACCAGCCGACCTAGTTATCTGGGCCACAGGTGCGTCCGCGCCGGAATTCCTGCAGCAACTGGATTTGCCAACCGATGACCGTGGATTCTTGGCGGTCGACGATTGCCTGCAGACAACGTCCGGGCGACCTGTTTTCGCGGTGGGCGATACCGGAACCATGGTCAATCATCGTTTGCCCAAGGCCGGCGTGTATGCGGTTCGTCAAGGCCCGGTTCTTTGGGAAAACTTGAGCCGAATTTTGGATCAGCGGACGCTTAAATCCTATGTTCCGCAACCGTCTTTTTTGAGCCTGATCAACAAAGGAGACGGAACGGCGATTGGCCAATGGAAAGGTAAATCCTTCGAAGGCAAATGGGTGATGCGACTGAAGGATCGGATTGACGGTAAGTTCATGAAGATGTTTCGTGTCAAACCGATGGACGCTGATGGAGAAATGCAATGCAAGGGCTGTGGTTGCAAATTGGCAGCCCGAGACCTTGACTCTGTCGTTGGCAGTATTGACGGTATCGAGGCGGAGGACGCAGCCGAGATCGGATTGAATAGCGGGGACCGGATTGTTGCGTCAACAGATTTCTTTACTAGTCCTTTCACTGACGCCTATTTGTCGGGCCGCGTTGCGGCGCTGCATTCGGCGAGCGATATTCTTTGCAGCGGAGCCCAAGTCAATTCCGCTTTGGCAAACGTCGTCTTGCCTGAAGGCGATTCGGATTCACAACAAAGGATACTTGGTGATTTCCTGGAAGGTGCGCGGCAAGAGTTCGATGCAATGGGAGCCAAGATTGTTGGTGGACACACGATCGTTGGCCCACGCATGGAAGCCGGTTTCACTGTGATCGGGCAATCGGCAAGTCCCGACTTGATTCGCAAGCGAAACCTCAAGCTGGGCGATGTGCTGTTCGTCACCAAGCCGCTGGGAATTGGGATGCTATTGGCCGCTCACATGCGAGGGCGTTGCTCGGCGCTTGGTTACACCTCAGTGATCCAAACCATGCTGGAGCGGCAACATCAATTGGCAAAAATTGCTGTGGATTTCGGCATCACCGCTGGCACCGACATTACAGGTTTCGGGCTCGCGGGCCATTTGTTGGAAATGCTGAACGCGAGTGATGTGTCCGCGACGATTGACCTGTCAATGATTGATTTGATACCCGGAATCAACGAAGCTTTGGAAAACGGAATCGAAAGTACGCTTGCACCATCGAACCGAAAGAGTGTGCGAAACATCAAGTCTGCACTGGCCGCTCAAGAGCATTCGGTCTATCCAGTGCTCTTTGACCCGCAGACCTGCGGTGGATTTTTATTCGGCACCCACGAATCGATTGCTGAAAAATTCCAGTCCGCTGCGTTAGACGCCGGATTCACCATCAACGCCATCGGCCACGTCACGCCAAAACAAGAAGTCGCCCAGCTCACCGTTGAATGCTAGGCAAAAATCGCACCATCAAAACTGATAGATCCGGGATTTTGATTGTCCTTTTCACCGTTGTCGTGTACAAAAACTTGCGGTTAATGTCCGGTACAGAAGCACAATGCGTTGAAGTGAGTGGGCACCGACTGTGACCTTGGAGCGGAGCAGGTGAAATGACAGCAGCCGAACTACAAGCGGCATACGACAGGTTGAAGGAGCAGGGCGAAGTATTGGCCGGCAACCTGTTGGATATCCCGCAGCGCGTTTCCATCTTCACATACATTTATCTTGATTCCGGGCGCAACCACGCGTTTTCCCAAATTGCTGCCCACGGCGCACTGTGGGGTCTCGCGTACTTTGAATCGGGCGGAAGCCTGGGACGCCTGATCGCTAAGCGGTATTTCTACAGCCGCAAGGAAAAGGCCTACCGGCAAGGCATTCTCCGCGAGTTTGCCGAGGGGTTCCGTACCGTGAACCGCCAAGTCTGCGTGGATACCTACGCTAACTATGAATTCACAAAACAGTATGGCCAAGTCTCAGGCGCCAACCAGATCATTCCGGATAACCTGCTGGATGCGCTGAACCGAATCCACCACGCGCGGGAGGCGGGTACGCAGCTTGCGGTGACAGAGAAAAAGGATGTATTCGAACAGTCGTTTCGGTGCGAACAGGAGATGACTGTTGCCCCAGGCGTTGCCAAAGCCGTCGCTGGTTTTGACTGTCCGATTATGCGCTGGCTGTGTCTGCATCCAATGGTTCGTTTCACGTACTTTCCAACGCTGAAGTACTTTTTTTTCAAAGACTTCGCGGCCACTGAAGAACGCATTTCCAAAGGCATGCAAGCCTACGACCTTGCGGTCAAGAGTGGCTGGGACAACGTGTTCAGTTCAATGGAATACTACGGCCAGATGCCGCGCGCATTCTTTGACCAACCGGGTGAACACTTTGAAGCCATCAAGCAGAAAGTAATACGCAGCGGTCATATTGCCACCGGCATGAGCTGCCCGGGCGGCTAAAGCCCAACGGCAA
>CAYNNP010000099.1:0-6910 GCA_964398215.1 uncultured Pirellulaceae bacterium | reverse complement strand
TACAATGCGGCGATGAAAATCAATGCCAATGACCATGTGTCCAAAATTGCGATCTCAAGTTTTTTGATTGGGTTCGCATTGTTGTTTGCCGAGCACGGCTTTGCGCAAACGAGTTCTTTCCGAGTTGTGGATGTCTTTCCAGGTAATAAAACTCAAGGTGTCGAACTAGAGCCGCTGATCCAAGTTCATGTGAGCAACAAGTTTGATCCCAAGACGATCGGTAACAACGCAGTGCAGCTAATCCGGCGCGGCGCTGGGAAAGTGAACGTCAATGTAGGCGGCGACCTGGGCGGAGTCGTGACCCTTTCTGTTGAAAAGCCGTTGGAGCCGAACACCGAGTATGAATTGAAGGTGACAGGTTCACTCAAGGACCTTGCTGGCAAGTCCATCAAACCGCTCACGATTCGATTTCGAACGACTGACAAACCCGCGGGACCAATACGCAAAGACATCGAGAACTTTCGGTTTAAGAAAACGCGAATCGATCGACGTGATGGTGTATGCGGGTTGGCTGTTCGCGGTGACCGCCTGTTTGCCTGCACGTGGGATGGGAACTTGCTGCAATACCGGCTTGGCGATGACGGTTCGCTATTGGATAGCCCGATGAAGTTGCTTCACAGGAAACGTCGCTTCAACGCAATCGCCGTTGACCCAGCTTCGACTGACAGCAAGACGATTCTTTGGCTTAGCCACGACAGTCAACACGAACTGAGTCTTGGCCCCAACGATTTCAGCGGCACGATCAGCCGCGTGATTGTAAAAAACGATCGGGCCGAATTGTTTGATCTGATTACAGGACTTCCAACTGGTGACCACCCGGCCAGCGGACTGACGTTCGGTCCCGATGGGCGGTTGTATGTTTCGCAGGGCGCATTGTCGATGCTGGGCGGTAAGGCAGAGCTTCCCGAAACAGCACTTTCGGCTGCAACACTCGCAATTGATTTGAAGAACAAACTTTGGCGTCAAAGCGGGCCTGTTGACGTTCGTGACTTTGACGCGCGTACTAGTCCCACGGCATTACAGGTCTACGCGACGGGGATACGCGAAGCGTTTGATTTGTGCTGGCACTCAGGTGGTGGGCTCTATGCGGGAGTCAACATGAACGACACAAAAGAAAGCACTCCTGGTCGCAATGGTTTGCCTGCGGTGAGTGCTAGGCCTGCAGAAATGATGTTGCGAATTGTCGAAGGCAAATACTATGGCCATCCGAATCCGGCTCGCGACGAGTGGGTCTTGCTGGGCGGGAATCCAACCGCAGGCGTCGATCCTTGGGAAGTACCATCGTTACCTGTTGGCACCAAGCCAGACAAGAACTTTGATCCAACTTTGTTGATTCGCGACCTTGAAAAAGACAAAGGCCCCAGCGCTGATGGAGTCTGCGAGTGGACTTCTGATGGTCCTCTGAAGGGACGTCTACTATTCTGCTTTTATACGGCAACACGCGGTCTGCATAGTTATGAGTTGACCAACGGCGGCAAACAGGTTTCGGATCATCAACCGCTTGTGGGCGCGAATGATCGGTTACTACGTTTTGGGGCGCCCCTGGATGTTGTTCATCATCCGCATGGTCACTTGTACGTTGCAGACTTCAGCGCGCCGCAGCGAGGCGACAGCGGGAAGAGCGGCGGAGTTTGGCTGGTCACACCAATACCGCCGTCGACGATCGTCTTTGAAGATACTTTTGACAAGCAATCGCGGACGGAAAAGAATCGAAACACAATCGTCGATCCGGAGCCTGTAGGCTTGTCTTACAAAACCGATACGCCACATGGATATGGGCTTGCGAATTGGATTGTCGCCGACACAAACTCGTCCGATGCAAGACGCTCGTTCTGGTGCATTCCCGAACGCAAGGACGGCGCCGTTATGAGCTACGCTCAGCAAGCGGGCAGGTCAAAAAACTCCATCGCCTTTGCAGCCGTGCAAGTTCCCTCCGGCACAGATCACTACACAATCGAATTTCGTCAATGGTGTAACGACAACGACTACATCGGTTTTATTGTTGGCGCGACGAAGCCCGTCATCAACCACAACGGTGTCGAATTTGGCTACGCCCGGCAGTTACCTGGGACCGACACGACCGTCAACGATGCTTACCTCAGTGGTGATTTGGGCAAAAAGAAGATTGTTGGCCAAGCCCTCCGGAAACGCTGGGTTCAACATCGTATCGAAGTGAACGGGAAACGCATCGGCTGGTTCCAAAACGGAAAACAAATGGCAGAGAGAGAAGTCGCGGATCTGAATCCTGGCGGCTACTTTGGAATCCGTCATCGTTTTGAGCGTGGGACTCGCTATGACGATGTCAAAATCAGCACTCAGTAATCGCTTGTCATAGCTAAACCTGAGCGGCATGGCTGTCACTGGTGGTTGCCCACTTCGAAAACTACGCTTTGATACAGAGAGGCCATGGCTTGGGGCAGAAGCCTTTTTTCGGCGGGCGCTCCTAGATATGCCTATACTTAGGTTCCCGCCAACAGTTGGAGCCTACCTATGTTCAATCGCCGTCAATTTCTTCGGACCAACGGTGCTGTCCTTTCGTTACCGTTTTTGCACTCGCTGGCAACCGCCAGCGGTACGGTCAAGCCAAGCAAGAAACTGGTGATCATGTATGTGCCCAACGGGTTGGTCCGTCGCTGCTTCTTTCCCGGTGAACAAGAAGGGGAGTTGCCAGGGTTTGTTGGTGGCTTCAACGCGGACAAATTTAAGAACGAAAGGCGAGTCGAGAACAAACCTGGGATCTACGATCTGAAATTGACGTCAACGATGCAGCCTTTGGCTGATCACGTGGATGACGTGACATTGGTCACCGGTTTGGATCGAACTTTCAAGAACGGACAGGACGTTCACGCGCAGGGCGCGTCGTGCTATTTAACGAGTCTTTCGCCCGAACAGGCTACCGAACAAGGCGAGCGTCATCCTAACGGCCGAACCTTAGACCAAATCATTGGTGACAAGGTCGGCGATCAGACGGTGTATCGAACTTTGGAAGTCAGTTGCAATGGATTCAAACAGGGCAAGGAATCGATCTATTTCGATAACATCTCGTGGTACGGTCCGGACAAGATAGCACCGTCAATCAAAGACCCTCGCAAGTTGTACGACCGACTATTCATGGCAGATAGTTACCGTAGCCATGTCACGGAGGTAACCGATTTGATTTTGGATGACGCCAAAGATCTATCTCGCGGCTTGAGCCAGAAAGATCGTCATACGATGAACGAGTTCATGCAAATGATTCGCGAAATCGAGATTCGAATTCAAAAGTTGCAGAAAATGCTTTCGTCGGTCGACATCACGGTACCAAAAGATCAGGTATTGCCACGCGGCGAGTACATTCGCTTGCAAGCCGATTTGATGCTGCTGGCAATGCAAATGGGAATGACGAACGTTGCTACTTTCATGGTAGGTCCTGAACGGTGGGAGTCTCCGCTGACTTACGAAGGCGTTTTTGATAATCCCGTCAACCATCACACCATGACCCACAACCAAAAAGGCGACGGCTACAAAGAGCTTCAGAAGATCGACATTTTTCACATGCAGCAGTTCTCGTATCTGCTGTCACGAATGAAAACGATTAAGGAATCCGATGGCACAACGATGCTAGAGAATTCGTTGGTCACCTACGGCGCAGGACTCGGCGATGGCGCGACACACCAATACTTTGACTTGCCATTGATCGTCGCTGGAAAGGCCCAGGGTCAAATCAAACAAGGCCGTTTCGTGCAGTGCAAAAGTGGCACTCTGAATTCAAATATGTGGTTGACGGTCGCACAGTTGATGGGATTGGAGATTGATTCATTCGCAGATAGCAACGGCGTCGTCTCGGACCTTTGGACATAGGTCAATCATGATGATGAAGACTTGTTTTTCAGTGTGCTTTTGTTTGTTTGCGGCGATGACCGGTGTGGCCAGAGGATCTGGCTTTGAGTCAGATTTCCAGCCGCTGATTGTCAAACATTGTGCGAAGTGCCACGGTAACGATGCGGATGATATTCGTGGTGATGTCGATCTTGTTTCGATCAAATCCATGAAACAGTTTTTGGCGAAAGAGGATTTGGCACAGAAGGTCTACGAGGCGATCGAGGGAGGGTCGATGCCACCGGAATCTGCGCCTCCTCTAGACAAAGCAACTCGCGCGAAAATGTTGGAGTTGCTAGCGGGTTTACTGCGTCAGGCGTCAAGCAGCGAAACAAACGCAAACCCAATTCGGCGACTGAATCGTTTTCAATACAACAACACGGTTCGCGACCTATTCAGGTTGAACCGGAATGTGTTTCCGTTGCCAGAAAAGCTGATGACGCGAAAGAGTGACTACCTTTTGCAGGGTTTGAACACGAGAAAAATGCCCGCCAACGTCAAAGTCACATCCAATGCACTGCAACCGCTTGATGGAATGAAAAACGTCAGAGCTTTTCCAAAAGATCTACGTGCTTCTCATGGGTTTGACAATCAAGCCAATCAGTTGACACTGTCACCGTTGCTGTTGGATGCATTTTTGCGCCTAAGTATTTCCATTGTGGAAAGTCCCGACTTTACAGAAGCCAACGTTGGCGTTTGGAATGAGTTGTTTGCGGAGCCTGAGGCAGAATATGATCCGGAATCAGAAATTCGGCAGCGTCTGAAGCCATTCATGAGGCAAGCGTTTCGTCGCCCCGTGAGCGACGACGCTTTGAGCCGATATGTTGGTTACACGAAAGCAAAATTTGACGCTGGGCTTGGGTTTACCGATGCAATGAAAAAAGCGGCATCCGCTGTGATGTCATCACCGAAGTTCTATTTTCGCAGTCAGGATGAAGAGCATTCGCAGTACCGTTTGGCAAGCGAACTTTCCTATTGCCTGTGGGGCAGTTGCCCGGACCAAGGACTGTTGGATTCGGCGGCGAAAAAGGAGCTATCCGATTCAAAAGTTTTGGCCGCAACCATTGATCGTATGATTGCGGATCCAAAAATCGAGCGGTTTTTGGACACATTTCCATCGCAGTGGATGCAACTAGAAAACACGCTCGCTGCGACGCCGGATCCTAAACAGTACCCATTGTTTAGCATCCTGAAAAAATCACCGGCCAGTCTGCACATGATCCTTGAACCATTGTTACTGTTCGACAGTGTTTTTATCGAGAATCGCCCCATCATGGAGATGATCGCACCGGACTACACCTACCGCAGTGAGTTATTGAAGACTTGGTACACCACCGAATTGAAGCCTCCGCCGGTCGATCTAAAAGCAATCCGAGAAACGAATCAGCAAAATGACAAACGCCGCGCGGACTTAGCGAAAGAAATCACGACTGTGGGAAAGCAGCTTGCAGAATTGGTGGATCCGATTCGCAAGCGATTGCTGATCGCGAAAGGCGAATCAGCCGAGGATAGTGGGTTGGATTTGAAACCTTATTCTGTCTGGGAATTCGATTCTGATCTGCAAGATAGCGTCCACTCACTTCATTTGAAGCCGACCGGTAAACACGAAATGCGTGACGGGATGGTGCATTTGAACAAATCGTTCTTGATTAGCGAGAAACTGAACTTTGATTTGCGAGCCAAGAGTTTGGAAATACGGTTCCAGCTATCCAGACTTGACCAAGCTGGTGGCGGATTGATGGGTGTACAGGGCCCAGGAGACTTTTTCGATACGATCGTTATTGGCGAAAGGAAACCACGTCACTGGATTTCGGGCAGCAACGGCTTCAGTCGCACAAAGGACTTTCCCAAATCGACTCCGGAAGACCGGATGGATGCACCCATTCATTTAGTGATGGTCTACGACGAAGACGGAACCACACGACTTTATCGTGATGGTAAACCGTACGGCGAATCGTTTAACAAAGGTCGAGCGACGTTTCCCAAGAATGAAACGTCGATCCTGTTTGGCCTGCGACACCTTCCGCCGGGTGGCAACAAATTCTTGAACGTGAGCATTGACCGAGCTGTGTTTTACGACCGCGCTTTGACAGCAGAAGAAGTCCAGGCTGCGGCTCAAAACCAACTCTACATTCGCCCCGCCGAGTTGCTGGCTGAGATGACAACTGCGCAACAAAAACAGAACTCGGAATTGAACGCGCAATTAGGCGATCTGCGGAAAGCGATCACTGCCGTTGCTGCAAACAGGGACGTCAGCAAGGCGGTTAAGCAATCACGTGTTAACTACGAGAACCAGATCAAGCGTCAGCTGCGCAGCGATCGGTTTCAACGCGTTCCCATTGCCAATCAGCGATATGGTGGTGTGATCACGAACGCAGCGATGTTCAGCATGACCAGCGGACCCGACCGCACGCATCCGATTGCTCGTGGTGCTTGGATCATTGAAGTGATTTTTAACGATCCACCTCCACCACCGCCCAACGATGTTCCCCCGTTGAACGAAGATGCCTCCGCTGAACATTTAACGATTCGCGAAAAATTTGCCAAACATCGCGAAGCCCCCAATTGCGCAGGCTGCCATGCACGCTTGGATCCGCTGGGGTTTGCGATGGAGAATTTTGACATCACTGGCCGCTGGCGCGACAAATACAAGAACGGTCGCAAGGTCGACGCGAGTGGGCGTCTGTTGAATCGCTACGATTTTGACGGCATCGTTGATTTTAAGAATTCGCTTCAGCAAGAGAAGCGACGCTTTGCGAAAGCGTTCACCAAGCACCTGCTTCGCTACGCACTGTCACGCGAACTCAAAGCGACTGATTTGTTGACAGTGGATACGATCATTCGCAAATCCGAAGACAGCAACTTTGCGTTCAGGGACCTGCTGTACGGTGTGCTGACAAGCAGCTCGTTCACCATGTCAGACGTCAAGTGACGTTGGAAAGAAGCTCTGTAGCGAACAACGGCTTGTTGATTTACTGAGCCGATGGGCGATAGCCGCGGTTATTGACGGGCTGGTTACCGGCTAGCACCAGCGGCGCACAAAAATATGTCA
>CAYNNP010000098.1:0-22252 GCA_964398215.1 uncultured Pirellulaceae bacterium | reverse complement strand
TGGCCAGAATTCGGATGGCTTGATTTGGTAACCCGAAGCGTGAGCGAGGGACCGAGTCAAGATTGATCGGTCCCTCGCTCACGCTTCGGGTTACCAAAAACCAATGCCTGCCGCAAAAGCGCAACTCCAGAACTTACGCTTCGGGTTATACTAGCCTATTAAACCTTTAAAGAGCAGCAAAACGATGACACTCTTTCGACGATGCGACGGCATCTCCCGACGTGACGGAATTCGTGTAGGCGGATTGACCGCTCTCGGTTTGGGCATCGGTGATTTGTTCCGAATGCAACGACTGTCCGCCGACGATACGAACAAGCCCGTTCGTCGCGCCAAGTCGTGCATCTTGATCTGGCTCGATGGCGGACCTAGCCACCTGGAGTCATTCGATCCGAAACCCGACGCGCCGGCTGAAGTACGTGGGCCCCTGTCAACGATCAGCACGAACCTTCCAGGAGTACGTGTTGGTGAATGCTTGCAGAACACGGCCGGCATCATGGATCAGCTGGCGGTCGTGCGGTCGATGACTTCACCGCTTGGCGAGCATAACTTTGGCACGCACTACTTGATGACCGGTTATCGCCCAACGGCAGCGATTGAATACCCAACGTTTGGTTCTACGCTTGCCCAAGTCCGAGAGCATCAAGCAGACTTGACCTTGCCGCCGAACATTGCAGTTCCACAATTTAGTCGCAACCACACGGGCAACGGATTTCTGCCGACATCAACGCAACCATTTTCACTTGGCAGTGATCCAGGCAAAGCGAATTTCAAAGTTCGCGATTTGGATTTTTACAAAGGCCTCGATTTGGCCCGCTTGAGTCGACGACGCAACATCGTCCAAGCAATGGACCAGTTCAGTCGCCAAGCAGATGGGGACGACACGATTCTGACCGATCCTGACTTGGAACGGGCTTACAACTTGATCGCGTCGCCATCCGCCAAGCAAGCATTCGATCTTTCCCAGGAACCGCGACAGATTCGTGATCGCTACGGACGAAACGGCGGCAACAGTATCGGACAAAGCTGTTTGTTGGCACGCCGGCTTGTACAGCGCGGTGTTCCATTTGTAACCGTCAACAGCGGAGGATGGGATACGCACCAGAAAATCGACAACCTAAAGGAACGTTATCCCGGTGACCGAAGTGCTCATCTGCCATCACTTGATCGCGCCCTCAGTGCTTTGATCGGTGACCTAACCGACCAAGGTATGCTGGACGACACCTTGGTCGTTGTGATGGGCGAGTTTGGTCGTACTCCCAAAATCAACTCCAACGGTGGGCGTGACCATTGGCCAAACGTTTTTAGTGTCGCACTTGCCGGTGGCGGAATCCGCGGGGGCCAGGTTCTCGGAAGCAGTAATTCGCTTGGTGAGTATCCGGCCGATCGTCCTGTGACTCCATCAGATTTGGCGGCAACGATCTATACTCTGCTGGGAATCGATCCTGCATCGGAATTGCACACCGGCGATGGGCGTCCGATTCGCGTCGCGCCCGACGGATCCAACGTGGTCGCTGAGCTGATTTCGTGATGGCATGGAGATTGCCGTTATTGCTGTGGCTGCTTCCGCTCGGATGCGGCTTGGCACTTGCAACCGAGCCGCCAATCGTTGACTTGGAATTCGCGCCTTCGGGAAAATCAGTCCTCGCGTGTTCGCAGTCTGGCGTTCAGGTTTTGGCTTGGCCCTCGCTCAAACAGACCAAGATGGTATCGCTGGAAGACGTTCCCAATCTTCATTGCATCAGTTTTTCTCCCAGCGGATCGCAGATTGCAATCGGCGGTGGAACCCCATCCAGCACCGGTGAGGTATGTGTTTATCGATTGCCTGATTGGAAACGTGTCGCAACATTATCACGACACAGCGATAGCGTGATGGATCTTGCGTGGATCAATGAAACGACGCTTGTCTCGGCGAGTCTTGATTACGAAGTCGTGGTTTGGGACATCGAAAGCGAAAAATCAAAAAGCGTTTTGAAAGGCCATTCTCGTGGTGTCACATCGTTGGCGATCGCTGGCGACCTGCTGGTCAGTTCGGGTCTTGATCAAAGCCTGCGGATCTGGGATCAAAAGTCCGCAACACTCACCCGAAGTCTCAGCATTCATACGTTGCCGGTTCATGACCTGGCGACTCGGCCAATCGCAACGGGGTTACCGATGGTAGCATCGGCCAGCGAAGATCGATCCGTTCGTTTTTGGCAACCAAGTATCGGCCGCATGGTCCGGTTTGCAAGACTCAATGCTAAACCACTGTCGATCAAGTGGATGCCAAGCGGTGACCGAATCGTGGCGGCGTGTACCGATGGACGGCTTTATTTGATTGACCCCGACACAGTTGAAATTGTGGATTCAGCCCCGGCCATCAACGGATGGGCGTACTGTCTAGCGATCCATCCCACATCCAACGAAATCGTAGTCGCCGGCAGCGGCGGCCAGATCGCAGTCCGCAAGTTCCAGTAACCCGATACAAGAAGTCAGCGGCGCACTAGCCCAGCGTTAACCAGTGTTCAATGGCGATACGGTTGGACACAAACGCCATGTTTTCCAAGTGCTCTGACGTCGGCCGAACCCAGATGTGATGATTCAGTTCATCCAATGCCAGTTCAATCACGTTGATCGATTCAACATCACATTGATAAAACAGGTCAATCACCGGCGATACGACGCCTTTGTAATCATAGTGGTTCGGCTTAGTCATCATCAGTCGCATACTCGTGACAACAAGTTTCGTTTCCTCCATGACTTCACGCTTCAGAGCATCTTCGATCGTTTCATTTCGATCGACAAACCCGCCGGGCAGCCCCCACTTTCCCTTGCCAGGATTTCGCGCCCGCCGCACCAACAGTAGTTCGTTCTTTTCGTTGGCGACCATCGCACCGACAGCTGCAACGGGTCCAAAGTAATGCGCGAATCCGCATTCACCGCAATAGAACGGTATTTTGCCAACCTGCTGATTTGCAGCGCCGCATCCTGGACAAAAGCGAAACGCTTGCTCAACTGGAATTGGCTGCTCGGGTGCATTGTCAGTCATTGATCTCGATCTCGTTTTGATAACTCATGCAGGTCGCGCTGCCAGCAAACTGGGCGGCTCGAAGCACTCCGCACGAATCGAATCCGTCGCATAGGTGCGAAAGCTGGTCGGGTAATTCAATCACGCCAAGCCCCATGGACTCAACGACTTCTTCATCCAAATGACTTCGTAGCAGAATTCGATGCTCGCTCGCAATCTTTGCCAGCGAATGCGCCAGCAAATCGTAAGGTTTCCAATCTGGAAACACGTCCTCTTCGGCAATCGTCGATGATTTACGAATATCTTCGTCAACCGCGGAAAAATTAAAATCATCCAGTTTGGATAGTTGTCCCGACGGAGTCTGGTCTAACGCTGTCCACAGTACGATTGTTCCGTCTGGCTGAACATGCTGCGCGGCCGCAATGGCTGCACGCGCCACGTTGCTCCAGGTTTGTTGTTGTTGACCGCCGTCGATCGATGCAATCACAAGCGACGCGACGGGAAAATCAGCAGGGTTTTGGTTGGTTGCATAAATCGTTTTTGCGATCACATCTGGCACGCCAACTGAAACAGTCCCTAGGTTTCCTGCGGAGTCAGCTGTAATGCTCATCAAAATACAAACGCCAAGCATCCAAGCGACTTGCGAATCACTTTCTTCAGCGCCACCTGTCAGCCAGTGGCGATTGCGTGTGGCAGAGTCAGCAAACGAGGGATAGATTCCCGAAATGTCATTATTCAAACGCTTGTCCAACAAACGACTGCAAACAACCGGCAGCACGAAATCAGCATCGACAAGCAACCGGTTCAAGTAGACTGCTTCGCCGCCAGCGTCCGCACCCATGTATCGCAATTGTTCGCGGTCGCATGCGGCATGTTTCGTGACACTGGTGGCACTCTTCAACTCTTTGCGAAGTGTTTCAACGGTTTCGTCTGTGGCTTCTTCCCACAAAACCACATCCACCCGACCGGCATCCGTATTGGTCAAAAACTCGATGATCGACTTCAACACTTCTGCCAAATTCGGCACGTTCGGATCGACAGCAAGCGCAACATGGTCACCTGCAATGATGGCCAAATCCAACGACGGAAACTCGATAGGATTTGAGAGTGCATTGGTAACCGCAAGTGCTGCGTCATTTACAGCTGTGGAACTGCCGAAATGGTATTCCCAGGTTTGCTGTGGCAGCGTTTGCATGACTTGCTGAAAGTCGATGGATGCAGATTCGCGAGAATTCATAGCAAGATCAAAAGGGATAGGGACGTTGAGATTGCATAGATTCCGTTCGTTCAACTAGGCTCCGCTATATGTGTTTTAGTTTGCCCAACGATTTGACAGAAGCCCTACTCCGATTCTGGGGCCGATTGTGGCAAACATGAGGTTGACCAAAATTTTCCAAAACACCGTCGCAGTTCCGATGAAGACCATAGTGCCCAGCAGTCTGTCGATTGGTTTACCCATATCAAACAAAACGGCCAAAATTGGGCAATGCAAGCGTCCTACTCGCAGCAGCTCTGTGCAAGGACGATCGTGCCTTGCCATCTTTATGGCCACAGTTTGCTGCATGACCTGGGGGTGCCATTCAAAGGAAACAAAACCTGCCACGCCAACACGGCCAAGTGTCCCAGCGGACGCCTACTTAAAATCAGTATTCTTGCGATACCAACATGCGCTGTCTTACCACGACGAGGGAATGGTACGGCTGGACTACACAAGTCTTGGCCGACGGCAATCCGAAACCGCTCCGCTAAAGGTCACACTGGATGCCGATGCATTGTATGTCGAAGCCTACGAGATCAGGCTGATGGCAAACAACAAAGATCTGACGGTTTGGTTTGCGGATCCTGCAACCGAGAATTTTGATTCGCAAGTCCTTCGCAACAGCATTTCCGGTGGGCGTCCCAAACTTCCTGAGTTGTTGCGTGACTCGATCGTTCGCAGCCGCATGACCGACGGACTTGCAGGGCCGCCGCCACAGCTGGATTGGTTGCTTTCGCCGGAACCTATGAAGGGTTTGTTTGCCGATGGTGTTCAGATCAAGTACGACGATCCGATCACAATCGACAATCGCCAACACTTTGTTGTTGCGGTCAATGCAGCAGGCGACAAATATCGGTTTGTCATCGATTCCAAAACATCATTGATCCACGAAGTCCAGTTGCCGCAAATTGAATCGTCGTTGGGGTTCGGGCAAGACCTGCAGCTAACATTGGTACTGGGCAACGCATCGTTCGACGCTCCCGACCAAAAAATATGGCAAGCCGCGCCCGTTGATCGACGTGAAGTCGCCAATCTGATTGCCATTCCGCCGCTTCAACCGGCTCGTGCGTTAGGGACGACAGCGAATTCGTTTTCCGTTGTTGATCGGTCGGGCCAATTACAGCTAACCAATCGGGGAACAGATCGCGAAGCAACCGTGATATTCTTTTCAGAACGAAACAGGGAACCGATGCACAGTGCATTGGGTTTCGCAGCGTGGTTTTCCGCCGTTCCCCAAGCCGTTCGTCAACGCATGCACCCTGTGTTGGTAGCCAACCGAGACACGATAGCCGCGTTGCCACCAAACATTCCTTTGCCGGTCGTCGAAGAATCAAAGCAGAGTATCCACAATGCATTCTCACGAGACGACGATTGGAATCTTGTGATCGTGGACCGCTCGGGGACGATCGCTTGGATGCAACAAGTCAACCGTCCCAGCGACTTGGTAACCCTTGGCCCAATTCTTAGTGACGTTATCAATGGAATCGATGTGCCCGACCGCCTCCGCAAACAATGGCGAGCTGATATGTCGCTATACCGGAAAACACTGGACATCGAACTGAAAAAATTCAAAGCGTCGCGTCCATGAAATATGGTTACTTCAAGAAATCATATTCCGGTGCGAACACTTTTCCCTTAGCCCGATCGTACACTGCTTTGAGTGATTCCTTGCTTTCGGGATACTGACCTTTGTCATCGGTTCGTTCAATCCAGCGGTTTAAAATCTCGCGGTGCCGCTTCAGTTCTTCAGCAAAGCTCGGATCGAATGCTAGGTTCTTGATCTGATGCGGATCAGCGTCAACGTCGTACAATTCTTCGCCAACTCGATTCGCCGGGTCATGATACGACGCTTGCAGCGGTGTCAACTTGCCTGACTGATTCAGCGCTCTGAACGTTTTGAAAGTAGCATAATTTTGACGGTACTGAGGCTGATACAAAGCGCGGTCGGTTTTGAAATTACGTAAGTAGCGAAATCGTTTGGTGCGAACCGATCGAATGCGGTCGACCGCGATCCCAAGTCGATCACGTGCTCCGATCACATACGGTTGCGGTTGGTAATCATCGGCAAACAAATCTTGCGATTCCATTGTCGATGGAACACTGATATCCGCTAACCCAAGCGAGGTCGCTGCCAAATCGATGCAGTTGACCAGATCGACTCGGGTGCCAACTGTATCAACAGCGGGCTTGTGTTTTTCAGGGAACCGTACGATCAGTGGAACGTTCAGCCCTTCTTCGTATAGAAATTGTTTACTGCGCGGCAACGGCGAGCCGTGGTCTGTAAAAAAGAACACAACTGTATTGTTCCACAGTCCATGCTCTTTCATCGCTGTGACAATCGCGCCGACCTGTTCGTCTGTTTCGACGATCTGTTCATAGTGACGTGCGATGGCATTGCGTGTCACCGGGTGATCGGGATACTGCGGCGGTACAATCATCGAAGTTGGATCAAAACGGCTTTCGGCAGGATACTTGTTGCCTGTTTCGCCTCCAAACTTGCCACCCGCCAATTGGATTTGGCCAAAGAACTTTTTGCCTCGCAATTGTTCAAGCCAAGAAAAATCGCGGCCCTTGCAGTGACTTTTGAAACCCGTCCTCTTGAAGTCAGCAGAATACATTTGGTCGCGGCTGCGCAAAAAGTTGTAGTCATCCTTGGATTCGTTGAAGGTCAGATAGCCAGCTTTGCGAAACAGTTCAGGAACCGTAAGCAAGCTATCGGGCAGCGGTTTTTTGATCATCGTCCGATGTTGATGCAAACCATGCGTCGTCTGCATCGTACCAGTGATAATTGCGGAACGCGTCGTCGAGCAAACGGGCGATGGCACAAACGCATTTTGAAACCGAACACCTTCGTTGGCGAGCCGATCAATATTGGGTGTAATCGCAATTGGATCGCCATTGCACTGAAGCCAATTACTCATGTCGTCCACGTAAATCCACAGCACGTTGGGTTGCTCTGATCGAGCGATTGTGGAGATGCAAATGACTGCGAGGGCAGCAATGATTCGGAGCATGATTCGCCAACATCGTTTTCTATCGTTGTGGATCGGTGAAAAGCGATTGTAGTCCAAGCACATTTTGCCGTGAATTGAAGCCGCACACCGTATTTCGATTGGTGGCGGAGCACGGAGGACATTCTTTTCACAGATTTCTCAGATTTCTTTTGGCGCTGTTCGTGCCAGGCGGTCTGTTGATGTGCTGGCGCGGTCTTTAATTAACTAGCAACTAGAAAATCGCGAACGAACAAGCACAGATTTGGAAGACGAATTTGCAGCAATGACTCCTCGCGTGTACCGATTTCTGGTGCGGCTGTGTGGAAACCCTGAGTTGGCGAAAGACCTCGCCCAAGAAACCCTTGCGCGCGGATGGCAAAAACGTCATTCACTGCGTGAACCGAGTGCCCTGCCAACTTGGCTGTTTCGAATCGCGGTTCGGTCGTGGAGCAATCACATTGCAAAATCAGAGCAACAGCGAACGGTTGAAATCAACGATGACACAAAATTGCCAGACTGCCCGCGTGCGGGACCAGAATTGCATTCTCAAGCAGCCGAATTGGGAGAGCGTCTTTGCGAAGCGATGGATCGATTGCCTGCCCGGCAAAAACAGGTGATGCACTTGAGAGTGATTGAACAAATGGAAATGAATGAAATCGCAGAGGCAATTGGTATCACTGAAAAATCTGTTCGGTCGAATTTGTTTGCAGCAAGAAAGCGATTGAAATCCGAAATGGATCTTTTCGAGCCAAAGATGAAAGAACAATACGAATGAGCAATGACGATAAAGAACTTTGCAGCCAATGGCCACTGTATTTCGACGGTGGTGGAACGCAGGCGTGGCGTGAACACTATGAACAGCATCTCGATGCATGCGCCGAGTGTTCAGAGCAATTGCGAGTATCCAGAGAATGGGATCAAGCATTGCGAAAGCATGCTGATGAATCATTCGCGAGTTTCCACTGGGTACCTGAAACAAACAACCTCGCGCCAGCAACTCAATCGATTGCAGGCCTAGCAACTTGGCGATGGGCAGCAATGATCGCCACTGCCGCAGGCCTGATTTGCTGTATCGTTGCCTGGCAGTTGAACCAGCATAGCGCCGAGCAAGTTGCCGAGGTAAAACCCGGCTCAACTGTTCAAACAAACCAATTGCAAACCAATGACATTGATGACCAAGCAAATCAAGAAAGCGATGGGCCGCCTGCAGTCATCCGAAAACTCACGGTGTCGAATCATATATCCACAACCAAATATGTTAATGACGAATTCACGTTCGTGATGCTTTATCCGACGACGTCTGCTGACGACGATTCTGTGTCGTCTCAGGAAAACTCCACTAAGGACAACTAATGAAAACGAAGAATCTTTCACTAGTCACACTCTGTTTTTCCCTCATGTTTTGTCTTGTTGCGTCAGCGCAGGATGCACCGCCCAAACAACGCATTCGCGTTTCGCCGGAGCGGGTAGCGAAACCGCCTGAGACGAAGTCGCCCGAGACGAAATCGGATAGTACTCTCAAGGTGTATTACTTGAAGTATATCCAAGCGAAGTTGGCTCTTGAGGTCATAGGTGCGACGTTGCAGGGGGATGACAATAACCTGCGAATAGCGCAGGACCCGCAACTGAACAGGCTGATTGTTGCGGGCAATAAGGAATCACAAAACGCTATACGTGAGCTGATTGAAATCATCGATGATCCAGGCGATCAAGACTTTAGTACGACGGTATTGCGCACACCTGCGTCTTTTGATTTGAAGGAAGTCGTGAAGCTTGTCCCTGATTTAAAGGTTTCAGTTTCAAACACACAGCATGGGATAATTGTTCGCGGCAAGAAGGAAGATGTTGCTTTAGTCGAATCAATCATGAACGAAATTCAAGCGACCAACAAGCAAGGCTCTGAACGAAGTTCGCGAATGTTGGTGGAAGTCATGTGGCTCACCGAGTCGTCCGGGCTGAGCAAAATGGCACTGGAGCAAGAACTGCAGACAAAACTCAAGGCCATCGGTTTTAAGGATTTATTCGTCCTGAATTTGATGGAGATTCGCACAGGCACGAGCGGAAAATTGAGTGCCAAAACTACCAGCGGGTGTTGTGAATTCTCGCTCACTGGGACGGCTGCACTGGTTCGCGATGGCGTTCAGTTAAAGGTGGATTTGGACGCGAATTTCCGGCGAACTAATCAAGAGCCAACATCCATCGAAATGTCGTCCGAGGTTCTGACCAAGATGGGGCATTGGATGATCTTTGGCACGGCCATTCGCGATTCAACGGGCGCAGATGATACCGGCCGCGACCTAATGCTGATGCGTGTCACTGAACCAGTCGATCTGAAGTAGTGACAGGATTTTCCGATCCGGCTATTCCGACTGCTTCAGGATTCCTTGCTGTTCTAGAGTTTCCATCAACCTGTTTGCTACATAGGCCCGGCCGGACTCGGAGAGATGAATATGATCTTCGATGAATAGCTCTTGCTTGTTCATCGATTCCATTTCTTGAGCTGTATCAAGCAGGGTGGATTGGGTTGCTTTTGCGACCTCACGAACTGCTGCGTTGTATTGATTGTGTAGCGGAATCAGATCATCAGGATTTGCGATCTCGCCTGACGTTAGAAGATACGGCGGGATGCCCAAATTGAAAGCGTGTGGTGCAGTCAGAAAAATGGTCTTGACCGCTTTTGATTTGCATTGGGATTGGATCGTTGTCAGGTTGTCTTTGTAGTCGGGTAGCTCGACGCGCATTCGGCTGGATCGTGTACCCGTGCCCGATTTCAACCAGCGCGCAAATTGAAATACCCGCGAGCTGCCCAGCCATCTCATTGCGATCGATGGTTCGCTGGCGATTTGTTCCTTGTCCTCAAGTCCAATCGATAACCAGTGGTCGTTCCAACCAAAATACACAGTGACTAGATCAGGCGACCAATCAGAAACTTTCGTTTCCCATAACCGGCGACCTTGAAAGGACGTGTATCCAATCACGCCCGCATTGATCACTTCGAATTTGCCGGGCGCTTTTTTCTCCAAAATGGCTCGCAACATATCTGGATACGTCTCGGGGCCAAAATGAGTACAAGAATCTCCCAGGCAAACAATGCGAAACTTGCCAGCAGGTTTTTCGATTGAAAATTCGGGGCCGTAGAACCCTTGCGAATTGTGATCCAAAACGTTGGGCGTGGGCTTCCAAAACAATTGTGGATCACGTTTTAGGAACGGTTGCGGCTGGTTGCTGTTGTAGTCATCGATCGGAAAAGTGAACTGCATTTTCTCGACCCGCTGGTCAAGCTGCAGTCCACCCAAACGAAGCAGAATCTCGGCCGTTGCGAAAAATAGCACGACTGTGATTAAACTAAACAGAACCTTTCGGCGTAGAGAAATCCGTCGTGGTGGTTTCTCTGGTGGTGTTTCGTTGCTAACGTGTTTATCGCGGGGCAAAATTTACTCGCAAAATAAAAAGGGCTCTGTGCGAAACCTCGTGCATTTTCCATTCACGCCAATCGCAAAGAGACGATTGTAATCGATGACCGCAATCCTCGGCATATCGGCTTTTTATCACGACTCGGCGGCTGCGATTATCGTGGACGGCCAGATCGTTGCGGCTGCTCAGGAAGAGCGGTTTACGCGGATCAAGCACGATGCGGCGTTCCCTGCCCGCGCGATCGAGTATTGTCTTGCACAGGCGGGCGTGACGGCGAAAGAACTTGACTTTGTGGGTTTTTATGAAAAGCCACTGATGAAGTTCGACCGTTTGCTCGAAACCTATTTGAGTTACGCGCCCAAGGGTTTCCGCTCGTTTGTCAAAGCGATGCCACAATGGACTGGCCAGAAACTGAACTTGCGCCGTGAGATTCGTCGCGGTCTGGATGGCCAGTACGATGGGCGAATCGTGTTTTGCGAACACCATGAATCGCACGCGGCCAGCGCTTTTTTTCCATCTCCATTTGATCAGGCGGCGATCTTGACGATGGACGGCGTGGGCGAGTGGGCGACGACGACGATGGGCGTCGGCAAGGGCAATGAGCTGAAGTTGACACACGAATTGCGATTTCCACATTCGCTTGGGTTGCTGTACTCCGCGTTCACTTACTTCACAGGATTTCGTGTCAATTCAGGAGAGTACAAGTTGATGGGGTTGGCACCTTACGGAAACCCCATTTACGCAGACAAGATTCGAGATCACCTAATCGATATCCGCGATGATGGTTCGTTTCAGTTGGACATGGACTATTTCTCGTACGGCCATGGGCTGCGGATGACGTCCGCGCGATTTCATGATCTGTTTGGACGCGGCCCACGTCAACCAGAGTCAAAGATCGAGCAACTGGATATGGATTTGGCTGCTTCGGTGCAAGCAGTTACTGAAGAGGTCGTTCAGAAATCGGCAAGCCACTTGCACGAAATCACTGGCCAAAACAATCTGGTCATGGCTGGCGGTGTTGCGCTGAATTGTGTTTCCAATGGCAAGCTTTTACGTGAAGGACCATTCGACAATATCTGGATTCAGCCCGCTGCTGGCGATGCTGGCGGCGCACTTGGGGTCGCGGTTTTCATTTGGCACCAACTCCTTAAAAAGGATCGCGAACTGATCGCGCCCGATGCCCAGCAGGGAACTTTGCTAGGACCCAACTTTCAATCCAGCGAAATCGAGACGGCACTGGAACAAGCGGATGCAATCTACACTCGATTCTCAAACGATGATTTGACGACGGTCGTCGCTAAGCATCTGGCAGATGGCAAGGTGGTTGGCTGGATGCAAGGGCGAATGGAGTTCGGGCCAAGAGCACTGGGCAGTCGCAGCATCCTGGGCGACCCGCGCAGCGCTGAGATGCAAACCAAGATGAACTTAAAAATCAAGTTCCGTGAGTCCTTTCGTCCCTTTGCTCCGTCGGTTCTAGCTGACCAAGCTGACAAAGTTTTTGAGATGCCTGCGAACTCGATCAGCCCTTACATGTTGTTGGTGTTCGACGTCGCAAAAGATCGGCGCAAACCAACTCAAGAAAACGCCGATGGATTGCAGCGTGTTCGACAGGTGCGTAGCGATATACCCGCGATCACACACGTGGATTACTCCGCGCGAGTCCAGACCGTTGACCAAGATCATCATGCACGGTACTTCGACTTGTTGGAATCCTTTCAGCAGCAGACTGGTTGTCCGCTATTGATCAACACCAGCTTCAACGTTCGTGGAGAGCCGATTGTTTGTACGCCCGAAGACGCCTACCGTTGTTTCATGGCGACCAATATGGATGTGCTAGTGATCGAAGATTTCGTTCTGATCAAAGAACAACAGCCCAGTGGGAACGCAAACCATGCGGACAAACATTTAGCGCAGTTCGAACTCGATTGATAGTAGGAAAGCGAACCTAACTTGATGCTTCAACACAACCGACCAGTTTCCGACAGCCAACTACGATGGTTCGGCCTCTCGCTTGCCAGTTTGATATTCATTCTGGGCTTGATCGTGTATTGGCGTTTTAAGCTGGGCATTGCGGCAGCGATTGGATCCGTATTGGCGGTCTTGTTGCTGGCGGTGTTTTACGGAATTCCTGGTTCACGCAGGCCGATTCACCGAGGATTCTCGGCATGTGTGTATCCAATTCAGCTGGTCGTGTCTGTTGTTTTGTTAGGAATTGTGTACTTTGGAGTCATCACACCCATTGGATTTTTGTTAAAGATCCGTGGCTATGATCCATTGCGGCGAAAGAAACAAGAACACGTCGACAGTTTTTGGATCCAGCGCCGCGCACCAAAATCTGACGACCGTTATTTCAAGACCTATTGAGCAATCCGCGTTATGACGGACGAATCCGAACCAAGTGAAAAGGCTGACCAGGATTTTGCTGAACTGTCTCAGCAATCCGATCCCGGTTTGATCAAAGAGTTTGTTGAGTTCTTAGTGCACAACAAGAAGTGGTGGCTAACTCCGATTTTAGTAATCATGGTGTTGCTGACCGCCCTTGCGTTCTTAGCCGCATCCCCGGTAGCGCCGTTTATCTACACCTTCTTTTAGAAGCAGTGGTTGCCAAACCGCTGCAGCGAAAGTCATCAAAGATGTTCGATTGCGTTTGATTTTGCTTCAAATCAAGCGTTGTTATGCATTTGAAATTTCCATCACTAGCTTGATTCGCCTCCTGAAGTAAAGTGTCTACGCATTGGATTTGGCGGAGCGAGCCCCAGCAAGGCTATTTAATGATGTCTGACGCTGATTTGATCACAAGTCGCGAAAAACAGACACCGACGCCAAGCCGCGTCCTCAGTGTTCTGGTGCATTTATGCACTAGCCAAATTCTGTCTTTCTTTCCTACCATTGTGTTCCATTTAAACACTCAAACCACCTGCCGATAAATGATCACACGAATGTTTTTGACTGTCGTATTCTGTGCCGCGATTTTGTTCGCCACTTGGTCCCCTGCCGATGCCACGGCAAAGGATCTAACCATTGGTTCGGCTGCTCCGACGCTGGACATCGAACATTGGGTTCAAGACGGAAATGGATTCTTCAAGCCTGTCAAGGAATTCAAAAAAGGAAACGTCTATGTGGTTGAGTTCTGGGCGACATGGTGTGGACCATGTGTGATGAGCATGCCTCACCTAGCAGAACTTCAAAACAAGTATCGTGGCCAGAAAGTTCAAATTGTTAGCGTCTCGGACGAGGACATTGAAACGGTCAAGGGAATCATGGATCGCGATCATCCACAAGCAGGCAAGAAGATCTCTGATGTGACTGCCGCCTATTGCTTGACCACGGACCCAGACAGATCGACACACAAAGCTTACATGGAAGCAGCCAATCAACAGGGCATCCCGACTTCGTTCATCGTCGGCAAAACCGGCATGGTCGAATGGATCGGACACCCAATGGAAATGGATGAGCCTCTAGCTGCAGTTGTTGGCGACAAGTGGGATCGTGAAGCATTCCGCAAGCAGTTTCAAGAACGCGCGGATATGGAAAAGAACTATGAGCAACTTTCGATACTTGCTCAAGCCAAGAAGTTTGACGAGGCAATTGCCTTGGCTGAAAAGTTGAGCAAGGAATCTGATAACCCAGCAATAAAACAGGAATGGATCGCAACACGGCACAGTTTGAAATTGTCGGCTGGCCAAGTCGATCCTGATGTAGTCGCTTTCTATCAAGAGCAATTGGATTTGATGAAGGACGATCCACGGCAGGTCGGCCAGTTCGCTTATTCGATTCATGACTTGATTCAATCTGGCGGCAAAGCAGGCCCGTTGCTTGGATCGGCTACCAAAGCCTTGGCAGCAGTTGCCGACAAAGGTGACCGAACTGTCAAACCATTCTTGTTCGATACGCTGGCTCGATTGCATGATGATGCGAACGACACAAAAGCGGCCATCGCGGCAATGGAAAAGGCGCTCGATTCGGCAGCTGATGAGCGCCAAAAGAAACGCCTGGAACCGTTCTTGGTTCAGCTCAAAGAGAAGCTAAAGAAAGCGTCCAAATAGTTTGACGAATCGTTAGCATCAAGTTCAAAAGTAGCTGGATTCGCCAAACTCTGGCGAATTCGGCTACATGGTTTGCCGGACGCGGGCGTTCAAACGCTGGCTAGGCGATCGACCAACGATACATCAGTCGTTGAAGGACGCATCGGATCTGCACCGAGAGTTCCGACCAAAGATTCTTCGTAGCCGTCAGATTCTGCTGCGGCCAACATGCTCTTGGCATATTCCAGTCTTGCGTTCAGATCCACTGATCCTGATCCATCTGTACTTTGGAATGAACTTAGCCGTTCCACAAAGCCCTTCCAATGTTCGGTGTCTCGATACTTCTTTTGAGCAAGGCGACGACGATACCAATCGCTGCCAAGCAAAGAATCACAGGTGAACATTTCTCGAATCTTAGGATCGTCAATCGTCAAGCCTTGGTGATTACCATTAGCCATGATGTTCAAAATCGCTTGAAGTGGTGGGCAGGCCAGTTCGTACCCGCCGTCAACAAGGTACAACTCGGCTACTCGTTTCTGAGCCTCTGCGATATACAAAACTCCATCGGCGAATGACGCGGGGTCTTGTTGTTCCGGGCGAAGAATCTCGTCGCTGAACACCTTGTCCGGATTATCAAAGACGCGAGCCATGTAGGATCGAACAAACTTTGCCGTGATTCGATAGCCAAGTCGACTGGCGGGAATCAACTGTCCGTCGTATTGATAGTCTTCGACCTTTTCCAGCATTCCATCTGCGATCATCTGATTCGGGTCACGTTCCTTTGGTCCCAGGCGACACCAGATTTCCGGTACCAGCAGTGAAATGTCGTGACCGACCTGGAACCTTGGGCCAACATGTCCTGCCGCCGTGCTGAATCCACCCAGCCCCGTCAATATCATCGATGCAATCACGGAATTCAAATCCACCGAAGGCATCAATGCATTGAAAGGTCCTTTGGTCAAAGCGCCTTCGCTTCCCGCGCCGGTTGTGCTGGGACTCTTGCCCGTCAACGAGCAAACGTAGTCCATCAACAATTCAGGAAGTTCCTGGTAGTGCAGCGGCGAGTAAACAGCCAGCGACCGAAAACCGGCGGCAGGGTCCGGCGGATTGTTGCGTCTGCCACTGAGCACGGCGCCAACGGGAATTTGAACGGGCGAATCTGCCGGTAGTTTGCGATGCAGTTGTACGCCGCGCATGGCAACATAAGTATCGCGTGCGTTGACCATGTCGGGACGGTCTTGCAAGTACCGCGGATTCTTGGTGCGTTGCCCGTTGACGATTCGTGGATCGGCCGGGCTGACGACATAACCGTCATCTTCTTGGGCCGCTTCGGTTAGTAAGTTCGCGATCGGTCCGGTGAACTTGTCGAACTCGATGGCGTCGGAAACAATTCTCCGCACTTGGTTGGTGTCCAGCGGTTCAAAGTTGCTGATAAAGTTGCCAGGCCGCGAAAGGTCATACTCAGTTTGCTTGTCCAACCCTCGATGGACAGCGTCATCGGGACGCTGGAACAATCGATATTCGCAGTTTTCCACAAACTTGTAGCTCGGCTGCTCCGCGATCGCGGGGCCAACGTCACGCACAGCCGCCGCTGGAACCACAACGCTGCAACTGATATCGTCTTCGCGTTGCACCTTGGCTGCCGCGATGAAGTCTTGGCGAAGCTTAAAAGTTCGCCAGTTCGATTTGTCCAAACCAACTCGAAGATAGGTTCCTACAAGCGCTCGCTCACCGATCTTTAGTTCGTGGCCGTTGGATCCGTTGACGATATCGACGCTAAAGTGATCGCGCCAATTGTCTTCCATGCCTTGCTTTGTAAAACGTTTGATGATCAGCGCCATCGAATAAACGTGCTCGGGAATGCTTTCCAGCCAAGCATTGAATTCGTCGTTGTAATCCGGCGACGACGTCAGAAGTTTGATCACGCTGCCCAAACTGCGTGTTGGATCCAAGACCTTGCGGCTGGGCCGTTCGCTGTAGTCGATACGGCCGGGATAAGACTCTGACCAGCGATCCTGAAACGTCTTGGAAAAGATCTCTTCCAGTTTCTGCATGTCTTCATCAATGTCACTGACAAAGATTGGACCGTACAGCATGTAGTCACGGAGACTCTTGCTGATTTCACTCTTACCGCCACCGCTAACCGTGCAGGGTTTGTGGCAAAAAATGCCTTCGCCAACGGTGCCCACCAGACGCCATGACGGAGCCGCGGGGTGTTTTTCCAAACGCAGTTTGTAACCACTGGGCGCGATATAGATGTTGGCCGGTGAAAGCGGAATACGTTGTTCTTGTCCGTCCTTTTTCCATTTGATGCATCGTTCGTTTAGAGTCGCGAGCGCGTCTTCTGGAATGTAGATCACGGTTGGGTCGTGTTTGTCGACACCGTAGCCTTCTGGGCGAACATCAATGAACTCCGCATAGTCGTTTGCCACGTCCTCAAAGCGTCGCCCATTGTATCGGCGGCTGTTGACCTGGAATTCATCGCCCAGCGAATACGAAGCGAACGCCAGTGCGCCGCCCGCATGCTCTTCTTCGGCGGCGCCCATCAAATTGGCGGCATAACCGATCTGTGTTTTAACTTCTTTCTTGCAGTATCCGTAATAGTTGTCGGCAATGATCGTCACCATCACGCCAGAATCGTCACGACAAGAAACTTTGAATGCCGATCCGTCGTTGTACAGTTCGGACTCGTCTTTCCAGCACATCGCGTCGTTGCGTTGGCGGTCATTGGCATCATCCCAATGCGGCAGCCCCATGTCTTTCTTGGTGACTTTGACCAAATGCGGAGCAAGAATGACACAGCCCGTGTGACCACTCCAATGTTTAACGTCCAGACCAGCATCGTTATCCGGAATCATTGGGTCGCCACCGTTGCCGAAAATGGATTCAACAAAATCCAAGTTGCTGACAAGCGAACCGGGCACAAAGAATCGTGTTTCAAGGAACTTGGCTTCGCAGTGGCCAGCAACTTCAGGACAAACTTGTGGCCGCAGCAACAATGAAACCCAAGTCCCCGCTGGGTGCTTTGAATCACTGGTGTACGGCAGTAGCATCAAGTCGTCCGGCGGCTGCATCGCTGCTTGGAACAAATTAACGAACGCGCTGCGTGGCACAATTCGCTTGTCGCCAGGAATCGCAAGTCCACCGTCCACAACATGGAACGTGCCAGCGGTTGTGCGCCGGTCAGCGCGCGGATTGTTCAGTACTCCGTTTGTGCAACGATAGGACTTCACAAGTTCGTTCTCGAATTTATGTCCGTCCTTTGGCAAACTCAGTGCTCGTGCCATACCGTGACGATCAAGTGTCAAAGTTTGGCCAGGCAACTGGAGCGGACCGTCAATGATGTCGGCGAAGTACCGATTCAGAAAGGTCTCGATTCGCAGATCCACCGACGCCCGGTGGTCGGCTAGTAAACGGTTCTTTACACGCAGGGTTTCCAGAATGCCCGCAGCGTAGGTCGTCATCGATTCAGGGTCACCATCTTCGTCTGGTGAAATCAATCCTGCGGAGGCAAGCTGCAACGAAAGATAATCGTGCAAGTGCTGACGTTCGATGTCGCTGTTCGCAGCAACCTTGTCCCAGCCAAGACGTCGTTGAAGTTGTTTTGAATCGTTGATCACAGACATATTTCAATTGAGCCCATATTGAGGGAACGAAAATCCACCTGGACTATACGGTCAGGTCCAAAATTGGTCGAGGCAACTGCCTGTTCCCCGCACCTGAGCTCCATTAACCCGCTATGATGGGTTCGAAAAGACCGCAGAGTTCTCATTTGACTTCCAAAACTGGCGTTCTTTGACACCATTGACCCCCAGCTTCCCACCTTCACAGGAATCGATCTTGATGCTCAAGGAATCAAGGATTGCCGCGCTGCTCGTGGTATTCACTTTCTCCGCAACGTTCGCTTTTGGCGACGGACTCGGTATCACCAAATCCAATCAAATCAGCACGTTGGAGGGATTCAAAGCCGAACTCTTGTACGAAGTACCCAGCGACAAACAAGGTTCATGGGTCAGCCTAACAGTTGACCCCAAAGGACGGTTGGTGGCGTGTGACCAATACGGCGGGCTGTATCGGATCGATGTATCAGGTAGCGAAACAAAGGTCGAAAAACTCTCAATCGACTTCACGGGAGCGCAAGGTTTGCTGTGTGCGTTCGGCAGTCTGTATGCCAACGTTAATCATAGAGGCGATATCTCTGGAGTTTGGAAACTAACTGACACCAACGGTGATGACCAATACGACAAAAAAGAACACATCCTGCCGTTGAACGGAGGCAGCGAACACGGTCCCCATGCAATGATTCTGACGCCCGATGGCAAACGTATCATCATGTGTGCGGGCAACAATACGAACTTACCCACGGTCGATCGTTCACGTGTTCCACAGAATTGGAAAGAAGATCACTTGCTGGGCAGGATGCCGGATGCTCGTGGACATAACGCACGACGCATGGCTCCGGGCGGTTTTGTGCTTTCGATGAATGCTGATGGCAAAGACATCGAACTGATCGCGACAGGCTTTCGCAACCAATACGATATCGCACTGAACAAAGATGGCGAGTTGTTTGCCTATGACGCGGACATGGAATGGGACGTCGGTACGCCTTGGTATCGCCCAACTCGAGTCAATCATGTCATCAGTGGTGCCGAATTTGGTTGGCGCAACGGCACCGGCAAATGGCCTGCCTATTATCCCGACTCATTCGGCGCAGCGGTCAATATTGGTCCCGGTTCGCCGACAGGTATTTGCTTTGGCTATGGAGCAAACTTTCCTGCCAAGTATCAGAATGCTCTGTTCATTTGCGATTGGAGCTACGGCAACATTCACGCCGTCCATTTAACCGAAGACGGCAGTAGTTACGCCGGTTCTTTTGAAACATTTGCCACCGCGTCTCCCTTGCCCGTGACCGATATCGTCGTCCACCCCGACGGCATGCTGTACTTTACAATCGGTGGCAGACGAACGCAGAGCGGTTTGTATCGGATCCGCTGGACAGGAGCCAAAGAAGATGCGGTTGCGGCGAAAGGCGACAAGCAGGCAAAACGCTTGCGACAAAAACGAAAAACGCTAGAGGACATGCATCTCTCCAGTCCTTCCAGCGATGTTGTTGATGCCGCGCTTGCTTCACTGGGCGATGCCGATCGTGGTGTTCGGTTTGCAGCTAGAATCGCACTTGAAAAACAACCTGTCGCGAACTGGCGAGACAAGGTTCTGGGTGTTACCAACGACCATGCCAAGATCATCGCCGCAGTTGCTTTGGCCAGAAACGGCAAGAAATCGGACAAGGCGCCTTTATTGAAGATGCTGAATTCGATTTCGTGGACCGACCTGAACAGTTCACAACGATTGGATTTGTTGCGTGCTTACAGCTTGATCGGCATCCGGATTGGCCCGATCACCAGCGTGGAATCTGACCAGATTATTGCACAGCTCCCGCGTAAATTTCCCTCGGGCGACAACAAGGTAGACCGCGAATTAAGTCAGATGTTCGTGTACCTCAGTGATACTCGAGGCATCCGTCGTGTGGTTGCGGAATTAGGAAAGGCTGCTAGCCAAGAAAACCAAATTCACTATGCCATGGCACTCCGCGGGACCCAAGTTGGCTGGACTCCAGAATTGGACGACGCCTATTTTTCATGGTTCAACGAAATTCAATCCTCCGCAAGAGGTGGCATGTCGTTTGGTGGTTTTATCAACAACATTCGTGATGTTGCTAAGAAACGATTGACGAGGGATGACATGAATCGTTTGGACAAAATTTTGAATCCTCCCAAACAGGCGGTTAAACAAGAACAGCCACGTGCTTTGGTAAAACAATGGAAGGTCGATGAATTGCTTGACGCAGTCAGTAGCGAGGATTTGAAGCCAGACTTCACGCAAGGTCGCGAGATTTTTGTCGCGGCGCAGTGCTACAAGTGTCATCGCATGGGAGTCCAAGGCGGTATCTTGGGCCCCGACCTAACTGGTGCTGGCGGACGCTATACGTACAAAGATCTGCTGGTTTCGATCATCGAACCAAGTAAAGTCATCAGCGATCAATACGCAGCACAACAGTTTTTGACCGAAGATGGGCGTGCCGTGACCGGACGAATCATCAATATGAAAGGTGATGACCTGAGAATCATGACGAACATGTTGGATCCGAGTGACTTAACAGTGATCAAACGCTCTGAAGTAGAAACTTCGCGTCCCACAACGAATAGCATGATGCCAGCGAATCTATTGGACACGTTCACCAAAGAGGAGATAGCGAATCTAGTAGCCTACCTCCGCGCCGGCGGAAACCCCCGCCACAAGATCTACGCCAAGTCAGGAAAGAGGTAACCGCGTTTTAACGGGTACTATGTAGCATCAGCTCGTGTCTCTTCGGGCTGTCATTAAAGGAGAGAGCGAATGCGAATGCTTGCCAGGCTTTTGATCATCGTTGCTGCGGTCTTTTCAAGTGGCTTGCGCCCTTGTGTTGCCGAGGAATCCACGAGTAACTGGACATCGGGCAAACACAAAATTGTTGTTGCGGGACTGGAGCGGGAGTTTGTGCTTGACGTTCCAGCCAACACGCAGCCCAAAGCGCTGGTGTGGGTCTTTCATGGCTATACCGGTTCGATAGACTCGATCCGTGGTTCATCTGACCTTGCCGCACTCGCACAAAAGTATGGCTTCGTCGTGATCTACCCGCAGGGGACTCGCGATTCCAGAGGAAAGACTTTCTTTAACGTCGGCTACGAGTTTCACAAAGACGAGAAAGTTGATGACGTCTCATTCGTTCGAACCATGACTGAGCGCATAACGAAAGACCTGAAGCTGGATCCCCGTCAGGTCTTTGCAACAGGCATGTCGAACGGTGGCGATATGTGTTTCGTACTGGCAAGCGAGGAAAAGCAGATCGTTCGCGCGATTGCCCCGGTGGCAGGTACGATGATGAAATCACGAAGCGATGGCTTTGTGCCCAAGCACCGTGTATCGGTTTTGGCGGTTCACGGAACTGCTGACCGAGTCACCAAGTGGGCAGGAGACATCGACAATCGCGATGGTTGGGGAAGCTACTTGAGCGTTGATTCTGTGTTGAAGCTCTGGACGGAAGGTCAGAACTTGACTCTCAGGACTACCAAAATCGTATCCAATTCAGAAAGCGATAAGCGAATTGAGCGACGTCACTGGACGAATCCGAAAGACAAAACAGAAGTTCAATTCTTCAAGATCATCAAGGGCAGACATTCCTGGCCTCGCACACTGGGAGCTTCGGATCAATCAACTGCGACAGTGATCTGTAATTTTTTTAAGTCTCACTTAGTTGAAGCCAACTCGAGCACTGAACTTCAGCCCAAGCCATAGAGTCATGGTTGGGTTCCCCCTAGCCCATGACATGAGTTTGCAGTTACGTTTTTTTGGTAACCCGAAGCGTGAGTTTTTTGTTGTTGAATGCAACATACCAGTTGCGCTTTCTTGGAAACGCTGCACTGTTTATGCTGCAAATTACAGCGGCAACGTAATTTACTTGATCGTTCAGGAACTGATGTTGCCCCGCAATTCGCCAGCCACGGAGTGGCGACATGCT
>CAYNNP010000097.1:0-22303 GCA_964398215.1 uncultured Pirellulaceae bacterium | reverse complement strand
GATTTGTTCATTCAGATGATCCGCATAGAAAACGTGTTAAAGATGGACAAGTAAACCGTAGCCGGAGTCGCCAGACTTCGGTTGTTTGTGGCCAGGAATTCTCGTTAACCCAATGTGTAATTCTTGAAGTTGCGTTTTTCATTTCACTCTCTCTTTGGGAGAGTTGGACGCGGCATGGTTAACAATTTTAGTGTACTTGTTTTTGGCAAAGCTTGCACCGCCCCGGCGATTGAAGTCGGGGCAAATCACTTTTTGATTCGGGTTCATTTTGGTAACCCGACGCGTGAGCGAGGAACCGCGTCAAGATTGATTGTCCCTCGCTCACGCGTTTTGGAGCTGCGCTTTTTGGTGTGGTGTTTGTTTGTAGGCCGGACCGAGGCCGCGATTCGTGCCGGAACAGCGCAAACGCCTCCATTGTGTCGCAGAGATTACACTATCAACGATGTTTCTACTTGCGTCCGAAGTTCCGGCAATGGCAGCGTTTGCTCGGTCCGGCCTACGCCAGGGTAACCCGACGCGTGAGCGAGGGACCGCGTCAAGATTGATTGTCCCTCGCTCACGCGTCGGGTTACCATCGATCCCGCGCACTCATTGAGCGCTATTCTGTCGCATCGGATTTTCCAGTAATTTTGGCGATGCCTGCTCCTTGGCTATGAAAAACTTGAAAAAGCCCACCCAGGGAAGCCCACGCCCGCAGTAATGACTTTATTGCGCCCTCCGAATGATGTAGACGCGGGCTCTTGAGGCTCTCTACGATACGACTGCTTCCACACAAAAAGTTCTGGTTTGCTGTCGTTTGCCAAGGAAGGCGTTATATGTATCGTTGGTTGCTGTGTTTTCGTTATCTACGCACTCGTTACATTGCGTTGGCTTCGATCATCAGTGTGACGCTGGGCGTTGCAACAATGATTGTCGTCAATAGCGTCATGGCTGGGTTTTCTGCCGAGATGCACGAGCGGCTTCATGGGCTGGCGTCCGACATTTTGATCGAATGCCACGCCAGCACTGGGATGGAAAATCCTGAACTGCATATCAAAGAAATCAAAGAAGTCGTTGGTGATCAGCTTGCTGGTTCTTCGTACAGTGTCCACGTTCCATCGATGTTGCAGATTGATGCTGGCGGTCACCAAATCGGGCGTCATGTCAACTTGGTCGGTTTAGATCCCGAGACGTATGACTCTGTCAGCGAATTCGGCAAATACCTACTGCATCCCGAAAACAAAAAGTCCGTATCGTTCGATCTTCGCGAGTCTGGTTACGCTCCCGACCGCAAGGATTTCCCACCATCAGGTGCGGGATATCGGCGCGAAAAATTGGCTTATGAAAAAGCCATCGAAGACGAACGAAAACGCATCGAGGCGATCCGAAATCCTGGTGCAAACACAGAAACATTTCGTACGCCCAGCGAGATTGAAAACGATGGCGCGATTGGCCCAACAGGAATTGCAGCTCAGTTTCCAACCGACATGATCGAAGGGTCCGCTAACGAACCAGCTAGCGAAAAGGATGCAGAGGGAGGATTCCCAGGCATCATCTTGGGGATTTCGACCTGCACGACTCGCTACCGTGATGCCGACAACCAAGTCCTTGATCATTTTTACGCGCGTCCGGGTGACGATGTGCGTTTGATTTTCCCCAATGCGGCTGGCAAGGCAGAGAAGACAAAAGTCATTCACCAGTATTTTACGTGCGTTGATCTGTACGAATCGGGAATGAGCGAATACGACAGCACATTTGCGTTCGTTCGCCTGGACAAGCTGCAAGATCTGCGGCAAATGGTGGACCCAATCACTGGGGCGCGGAGCGTTACTACCATCCAGTTGAAACTGGTAGAAGGCGCCGATTTGAACGCTGTTCGCGATGCTCTACAAAAGCGATTTCCGCCAGAGTACTTTCCCTACAACATTCAAACTTGGCGAGACATGCAAGGACCGTTGCTGGCCGCTGTTCGTTTGGAAACCACGATCCTTAACATTTTGCTATTCCTGATCATTGCAGTGGCCGGGTTTGGAATCTTGTCAACGTTCTTCATGATTGTTGTAGAGAAAACTCGCGACATCGGCACGCTTAAATCTTTGGGTGCGTCTAGCCAAGGAGTGATGAGCATATTCTTGAGCTATGGCCTAACGCTTGGCATGGTAGGCAGTGGTGTCGGGTTGATTGGTGGACTGATTTTTGTCTCGAATATCAACCAAGTGGCGGGGTGGATCGAAACCATTACTGGCCAAGAAGTCTTTGATCCAACGGTCTATTACTTTAGCGAAATTCCTACCATCATTCATCCGTTCACGCTGGTGTGGGTGATGGCGGGCGCCATTGGGATCGCCACGATGGCGAGCGTCCTTCCAGCAGTGCGCGCTGCACGAATGCATCCTGTCAACGCCCTACGATTTGAGTAGCGAGTAACCTAAGAATGAAAAACGAAATCGTCTTGCGTGCTCAAGGTGTTACCAAGAGCTACCATAAGAACAAAATTGAGTTGCCTGTACTGCGTGGTGTCGACCTGAGCGTAGAAAAGGGCATCGTGACGGCGCTCGTGGGTCGCAGCGGAAGCGGCAAGAGCACGTTGATGCACTTGTTGGCGACGTTGGACGAACCTGACGCTGGAGAAGTTTGGTACGGAGACCAACGTATCGATAATGCTCCGAGAAAAGTTCGCGATCGGTTCCGAAACGAGAACATCGGAATCATTTTTCAGTTCTACCATCTTCTGCCCGAATTATCGGCGCTGGAGAATGTGCTTGCACCGATGATGATCGGGCGTAGCCTGTTTGGCTATTTGAAGACGCGGAAAGAGCTGCGACGGCGAGCCGAAGAAGTTTTGGATCGCGTCGGTCTGCTTCATCGCGCGACACACAAACCTAGTGAGATGAGCGGTGGTGAAATGCAACGTGCTGCCATTGCGCGTGCTTTGATGAATCGTCCATCAATGCTGTTGGCAGACGAACCAACTGGAAATCTAGATAGTGAAACCGGACGCGATATCCTAAAGCTTCTAACCGAACTTAATGGCAATGAAGGACTGACGATCTTGATGATCACTCACGACGACGCGATTGCCGCAAATGCCGATGTCTGCCATCGAATGCGTGATGGTGTATTGGTCGACGCCAAAAAAAGCCGTAAACTCCAAGCGGCATGAGCCGACAGCGGGCTCCCGTAAATCGGCCAGCGCGAACCGCTACTCCTGCGGTGCACCAGAATCCTTGTTCGATTCAAGGACACGCTTCAGTTCCGCCGCGTTCTGCTGTCGTTCGATCATACGCGCTCTGCGCGACGACGCGAGCTCTCTTGTTAAACGCTCTACTTTTGCGTCAAGCCGAATCGTCGTGATGGTCTCGCGATCGTCTTCCTGTAAACCGGATTTAGCAATCCGTCGCAGTGCTGACTCTGCCTTTCTGCGGGCGGCTGCTTCACGCTGAATCTGCGTCTTCAATCCATCAGCATTGTGTTCCATGTGGACGATCGTTTGGTTCAACTGCGCTATCGAAAGATCGGCTTGGGCTTTGCTGTCTCGTTGCTCTAGAAAAACGCTACGAAGATTGTTGACGGCTTGACGATAGTGCTGGACCCTTGAACGCGGGACCGACGTCAAATTCTTTTCGTCCAGCTGTACTTGCAAGGCCTGGTGTTCCAGTTGAAGCGTTGCAATTTCGGCGTTCTTTGTTTCTAGGTTTGCTTCGTTCTCTGCCAGTTGCTTTGTCAGTTTATCTTTCTGGGCGGCAAGGCGAGCGTTCAGGCCAACGGTTGCCTGAAGTTCTTTTGCGTGCGATTCAGACATTGTTTTCTGATTCCCAAGAACAGTTGCGGCATGCTCCTGAGACGCTTGCAGTTCAAGCTGCAGTCGGTCGACGTTGTTTTGCAACGCCGTATTCTGATTGGCAAATTCTGTCGCCTTGTGTTGCTGGTCAGCCAGTACAGCATTCAGTTCCGAGATTCTCTGCGTAGTCTCTTGATCAGATTTATTCGCCGCAAGGGTTGCCTGTTCGATTTGTGCATTGACGGACTCTAGTTGCAATTCAAGGCTAGCGATTTTTGTGTTCGCTGCCTCAAGCTGCTCCTGTGCCGCCAATAGATCCGAGCCATGTTTTGACGCAAGCCGCACCAGACCTTCGACCTCGTCTTTGTGCGTCTGCTTGAGAGAATCGTATTGAGCATTGAATTGGTCATTCAGCTCAGCGACGTAGGTTTCATTGTCACTCTCACCGGACTCCAAACGCTGCTGGAGCTTCGTATATTTGTCGTCGCGCTCAGCCAACTGCAGTTCTGCGACGGCCAGTGAATCCTGCAAGTCAGCGATGGTCGTCGTGTGCTGAGTGTTACTGGCTTCGGAATCCTGAAGTCGCGACTCCAGGACACTGGTGCTGGTTTGGTGAGTTGCCTGCAGTGTTTGGATTTCCGCAACTAGGTTCTGTTGCTCAGCCTGGACTAGGCTAAGTTCAACCTTGAGAGCGTTCGCCTCGGAACTGAAGGTATCCGCGATATGTTCGCGTTCCGTCAATGTTGCATGAAGCTCAAGGTTTCTTTGTTTTTGCGTCGCCAGTTCCGTATTGGCCGCAGCAACCGTTTTTTCATAATCTTCCTGCTGGATCTTTAGGCTTTCAACCGTCTCGGCAAGACCGGTGTTGGCAACCTGCAAGTCAGTATTGTCGCGATCGCGCTGGTTCAATTGTTGCTGGAGACTAGCGAGCCTTTCTTTTGCATTCTCGATCTCCTTGTTCAGCTTTTCGGTTTCCGCGTTGTGTATTCTCGCGGCCCTCAGCGCGCGATTCTCAGCAACAGAACGTTCCTGCTTAAATTTGGTGAACGCCATTGATTGCGTCTGCAGTTCATCGCGCAATGTGGCGGCTGACTCTTGCTGAAACTGAAGGTTCGCTTGGTACTCTGCGATGCGGTCGCGAAACTCTTCCTTGTCCGCAGTGTGCTGCGTTTCGACTGCGTCGATCATCCGAGAAAGTCGCTGGATTTCAGCGTTTTTGGCTGTAAGCGTTTGCGAATCGGCAGCCGGAGATTTGTTCGCTGCGTTGGCGAAATCGATAGCAAGTTTCCGATTCGCCTTCTTGGCCTTTTCAAGCTCAGAGTGGACCGCTTCTAGCTCCGACGCCAGCCGCGACTTATCGGCTTGGAGTCCAGCGAGGTGCGAGTGTTCATTGTCTTGGAAGTCGCGCAGTTCTTCGAGTTCGGCGAAGTGTCGTTGTTGCTGGATCGACAGTTCGTTGGTGGTGTGCTGGAGAACCGATCCCAATTGATGAAATTGGTTTTGAAGTGTTTGTAATTCAAACTCTCGAGTTTTTGCAGAATGCTCGAGGGCAGCGATGATCGCGTGCAACTGTTCTGTTTCACGGGTAAACGCTTTGTGCAATTCGACAAGACGCGATTGGGGAACTTGTGCCGATTGCTTAGTATCACCGAGTTGCCAGGACTGGAACGCGCTAGCATGCGCGTCGTTTTGCGGGTGCCAGTGAACCATTGGATGTGGGTTGTTCAATGTTTCGTATTGTGCGCAAGGAGAGGGTGCCGTTTACACATAGAAAATCGGATCAAATGTGAGTGCCGATTCAGCTTTAAGATGCTCGCCGGAACAACCTTTGCATTCAAACATCCGGCACCGCGTAGCCCCTATCCCGCTTTCTTCAATCGTGATTCCTAATGATGTTGATTGACACCACACCGGGAGTTTTGCTAACGCATAGATGACAGTAGCAAAGAAACTTTTTGACATCAGACGCTTGAACTAAAGTGCAATGAATCTGAACGCGAAACGACTGAACACGCTGGGGCTCTTGTCGATCATTGCAGTTGGAATTTGCACTGCATCGGGATGTGCCTCCATGGGGTCGATGTCGCCACTGGCCGGTTTAGAAAAGAAGCTGATCTACCATCCTCAAAAGATGCCAGATGAGCTGCAGTTGCCGCAATCAAGCGGGATAGAGGACGCAAATTTCCAATCCGCTGACGGTACCAAACTCAATGGTTGGTTCATCGACCATCCTAAACGTCGCGCGGTGGCACTTTGGTTACATGGAAACGCTGGCAACATCGCAAGTCGAGCTCCCACGCTAAATTTACTGAACAAGCGGCATCAATTGGCTGTGATGGTTTTTGACTATCGCGGTTACGGTCGTAGCGAAGGGGAACCGAGCGAACAAGGGATTTTGATGGATGCCCGGGCAGCCAGAAAGTGGTTGGCCGAGCGAACAGGAGTATCTGAACAAGAGATCGTGTTGATGGGACGATCGCTAGGCGGTGGCGTCGCAGTCGACTTGGCCGCAAAAGATGGCGCTCGCGGATTGGTTTTGGTCAGCACTTTTACATCGCTCCCGCAAGCCAGTCAGCATCACTTTCCATACTTGCCAGCATCGCTGCTGATGACGCAGAGATTGGATTCACTGGCCAAGATCAGTCAGTATCATGGTCCGTTGCTACAAAGCCATGGAGAGGCTGACAAAGTGATTCCCTATCGGTTGGGCAAGCAACTTTTTGATGCTGCGAATGAACCCAAGCGTTTAATTTCGATCCCAGGCGGTGGCCACAACGACCGCCAGCCGGAAATGTATCGAGTCGCTTTCGACGAATTCATCGACAGCTTGCCGTAAGGCTAATGACGCGTCTCGAACGTTCACAGTAGCGAGAGTCTTGAGGCGCTTGCCGATTTACTGAGCCGACGGCGCTAGCCGCGGGCCTTTGGTTAATAGCGCAATCTATCGAGGCCCGTGGCTAGCGCCAGCGGCTCACAAAACAAAAATTAATAACCTCGGAGGCCGGCATAACCCCATTCGCGTCGGACACCGGATAGAATCAGCATTCGAAACAAAAGGCCGGAAGCCGACACATTACTTTCATTGGATATCTGCTGTGCGCCCATTCGCTGCTTTGTTGTTCACAACGATTCATTGCATCCTGGCGACCGCCGCCTTCGCTGCTCGTCCCAACATTGTTGTCATCATGGTTGACGACATGGGATTCTCTGACATTGGGCCTTATGGGAGCGAGATCCCTACACCGAATCTGGACAAGCTGGCTGCTGGCGGCGTCAAGTTTTCACAGTTCTATAACACAGGAAGATGCTGCCCGACTCGAGCAACCCTATTGACCGGGCTTTATTCCCATCAAGCCGGAATGGGATGGATGACCACCGACCAAAAACTGGATGGCTATCGCGGACATCTGAACAATCGATGCGTCACGATCGCCGAAGTACTTGGAGCCGCCGGATACGCAACGATCATGACAGGCAAATGGCATGTCGGATTTTCTTTCGGTGTCACTCCTTGGGAGCGAGGTTTCGGGAGCAGTCTGAATTTGCCCGCAGGCGGTTTGCATTTTTCAGATCAAACCGGCCCCAAAGGAAATGCAGAACTGTATTTGAATGGCAAAAAAGTCGACCGAGCCAATCCACAATTCAATCCTCCTTGGTACGGCAGCGATTTGTGGACCGAGCAAGGAATCAAATTCATCGACGAATCACTTGACCAGCAGAAACCTTTCTTTTGGTATCTCGCTCACATTGCACCGCACTTTCCCTGCATGGCTCCGGAGTCGACAATCGCCAAGTACCGTGGCAAGTACATGCAAGGATGGGACAAGATGCGGGTGGCGCGTTACCAACGCCAGATCGAAACGGGCTTGATCGACAAAAACTGGAAGCTTGAACCGCGCCCAAAAGAAATTCCAGCGTGGGACTCTCTGTCTGACGAAGAACAAAATCGCTACGACGATATGATGGCGATCTATGCGGCAATGATTGATGAGGTGGATAAAAACCTTGGCAAGCTCATGTCGGCGCTTCGTGATCGAAAGCAGTTGGACAATACGTTGATTCTGTTTCTATCGGACAATGGTGGTAACGCTGAAACAGGCATCAAGGGCAAGTACCAAGGCGAGCATCCCGGCGACCAGCATTCGAATGTATTCATCGGCCGGTGCTGGGCGCATTTGAATAACACGCCGTTTCGAAAGTACAAGCACTACAACCACGAAGGCGGGATTGCGACTCCCTTGATCGCCCATTGGCCAGCAGGAATCAAGCCGCGCAAATCGAACGATTGGATCACGACGCCAACGCACTTGATCGACTTGATGGCGACCTGCGTTGATCTGGGTGAAGCCAAATATCCGGCAGAGTTCCGCGGCCAGCCGATTTTGCCAATGGAAGGACAGAGCCTCAAGCCGCTTTTGACTGGAGAAGGTGAATTTGCCCAACGCACTTTGTATTGGGAACACGAAGGCAATGCGGCGATGCGAATCGGTGACCGCAAAATTGTTCGCCAGGGCTTGGGTGGCAAGTTCGAACTCTTTGACTTGTCCGCAGACCGAACCGAGCAGCATGATCTTGCTAAAAAGCACCCGGCAGAAGTTCAGAAAATGGTGTCGCAGTGGCGTGACTGGGCGAAAAGAGCAAACGTGATTCCAAGACCCAAGAAGAAAACGAAGAAGAAACAGAAGTAGGCACTGAGCTGCAAAATCCTGGTTGCTTTAGCCACCCGTTTCTATTGCTGCGGTGGCGATGGCTCCTTTGACGTAATGCAAAGTAAAGCGTTTGGACCTTGTTTGCGACGGTCTGTGCCCCTGGGCGGTTGGCCCGTTTCCGGCTAAATTATTGGGCATGAATGACATATTTAAACTTAGCGACGACGTTGCAGTCGTCATCGGCGGCACGGGTGAACTTGGCGGCATGATGGCCGAGGCCTTAGGAGGCTTTGGTGCAAAAATTGCAGTCGTGGGACGAAACGAAGAACGCGGAAACGCGCGTGCCAAGAAAATCGAAGACGCCGGCGGGACTGCAAAGTTCTTTGCCGCTGACGGACTCAATGCAGACTCATTGAATGCCGCGCGTGAATCGATCAAGTCCTGGGCTGGTTCGCCAGCGAGTGTCTTGGTCAATGCTGCAGGTGGTAACCGCCCAGAAGCAACCATTGCACCGGGCGGTGATATTTGCAAGTTGCCACTGGACGCTTGGCGAGATGTTTTCGATTTGAATCTGGTCGGCGGTGCCTTATTGCCCAGCCAAGTCTTCGGACCAGACATGTTGGAAGCCGGCGTTGGTAGCGTGATCAATATCGCATCGATGTCAGGCATGATTCCTTTGTCACGGGTCGTCGCATACTCAGCGGCCAAATCGGCTGTGATTAACTTTACGATGTGGCTTTCGCGTGAGTGGGCGACAACGGGAGTTCGTGTCAATGCGATTAGCCCCGGTTTCTTTCCTGCGGAACAGAATCGTAAACTCTTGTTCAATGACGACGGCAGCTATACCGATCGCGGCGGCCAAATCATTGGCCACACGCCGATGTCGCGTTTTGGAAAACCTGAAGAGCTCGCTGGTGCGGTCGTGTGGCTGGCAAGCAAACAAGCATCTTCGTTCGTAACGGGACAAAACATTTGCGTTGACGGTGGCTTTGCATCCGTGACGATCTAGCGATTCGCAAACCCCGCGCCCAATTCAACCAGACAAAGAGACAAACATGATTAACTTGCGCAGCGATGCTAAATACGCTCTGATCATCCCGACCAGCATGGGAACACGATTGACTCCGGTCAATCATCAGCCGTTCCACTGCAGCGATACCTTTAAAATGCAGGCGACGAGTGCGGAATCGAATGTCGGCAGTGTTTCGTCGTTCTTGGGATTGCCGGTCAAGATTTTGACATCGTTCGTCAAAGACAGCCCGGTCGCACGATTCATCAAAGACGACCTTGCACGTCGCCACATGGATTTCGAAGGACCTGAATTCGAGCAAGAGAATCCTTGGGGCGTTCGTCACCAAATCAATATGGCGGATAGTGGCTGGGGAACTCGTGGACCTCGCGTGCAGAACGACCGTGCAGGCGAAGTCGGCCGCAAACTGAACGTGAAAGATTTTGACATGGACCGAATCTTTGGCGACGAAGGTGCCAAGATCGTTCACATGTCGGGCCTGATCGCGGCTCTCTCGGAAGAAACCAGTCAGTTTTGTGTCGAGATCGCCCGCAGTGCCAAAAAGCACGGAGCTAGGATTTCGTTTGACCTGAATCATCGTGCTTCGTTTTGGCGTGGACGCGAAGCAGAGTTGTCAGCGGCGTTCAAAGAAATTGCGAGCTTGTCAGATATTTTGATCGGCAACGAAGAAGACTTTCAATTGTGTCTGGATATCGAAGGCCCCGAGGCTGGCGGCAAAGATATCGGGGCAAAGATCGATGGCTTCAAGGAAATGATCAAGCGAGTCAAAGCTCAGTACTCCGGTGCGTCACTGTTCGCTACCACGCTACGTGAAGTCGAAAGTGCAAATACTCATCACTGGGGAGCGATCGTTTCACATGGTGATGATTACTGTGTGGTCGAGCCGCGTGAGATTGGTGTTCTGGATCGCATCGGTGGTGGTGATGGATTCGTTGGCGGATTGTTGTACGGTGTCCTACAAGGATGGGACGGCGACAAATGTACTCATTTCGGTTGGGCGACTGGCGCATTGGCCGCCACCATGTACACCGACTATGGCCAACCAGCTGACGAAGGCCAAGTGTGGAGCATCTGGGAAGGAAATGCTCGTGTAAAGCGTTAAGAACGCTTTCATTCCCATCAAGCCGGGCGCGAAAAAAAAACTCGAACCGTGTGAACGATTCGAGTAGCGTTAGAACTGTGACCTGAGAATTGGTTCTTACTCAGGAGGAGTTTCTTTCATTTCTTTTTTCATTTCTGCCTTAATCTCACCGCACTTCGCAATTTTGATGGGCAGTCTTGTTTGACCGTTTTGCGATCCCAAGGCTTCGATTCGTTTGACCACTTCCATGCCTTCGATGACGCGACCAAAGACAACGTGTTTGCCGTCCAGCCAAGGCGTCTTTACGGTTGTGATAAAGAACTGTGAACCGTTCGTGTTGGGACCAGCATTCGCCATGCTCATGAGTCCCTCGACGTCGTGTTTAAGCTTGAAGTTCTCGTCCTTGAATTTCTCGCCGTAGATGCTGACGCCGCCGGTACCGTTTCCGTTTGTAAAATCACCACCTTGCAACATGAACTTTGGTATCACACGGTGAAAGACACAATCTTCATAAGAAAGCGGAATGCCTGAGGGCGTCTTGCCTTTCTCGCCGGTGCACAATGCACGAAAGTTCTCGGCAGTCTTAGGGACATCGTCGCCGAAAAGGCCAATCACGATCTTGCCGGCATCACGGCCGTTGATATCAATCTCGAAAAATACTTTGTGGGTTACTTTAGCCTCGGCTGATTTCTGTGCGTTCGCATTAGGTGAAACCACCATCAGGCAAACAGCAATTGCAACCATTGAAGTGAAGTATCGTAGCATCATGGATCCATTGTTGAGGGGGATAGGGGCGCCGGACTCTGACCGCCGCACCCTGCATATCTAGACTCCCCTAATATGACAGGTTTGCGGGCGGGATTGAAGACGATTGTGTTTCCAAACCACAGCCAGGCGGAAACGCGTGCATTTTAAACAAAGAACCGGTAATGATCGGGCTGGCATACACGAATCCCAGGTCGATCAATCATCCGACAATCCGTATTCCTTCATTTTTTTATGAAGCGTATTCCGATTGATCCCCAATCGCGCCGCTGCCTTCGTTTGGACCCCGCCGCAAGACTCCAAGACCTGCATGATCAATTGTCGCTCAACACGATTGACAACGATTTCGTGCAAATCACCTGCATCCTTTTTCGCTTCCGCCAAACCGTGCATGACCAGATCTTGTGCCAGCGATTCTGAGTCCGCTGTTTGAACGTGTTTGCCAATCGGGACCGCGCCACTAGTGACACAGGGTGGCAATATGTCAACATTCAGTTCATCGGTTTCCGACATCACAACGGCGCGTTCGATATAGTTCTGCAGTTCTCGAACGTTGCCTGGCCAATGGTAATCCTGCAAAGCCTCCAACGTGCCCTTGCCGATGTGGACTACATAGCGATCGTTGACTTCGTTGTAGTGATCCAAAAAGAATTTGACCAGCGCCGAGATGTCTTCCCGACGACGACGAAGCGGCGGAATCTCGATTGGGACCACATTCAATCGCCAATAGAGATCCTCGCGAAAATCTCCGTCATGCACCGACTGCATTAGATCGCAATTGCTGGCTGCGATGACCCGGACATCGGTGCTGATGGTGGTTGTGTCTCCGACCCGCTCAAACTCTTTCTCCTGCAGCACACGAAGCATCTTGACTTGCAAGGTCAGTGATGTGCTATTGATTTCGTCCAAAAAGATCGTGCCTTTGTGGGCCGCTTCGAAACGTCCCGCTCGGTTGGCGACGGCACCTGTGTAAGCACCACGAACGTGGCCGAACAATTCGCTCTCCAAAAGGTTCTCGCTCAGCGCTCCACAATTCACGCGGACAAACGGACCTCCGCTGCGATGGCTTAACTTGTGTACCGCATTGGCAACCAGTTCTTTACCAACACCAGTCTCGCCCAAGATCAGGACCGACGCATTACTACCAGCGACGCGACGCGTGATTCGGTACACCTCCTGCATCGCTGGCGAACTTCCAATGATGCCAGGAATTGGAGGGCCGTCAGACCCGTAATGCGGTTTGCCAAGGATAGCCATCAGGCTCTAGCTGATTGCGGAGGTAACACTGGAGTGAACACCAGCTGGATTGGTTTTTACGATAACCACCAGAGCCAAAAATGGCGATACCTTGTCCGCGAATGGCTATTTTGTGCCGTCTAGTGCAAGGAATTCAACCGCCGTTTCCCGATAAAGTTGTCGATCGAGCGATGTTAGTTCCGGAAGTCGGCGAGCGTTTTGAATGTTTAGCAGTAACTCCGTATAGGCGTAGGCAGTTTTCGGGCGATCGATCAATTTGGAAACACCCTGCCACCGCAATGTGTGAATTCCGCTCACAGCTGGCCCATAAAACAGTATCGGTACGGTTGCACCAAGCTTCGTGCGGCGAACTCGATCGATCAATTCAACAGCCGGATGATCGTACAACTCTGTCTTGGAAAGGATCAATTCAAGTTCATGTCCACGCGCGACTTCTCGCTCCAGGGCCGCGACCGTTTGCACGACTTTGACATCGTAACCCAGTGCTTTCAAAATCTTCTCTTGTTCCAAAATCACTTCGCCGCGTGTTTCAACCAAAATTGCGACAGGACGCGACTCCAGCTTTGACATTTCGCGAAGACATCGATCCACGTAACTTTTTCCGGGATACGGTCGCGACTGCCGCTGTCGGGCAATTGCGGTCGCGGCTTCGTAGCGTACACGCACATCGTCGTGCAACGTTGCTTGTACCAGCGGCGAAAGTTTTGGCGAATTTTCGGTTACCAACGCTGCGTTCGCACCTGGAACCAGACGCCCGTCAATCAATCGAGCCAAGCCGACGATGCCAGGCATGTCTCTATTTTCTAAAGCCGTTTTCAAGGACGCAGACAGTGCCGGGCCAGTGGCATACTGACCGTATTGGTTGCGCACAGCATCCACTTGTGCTGGATCTCCCCAGTCCGGATCGATCATGATTCGGTATCCAACATCAGCTGACAAAGCGACTCCGACCCAATGATCTGGCAAGTCGCCAAAACGCCGCATCCGGGCCGCAGCGTCAGCCACATCGCGATACGCAACTTGCAAAGAGCGTGCGAGTTGGAACACAACGCCATCACGTTTGTCGTTGACGCTCCACAAAGTTTCCCGTTGGTTCGTGTTCTTGAATCTCGCTGCCTTGATCCTTTTGTTTGTTAGATTTTTTTGCAGTAGCGCCAGAGATTCTTCCCGCGTCGGAAGACTGCCATTGATCCGCTGGATGGCCGCAGCAGCGATAGAACGCTCCGCCTCGGTTGCGTCGCTCGCGTGCAGTGCCATGACCAAATCCAGAATCACATCCGGTGGGTTTGCTTTCGCCAATGCCGCTAGAGCGTTTTTACGAGCGTCGCCAACTCCATAGATCGTTAGCTGCGTGAGAGCATTTGCGGCCCCTGGTCCCAAAGCGGTTCCGAGCGAAATCAGATCATTAATTCTGGCAGGTGGAGGATCTTGGATTGCCGATTCAACCAAGATTTTGATCGCTGGGTTCCCACCATGAAGAATGGTTCGGCTGGCTGACAAACGCGAATCTGTCGAACCGTTCAAGTCCTGAACTGCTTGCTTAAGAAATGCTGGAGATTCCAGAGCGGCTTTCTGTGCAGCTGCAAGTTTGTTCAGGACCGCTAACGACTGCGGCGTTAGCTCCGGATAGGTTCGGATCTTCAGCATGACTGGTGCCGTTATCTCGGAAGCGATTTGAGCCAATTTCTGTTGATCATTGATGGGTGACACACCGTTTGCCAACCAATACTCGACGTACTTCCATTCACCAATTCTTGCTAGACCGTTGATCGATTCACCAACGACGATCCCACCCTCTGCTGCCCGAGCATTCAATTGTTGCACCAACGACTTCGGATTCGGATTCGCCTGTGGTTCGGGGTCTTGCGCATACCCAGCACAACCGAAGGAAACTATCGCAAGACTTACAGCCAGGGATCGAGCTAAATTGGGCATCGTTTTTGCAGTTTTCAGAGAGAAGGATCCAGCCTACTTATGATAGTTCGGCGAAATAGGGCACGGCAGCACAAGTAGGTTGATTGGCCGTTGTGACTTTCAGACTCGAATCAAGCGAAACAATGGTCAATATCGATTCATCCGCTAGCTGGGGTGCCAACGCAGCTCAATCCTTCGACCAGTAGTATTCTACCTTTTTTTGGTAACCCGAAGCGTCAGCGAGGGACCTAGCCAAAATCGACTGTCCCTCGCTCACCCGTTTTAGAGCTGGGCTCTTGGGGTAGGCCGGACCGAGCAAACGCTGCAATTGCCGGAACTTCGGACGCAAGTAGAAACGTCGTTGATAGTGTAATCTCTGCGACACAATGGAGGCGTTTGCGCTGTTCCGGCACGTATTGCGTCCTTGGTCCAGCCTACAACCAAGCACCACATGAAAAAGCGCAGCTCCAAAAAGCGTCAGCGAGGGACCGAGCCAAGATCGATTGTCCCTCGCTCACGCGTCGGGTTACCAAAATCCAGGGTGCATTTCTGGGTGGTTGGGTCCGCACGCGGATTGGACCTTTTTTGTTACCGTGCAACACCAATAATCGGACCAACCGTTGTATCCCGATCTTAAGTCGGCATGCTGGCAGTCTGTCTTGGGAACAGCACAGTCTTATTGACCCCTGCGTGTTTACGTGAGCTAGCTATTCAACGACGAGGTTATGTTCCAGCGCCAAGCCCGTTTTACGCAATGACATTGAGAGAAACAGTAGAATCACTTGCCCATTTTGGGCACTATCACGCCACTCGGTTTAGCCGCAAACGCTACTTAGACCGATTGTGTGCCGCTGGAAGTGCGCCTTCAATGGTCTCGTTCTACCATCGCGTTGCGAACCATTTCCCGACCTCGTGGAGCATTACTCAGGACGCATTTGAGCAACACGTCAGATATTGCTTGAAGCATCTGAAGCCTGCTACGCTCGATGAAGTCCAAACACTCATCGCTTCGGGCGTCTCCTACGAACCAACCATCACATTCACGTTCGACGATGGCTACCGCGAAAACTGCGAATTCGCCATCCCGCTGCTGTCGGAACTCTCAGTACCCTGTGTCTACTTCGTAGCAGTCAACCACATCATCAATCAACAACCGTTCGAGCACGACCTAAGGGCAAACCAACCGTTGCCAGTGAACACTGTGAACGAATTACGTTGCATGGCAGAAGCCGGAATCGAAATCGGTCTGCACACTTTCAACCATGTCGATTTTAGCAAAGTCACATCACAAGAAGAGGTGGACTATGAAATCGCAGAATCCAAAGACAAGCTCGAGCAACTGATCGGATGTCCCGTCAGGTACTTCGCATTCCCATACGGTTTGCCAGAACAAATTACAGAGATGGCCGTCGCCACGATCCGTCGTGAAGGTCTGCAAGCTTTCTGCAGTGCCTTTGGGGCCTACAACATGCCCGGCAACGACCCTTTTCATATTCGACGGTTTCACGGGGATCAGAACTTTTCGCAGTTCAGAAAGTGGATTGCGTTTGATCGAAACAAAGTCTCCAACGAGCCTGAAATCCTATATCCACCTGAAGCGGCACCGACAGCTGCATCGCCGATCATCGCGCCGGTCCCAACGACCGGTTCGATCAGCGTTAACCAAGGACACTCAGTATGATCTTCTCGCGCAAACGACCTTGGCGGAAAGTTCCACCTCGAAACCAAGTCCGCCCCCTGCGTCTGATGTTTGTCATCACAAGCATGCCTGTTGGTGGCGCCGAGACGCTGCTGGTTAACATGCTTCGCCGCATGGATCCGGAATCGGTTCAACCAGAAGTCGTTTGCTTGAAGGAACCTGGGCCACTGGGCGAACAGATTTCCGGCGAGTTTCCAGTCCATGCAAATATGATTGCGGCTAAATGGGATCTCCGGATTCTCTATCGGCTCGCGCGTCTATTTCATCGCCAACGCACTGATGTTGTGATCACGATCGGAGCTGGTGACAAAATGTTTTGGGGCAGATTGGCAGCACACATTGCTGGTGTACCCTGCATTGCATCGGCGCTTCACAGTACTGGCTGGCCAGATGGTGTCGGCAAGGCCAATCGCGCACTGACTCGGATAACAGACGCGTTCATCGGCGTCGCTGATTCCCACGGAGAATTCCTCCGTGACTTTGAAAAATTCCCAGCCGACAAGGTCCATGTCATTCGCAATGGTGTGGATTGTGACCGCTTCAAACCAGACGCGGATGCCGGCAAAAGCGTTCGTGATGAGCTTGGATTGCCAAGTGATTCGCAGCTTGTCGGGTTGGTGGCTGCTCTCCGGAGCGAAAAGAATCACTGCATGTTGGTCGACACCGCGGCCAAGATGAAGGATTCGTTTCCAAGCGCTCACTGGTTGATCGTCGGCGATGGCCCAGAACGCGAGAACATCGAAAATCGCGCCCGCGAACTGAATGTTGCCGACCGCATTCACATGCTGGGGACACGCCACGACACGCCTCGGATCGTTTCTGCACTGGATGTTTTTTCACTCTGTTCGCTGAACGAAGCGTCGCCTGTTTCTATCTTGGAAGCGTTGGCTTGTGGTGTACCAGTCGTGTCCACCGATGTTGGCAGCGTAAGTGAATCTGTCATCGAAGGCAAAACAGGCCACCTTGTACCATCCGAGGACGTGGATGCTTTTGCTGCGGCAGTGAGCCGTTTGCTGGCCGATCCTCAGCAGCGTCGCGAATTCGGCGCGGCGGGGCGAGCACTTGTTTTGCGATCCGGTTCCTTGGATTCAATGGTCAAAGGATACGAATCCTTGGCCGTAAAAATGTACGACAAAGCCGCATCTGGTGACATGAAAGTCACGCAGCCGACCACGCTAGAAAACATAAAGAGCGGCTTGCTGGATACTCCGCTTCGCAAAGAGACTGGCGGAAAGTAAACTCAGGGCATGACCCTGACCAGCAAATTCATCGTTCTTCTTGCCAAGCTTTTCAGCGGGTTTACCGTTCGCTGGGTAGATTGCCAGCCCGAGACCTGCCAACGAATCTACTTTGCAAACCATACCAGCCATTTGGACGCGGTTGTGCTCTGGTCAGCACTCCCCAAAGAACTGCGGTTGGTAACGCGTCCCGTGGCGGCAAAGGACTATTGGACAGGGAGCTGGCTCAAGCGTCATATGGCGAAGAGTTTCAATGCGTTGTTAATCGATCGCAAAGAAATCAAAGTCCACCGAAGCCCGATCGACATCATGCTTCAGCAAATGGGGGATGTCTATTCGTTGATCGTGTTCCCAGAAGGCGGCCGCAGCTCCGGTGACGACGAGATGGGAAAGTTCAAAAGCGGCTTGTACTACATGGGCAAGAAACGGCCGGATCTCGAACTCGTGCCAGTTTATATCGACAATGTGAATCGGATTTTGCCCCGTGGCGAATTCTTGCCAGTGCCCCTCTTAAGTTGCATCACGATCGGTACGCCGATCTTTTTGGAAGCAGGCGAACCGAAGCAACAGTTTTTGGAACGCGCCAGAAACGCAGTCCGAAAACTGAAGGATTCGTAGCTCGGCACATACGATTTTCGCTTCGCTACATTACGTCTCGTTCGTTCCGATCAATCGGTTGGCTAGCTTGCCAACTGTTAGCCCTTGGACAATGATCGAGAACACGACTACGCCGTAGGTCACTGTTACAAACAGGCTTCGGTTCATTTCCACCGGAAGGCTAAGTGCCAAGGCGATCGAGATACCGCCTCGCAGACCGCCCCATGCCATGATCGTTGACGTGTGAGGAACAAACTGCAATCGCTTTGCAAAGAATCGGACCGGAGCAATCAAAGACAGGTACCTCGCAAGCAACACGATTCCAATCGCGGCCAAAGAAGCGATGATGTACTCGCGCCGGACTTCCAGAATCAACATCTCCAGACCTATCAACACAAACAAAATCGCATTCATCAGGATATCCAACAACTCCCAGAATCGATCGACATACTGCTCCGTTTCTTCGCTCATTGCAGTGCCGCGAACCGTGTCGTTGCCGACAATCAAACCAGCAACCACAATCGCCAGCGGCGCTGACAAATGCATTGCGTGTGCCAATGAATACCCGCCCATGACACATGCGAGTGTGATCATGACTTCGACTTCGTAGTTGTCGATACTTCGCAACAGCCTGAACACCAGAAACCCAAGCAGCAGCCCAAGTGCGATGCCGCCCAATACTTCTTGCAAGAACAATTTGGCCACAGCGCCGGCATTTGTAGTTTCGGTCGAATCCGAATCAGCCGGCGGCTGGGCTTCTTTCTCAGCCTCCGCCACAAGTTCATCCGACAGCTTCGGCATTGTTTCGGTCGCTTCCGAGTTCGACACCAATGTAACAGCCGAATGCACTGACGCTTGGGGCTGCACCTGAGTGGTGTCCTGGTGCGCGCCGCCGCCACCCGCGACCTTCAGGATCGTCAAAAACACAACCACGCCTACTCCATCATTGAAGAGGGATTCACCAACGATCTTTGTCTCCAGTTTTTTGGGCACTCCAGCTTTCTTCAGAATGCCCAGAACAGCAATCGGGTCGGTGGGCGAGATCAGTGCACCAAACAAAAGGCAATGAATGAATTGAATCTCAAGCCCCAGAAAGCCAAACACAAAGTAGACAAAGAACCCGACCAGAAAAGTAGACGACAGCACGCCGAGTGTTGCGAACACGAGCACCGGCCAACGCTGAACACGCAGCTGATCAAAATTGGTATGCATCGCTCCGGCGAATAACAGAAAGCCGAGCATGATGTCCATCAACACCGTCTCAAACTGGATCGCAGCCACCAGTTGATTCGCGGCATTTAGAAAAACATTCGTAAAGTACGAACTGGCGAACAGGGCCAACGTGAACAAGATCGCAATGACCATCAGACCGATGGTATTGGGAAGTTTCAAAACGCGAACGTTGACATAACCGAAAACGGCCGACAGGGTGATCACAATTGCTGCGATGGTGAACAAGTCCATTTCGTCGATTCCAGTCAGCTATATTGTTTGATCGTAAAAGCAGTGCAAGAACCTTCGCATTTGCTGCGAGTCCTTGGGGGAAATCCAGCAGCGGCAAAACACTTTCCGTCTTTCGCTGGCATCACATAACTTTAACCGACCGCCGATCATTCCTGGAAGATGACTGGTGCCCCAAGTTTTCGGTGAATGTTATTGCAGACGGTTGGATCCAGCCGAAGTCCGTGTGCCAAATCCGCCAGATACTCGGCCTCTTTTTGTTCGTCCAGATCGATCGCGATCAAAGAGATCTGGTAAACCTGCTGTTCCATTCCAATTGGAACCGTCCACGCGAGTTCTCTTGCATCTGCGGGTTTTGCAAACTCTTGACGCAAAAAGTTGATCTCGTTTTGGCCCACGTGATCCAGACGTTTCAAGATGTCTTGTTGCTCGGACTCAGTGATTTGCCCATCAGATTTGGCAGCTCCTATCATCGCCCGAATCAGAATTTCAGCTTGATCATTCATTTGCTGATGTTCAACGGGCGGTTGTCGCTGCGGCGGAGGTGACGCTGGAGCCTGGCGACGCTGGTTATGCCGATCATTGGAAACGTTCAACAAATCCTCCAGTCCTTTTGCTGCGTCACCAATCGTTCTTGGACGCCGCGAGCTATGTGGGACAGGCGCGCGACTGGGGCTTGGCTGTCGGCTACGTCCCGACATCATGTCCTTCAAGATATCGCCGCCTCGACTAGAAGAACCACTTTTCTTGCCAAGTAGCGCACCCAGAATGTCCATCGCGTCCATAGAAAATTGCTCCGTGAAAGGTTTCAAGCGAATGAATGTGTGTGGTTGTTTTACCAGGTACTCAACCGGTTCTACCAGAACCGGTTGAGTCGGCCACTTAAGGACAAACAGGGCCCCACTGCAAAGCCGGAATCACCACCCGATGCACCGGGCAGTGGTCCAGGGGCTGTTTCATCTCACCAGTTAGCGAAAGGAGTGCCGACTAAAAATCGCCGACAGACTCTTTGCCATTTCGGGTCAGCAGCCCCTTTAAAACATCAGCATCGACGTCACGAGTAACTTGCTGGACATACCCGTCGCCTAAAGCAACCGAGAAAGCACCACCAATATTGCCCATTGTTTTCAGCGGATTGTCCAAGTCAATTTCTACATCCGATGGTTTGGTCCATTCCACGGCCGAATCGGCCGAAGATTCATAAATCATGATCGTGTTACTAAGCCCGTCGATGACATCACGGAAACGGATTTCGTCTTTGCCGGTAAACATGCAACTAGGCCCAACTGGGACTTGATAGACAGTTTTACCCTTGGCTAGGTCGACGCGTTTGTTTTTAAACACTGCCGGCATTTGTGCGATCAGTGTTTTGTTGTGGTCGCTGTCCCACGGTTCGTCTAAATGAAATTGCTCGTACAATGCTTGTTCTTCAATGAACGGCAAAATCGCGACGCGCCAGCTAAGCAGCGGTTTGTTGTTACCATCCTTAATTGAGCTAGGCAGCTTATTAAAGGCACTGTGGTAGTTGTGCATCGCCAACGCCATTTCTTTCAGGTTGTTCTGACCGTCGACACGCACGGCGGCAAGCCTAGCCTGCTGTACGGCCGGCAACAGCATTCCGGCAAACATGGCTTGCAGCATCACGTTGTCCGCCATCGGAACGCCTGTGGAGAACGTAATGTTCTTGCCGTTTTGTTCTGGCATCACACCATCGAGAATCATCTCACTCATTCGGTTCGCATACTTCGTAGAAGCCGCTTGAATAGGATCGTTTTCGGCATCTTGCAGTTGGCTCAACGCTTGTTGGAGTGCCATGTCGCGCGTCATCTCAAGACCATCGGTGACCAATTGATGCAGGTCGTTTGCTGCTGCCTCATCAGTCGCCGTTAGGTTCAGGATCACTCCCCGCTCTTTTCCATCCATATTCAAATGGAAACTAATCGCATCCAGTTTTTGGGGAACACTGGCGAACTCGCGGAGTTGCGGCGGCATCTGATTGACCATCATCTGTGCAAACCCACTCACCATCGCTCGCACAGGCTCAACCGCCATCAAAAATGACAGGTGCGGAGCGCGATCAGTTTCGTTCGCCAGCAAAGCCAACGGACCATTTTCGTTACCCTCTGCAACTTCGATCACGTTATCAAGATAATCCTGCGAACTGATGATGAAGGTCCGCGTATTGAATTGATGAATCACTACATCCGGCGAGTCAGGGATCACGAGGCAATCAAGTCCGTCGACATCCAATGTCTCACCATCGCCGATTACCAACTCAGTCAAATCATTGATCCTGAACGGAGTCTTCATCTGAATCACAAGCGCTGCGGAAACGCCCGACGGTCCAGGTGTTGCTGAAACGAACTTCATCGACTCGCAGTTTTCCAGCGAGAAACCAAGCGTATCAAGACACCAGGCTTCGGCGACTTCCCACGGATAAAGCACCGTCGTCTTGCTATTCATTAGTGCCGACGGATTGGCCGTGATTGTCAGCATCGCATCGGGCGGAATGAAATCACCGCCGATCTTTGGTTGCTGCGAGTAACAAAACCCTGCTGTGGTCAACAGCATCAGCGACGATAGTAAAACACGTGTTCGAATCATCTGTGCGTTCCCTTTGATGGAGAGTCCCCTTTTGATCGTTTCATTGTAGCGTATAGTCCGGAGCGGTATTAAGGACCGCTCGCGAAATAAGTGGCTGTCAAGACTTTCGGCCGTTCACATAACGCACCCGCCATAACGCCGTTTTGAGTTGCGCCTTTGCGTCAGGTATTGTTTTTTGGTAACCCGAAGCGTCAGCCTTGTCTTTACCCACAACTGCTTCGCCCAAAAGCTCGAAAACACGGGATTAC